>JAKQNG010000005.1 GCA_029565915.1 Deltaproteobacteria bacterium
GACACCGACGGCGACAGCGACACCGACTCCGACGGCGATACCGACACCGACACGGACACGGTGCCCGTCGATACGGATTACACGGATGTGCCCTTGTCCAGTGCCGTGGAGGGCATCCAGCCCATGACCGGCATCGTGTTCTGGGCCGACGGCGGCAACAGCGACTGGACGGAAATCGCCCTGGAGTATTCCTACATGCCCTTTGACGACATCGCGGTGACCATGAATCCCGACGGCTGGGACTGGTCGGGCGTGGAGGACCTTCTGGACGACATCGCTTCGAGGGGCCATCAGGCGGCGCTGCGGTTCTACTACGTGTATCCCGGCGCGCAGACCACCGTGCCCCTTTATATCAAGGCAATGGACGGCTGCGTGGAAACAAGCGGCATGACCGAAGGGCAGCTCACCTGGTTTCCCTGCTGGGGCCACGAGGAACTGCAGCAGTTCACCCTGCGTTTCTACACCGAATTTGCAGAACGCTACGATGACGATCCCCGCATGGCGTTCCTGCAGGTGGGCTTCGGTCTGTGGGGCGAATACCACATCTACGAACCGGGCGTGGACCTCGGCGTGAATTTTCCCGACAAGGCCTTTCAGGAAGAATTCTTCAACCACCTCCACAGTGCCTTCAACACCCTGCACTGGAGCATCTCCATCGACGCGGCGGACGAAGAAAACACGCCCCTCGCCGCCAGTCCCGACCTGCTCGACATTCCCTTCGGGCTGTTCGACGATTCGTTCCTGCACGAAGGCCACGGCGAATATAACGCGGACTGCTTCGACTTCTTCGGCGCGGACCGGCGGATGACATCTCCGGTGGGCGGCGAGTTCAGCTACTACACCGACTACGATCAGCAGCATGCCCTCGACCTGCCCGACGGACCCCACGGCATTTCCTTCGAGGAGCTGGCGGCCCAGTACAACCTGACCTACATCATCGGCAACGACCAGCCGGAATATCAGACGCCGGAGCGGATTGAAGCGGCGGGCATGGCCATGGGCTACCGGTTCGAGGTGACGGCATTCCGCGTCGCCACGGACAACGCCCTGGTCACGGTGCGCAACACCGGCATCGCGCCCATCTATTACGATGCGTATGTGGCTGTGAACGGCGTGCGATCCGCCGATTCCCTCAAAGGCCTTCTGCCGGGCACAAGCCGGGAATACCGGGTCATGGCGGGCGGCAGCGATCCGGTGCTGACCATCGAATGTGATCGGCTGGTGGACGGACAGGAGATTTTCTATGACGCAGACATCTGAGCCGGAGTTCAACCCCTACGCGCCGCCGTCATCGGACATTGAAGGGAAAAGCGCCGCCGATACGGCCGAGCTGGTGGTGAGTGGCAGGGACGTGCTGACGCCGGACGGTCTCACCTGGCCCGACCGCTGCGTGGTCTGCGGTGCACCCGCCATCGGCTACCGGCAGACCCTGAAGCTGTTCTGGCACCACCCGGCCGTCTACCTCACCTTGATGTTCAATATCATCATCTATGCGATTGTGGCGGCGCTGGTCCGCCGACGGGCGACCGTCCACGTGGGGGTGTGCGATGTCCACCGGCGGCGCCGGCGCAACGGATTTCTGGTGGGCTGGCTTGGACTCTTGACTGGCATTGCCATGATGATTGGCGCCGGTACAGGACTTCTGCCCGGGATGGAAGGCACCCTGATTGTGGTGGGTGCCCTTCTGGCGGTTACCTGTCCGATTGTCGCCCTGTTCATGTGCCGGCTCGTCACCGTGGTCACCATTAAAGACGGCCGCGCCCGGCTCCGGGTGGGAAAGCCGTTTCTCGAATACCTGCTGACGGCATCCCGGCAGAAGGAGAAATTCGATGGGTTCTGAAGTCCGTCTGCCGGCGGAATGGGAAGCGCAGAGCGGCGTGCAGCTCACCTGGCCCCATCCGCAAACGGACTGGGCGCCCTGCCTGAAGGAAGCGGTGGACTGCTTTGTCCGGATCGCCCGGGAAATCGCCGCCCGGGAGCAGTTGCTGGTGGTCACTCCGGATGTGGCGACAACCAAAAAGGCCCTGAAGGGCGTGGACATGGCCCGGGTGGCCATCGTGCCCTGCGACACGAACGACACCTGGAGCCGGGATCACGGCGGCATCACCGTTCTTCGCGGCGATGAACCCGTGGTGCTCGACTATCAGTTCAACGGCTGGGGCCTCAAGTTCCCCGCCGGCCTGGACAACCGCATCACCGGCACCCTCTTTGACCGCAGCGTATTTGCCGACGCCGTGGCCTACGGCAATCGCCTGTCCTTCGCGCTGGAAGGCGGCGCCATCGAGTCGGACGGCCGCGGCACCATTCTGACCACCTCGGAATGCCTGCTGTCCGTCAATCGCAACGGCGGCCTGTCAAAAGAGGACATTGAAGGGCGACTCCGCGCGGATCTGGGCGCTTCGCGGCTGCTCTGGCTGGATCACGGCGGGCTGGAAGGGGACGATACAGACAGCCACATCGATACGCTGGCACGATTCTGCAGCGCGGACACCATCGCGTACGTGCACTGTGACGACGAGGGCGACGGGCACTTTGAACCACTGCGGCGGATGCGCGAGCAGCTGCGTACATTTACAACCGCCACAGGCAGTCACTACCGCCTTCTTCCGCTGCCCATGGCCGAGCCCATCTTTTTCGAGGGCGCGCGGTTGCCGGCAACCTACGCAAATTTCCTGATCATCAACGGCGCGGTGCTGGTGCCGTTTTACGAAACGAAAAAAGATGCGCAGGCGGCGGAAATCCTGTCAGCGGCATTTCCCGAAAGGGACATCGTCGGGATTGACTGCCGCGTCCTCATCCGCCAGCACGGTTCCCTGCACTGCGTGACCATGCAGTACCCTTCCGGGGTGCTGCGCAAGGAGGCCCGATGAGCGACCGCAGGCAACCATTCCGGGTTGGCATTGTCCAGGAGCAGTTCGGCGACAGTGTGGAGGGCAACATCGCCCTTCTGGAAAACCGCATCGAGGTGCTGGCATCGAGGGGCGCGCAGCTCATCGTACTGCCGGAACTGCACAATTCCCTGTATTTCTGTCAGGTGGAGAACACGGACGCGTTTGATCTCGCCGAACCGATTCCAGGCCCGTCCACGGAGCGCTTCGGCGCCCTGGCACGGCGGCTGCAGGTGGTGCTGGTGCTGTCGCTCTTCGAAAAGCGGGCCCCGGGGCTGTATCATAACACCGCGGTGGTGATGGAGGCGGATGGCGGGATCGCCGGGATCTACCGCAAGATGCATATTCCCGACGATCCGGGGTTTTATGAAAAGTTCTATTTTGCGCCCGGTGACACGGGGTTTGTTCCCATCGACACGTCGGTGGGTCGCATCGGTGTGCTGGTGTGCTGGGATCAGTGGTATCCCGAAGCGGCGCGCCTGTGTGCCCTGCGGGGCGCTGAGCTGCTGGTCTATCCCACGGCCATCGGCTGGAATCCGGGAGATGATCCCGATGAACGCGAGCGCCAGCTGGATGCGTGGATGACCGTGCAGCGGGGGCACGCGGTGGCCAACGGGCTGCCCGTCATCGCCGTCAACCGGGTGGGGCACGAAAGCGATCCCTCCGGACAGACCGCCGGCATTGCATTCTGGGGCAACAGCTTTGTCGCCGGTCCCCAGGGAGAGCTGCAGAAATGCGCCTCCGATTCGGCGCAGGAGCTGTTCACGGTGGACATCGATCCCGCCCGCGCCGAGCAGGTGCGGCGAATCTGGCCCTTCTTCCGCGATCGACGCATCGACGCCTTCGACGGCATGACCTGTCGGTTTCTCGAAGAAAAAAAATAATCGATATCACCGAACCTGAAAAGGAGCCCGACATGCCCCTCGACTGTCACACCGTTCGCCTTTCCGTGCTGACAACCGTTGTCTGCGGACTGCTGCTGACTTCCTGCATCCTGCCGTCGGGCCGTATTGCCACATCACCGCCGAAGATGGAGCGGGTGTATCGCCTGCCCGCCGACCGGGATCGACCCGTAAAAATCCATGTCAATCAGCTGTTCTATCCGGCCGACGGTCCCAAGCGGGCAGTGGTCGAGTCGACGGAGCCGCAGGCGGAATTTGAAGTGGTGGATATGCGGACAGGTGCCCCGGTGTTGAAAGAAAAGCTGTCCCGGATCGCGGGGTTTTCGCAATGGGGAGGCGGGCCCTACTACTACGTGGCGGATTTTTCCCGATGGAAGACTCCCGGAGACATCGTTCTGCGCGTGGGAAATACTTCGTCGTCGCCGACGGGGGTTCGCGACCAGACCCTGTTTGACGCCACATTCGACATGGTTCTTGGCTACTTTTCAAAATCCCGGGCGGATGAACCCGAAATCCTGCGGGCGGACGCGAATGCACCCTTTTTCGGAAAAGGCAGGACCCGGGATGTGCGGGGCGGCTGGTACGATGCATCCGGGGACATCTCCAAATACCTGTCCCATCTCAGCTATGCGAATTTCATGAACCCGCAGCAGATCCCTCTGGTGGCGTGGGCCCTCGCCTTCGTGCATGACCGCAGTCGCGACGGACGGCTGACAGAGAAACAGCGGGCCGTCCTCGCCGCCGAGGCGGTCTGGGGCGCGGACTATCTGGTGCGAATTCTCGACGAGAGCGGCTTTTTCTATATCAACGTGTTTGATCGTTGGAGCGGCGAACCGCGGGAACGGGCCATCTGTGCATTCGAACACCAGACCGGCACACTGACCGATGAATGGCAGGCGGGCATGCGGGAAGGTGCCGGCATGAGCATCGCTGCCCTGGCGCGGATTTCCACCCTGGAGCACCGGGGCGATTTCACCGGGGAAACCTATCTGGACAAGGCCGTAATCGCGTTTGCGCATCTGCGCGAACACAACATGGCGTATCTGGACGATGGCAAGGAAAACATCATCGACGACTATTCGGGATTGATGGCGGCCGCCGAGCTGTTCGCGGCCACCGGAGATCCGGCGTATCTGGATGCGGCGAGGGACCGCGCCCGTCGCTTGTCAGAGCGCCTCCACAGTCGGGGATATTTTATCGCCGACGACGGGAATCGACCGTTCTGGCATGCCTCAGATGCGGGCTTGCCGGTGATGGCGCTGGTGCGATATCTGGAAGTGGAAAAGGACCCGTCGCGACAGAAAGCGGCCACAGAGATCATCACCCGCCATCTGGAGTATCTGCTGGTGGTCACCTCGCGTACGGCAAATCCCTATGGTTATGCGCGACAGAGCTTTCTGGCGGGCAGCGAAGTCACCGACGGCTTCTTTATTCCGCATATCAATGAAAGTGAATACTGGTGGCAGGGAGAGAATGCGCGGCTGGCCTCCCTTGCGGCGGCTGCTGTTGCGGGAGGTACTGCCGCTTCGATGGATGGCGCCATCCGCCATCGGCTCAATGCCTTCGCCGCCGATCAGATGAACTGGATTCTCGGCAGCAACCCGTTCGACATGTGTTTTCTGCGCGGGGTTGGACAGAAGCATCCGCCGGATTACAGCCCGTTGCCCAATCACAAGAATCATGGAGATCTGGACGGCGGGATTGCCAACGGCATTACCGGCAGCGGCTGGGATGGCAGCGGTATTGCATTCTGGGGAGCGCCGGGATTTGTTCCGCAGGGAAATGATCGGTGGAGATGGCTGGAACAGTGGCTTCCCCATTCGGCCTGGTTCCTCATCGCCGCAACCGTCCTGGCGGAAAGCGGGGCGGAAACCCCGTAAAATGGGGGTTTTCAGCGAAGAAAAAGAAAATGAATGAATTTCCTTTTTTTATGGTTGACTCCCAATCGTCGGATGCGTATATCACCCCCCGCTTCGGCGCCAGCCGGCCCAACCCCGGCGGCAGTTCAGTCTTTGAAAATCAGACAATAACCGAGAAACGGGTCAACGTAAGGTTTCGCGGGACGGGAGACTGTTCTGCGGGGCCGAAGAGTTAACGTAATAA
>JAKQNG010000010.1 GCA_029565915.1 Deltaproteobacteria bacterium
TTGTGTAATGCCTGCAGCGCGCGGACGATGCCATCGCCTTGCAGCGGCCATGGCATTTCTTGCGTGGTCGATGCCATGGCCTTGAAAAGACGCGCCACCGCGCATTTCCCACATGCCTCCCGGCGGACGAACACCGCAAGACGCCCCTTGTGGAGGCGTCTCGCGGATTGAATGACTCCGGCCGTTGAAATGGGCTTGCGCTACAGCGACACCGCGGCATGGGTGCGTCCCGACTGATACAGGCCCAAAACCAGGCGAAGCGCGGGAAGCCCGGCGGCACCGTCGACGGGGAAGGGTTCCCCTGAACGCATTTTGGCATACCAGTCGGCGACAAGCGCCTTGTGCCCGCTCCCCCAATACGATTTTTCACCCGTGATCACATCCTGCTCGGTGACCGTGACGACTTCTCCGTCATCGTACCGGATGGTCAGCATGCCGTCAAGGCGCATCACAGCGTGCTCACAGACGATTTCAAGCATCACGGGCGCGTCGGTGCAATAAGCATTGGTGGCGTAGAACAAGCCGTTGGCCCCATTGTCGAAACGGATGAACGCCTCGGCGGTATCCTCCACCTCAATCACCTCGCCAAGCTCCCGGAGATGCCAGCTGCCGCGGATGGCGGTCGGCGTGCCGAGCATCCACTGCAGCAAATCCAGCGTGTGGATGGCCTGGTTGATCATCACGCCGCCGCCTTCCTCCTTCCAGGTACCGCGCCAGTCACCGCTTTCATAATAGGTGTGATCCCGGTGCCAGGTCACGAATGCCCGGCCGCCCTTGACGGCGCCGGCCCGCGCGCTGCCGACCGCTTCCCGCAGCGCGGTGCTGGTGTTGTTGTACCGATTCTGGAAACAGACACCGAGCCGGCGTCCGGTTTCCCCGCTGACCTTCACCATCGTCGTCGCGTCCGACTCGGTGATGGCCATCGGCTTCTCCGTCAGCACATGGCACCCCGCCCGCATGGCTTCGATGGCCATGTTGGCATGGAGCCAGTGCGGTGTGCACAGGTGGACACTCTCCACCTTTCCGGACGCGAGCATCGCGTGCCAGTCCGTGTACACGGCCACGGGACCGTTCTGCGGCTTTTCCGCCGCAATGGCGGCCGCCATGGCCTCCGCGCGTTCCGCCACAATGTCGCAGACTGCGGTGATTTGAACCCCATCACAGGCCAGAAGCGCCTGCCGGTGTATTTGTGCGATGCCGCCGCATCCAATGATGCCCGCCTTGATCCTGTCCATGTTGTGCCTCCATGCGCATCCGCCCACAACCCATTCTTTTCGGGAAGGGCTGTGGGCGGCCTGAAACGTCATTCCACCCCGACGGGGTCCTCCCCCCTCATTTCGACAAGGACTTGGACATGTCTGTCGCCACTTCCGCCACGGTCTTGACAAAGCGGGAGTTGGCCGCACGTTCCTTGAGAATGGCTTCGTACTCATCCCCGTCGAGCGGCAGCGCAACCTGGGCACCCTTGTGGGAGGAGAGCATGATGGCGTTGGCCAGCATGACAGAATTCAAACCCTCGCTGCCATCGGCGATGAGCGTGTCCCTGCCGAGGATGGTGCCGACGAAACGCTCGTTCACGCGGCGGTGTGCGCCGGGTGTGTTGGGCCTGGCCGGGATTTCCGTGGGCCATGCCTCCACATTGCCGAAGGCCTCCTTGGTCTCCTTGAGGAACTTGAACATGGACATGCGGTTGCGGTTGAGCTTGAGTTCCCCGTTCTCGTAGATGAGACGGCCATTTTCGCCGACAATCTCAAGCCGGTTGGTGCCGGGTGTTTCCGCCGTAGACACGATGAAGTGCCCCACCATGCCGTTGGCATGCTCGAAATAGCCGGTGACCTCGTCCTC
>JAKQNG010000017.1 GCA_029565915.1 Deltaproteobacteria bacterium
TGTCCGGTCCGAGGGACAGGATGTCGAGGTGGGGATAGTGTTCCTTGATGATGCCGCCTTCGAGGCCCGCGTGGACAGTGGTGACCAGCGGCGGTTTGCCGAACATTTCTTCGTAGAGTGACGACGCGGGCTGCAGCACCGGCGACGACGGGTCCGGCTGCCAGGGCGGGTATCCCGTGTTTTCGCTGACCTGCGCTCCTGCCAGCTCGCCGATGGCCCGCGCCCGGGCGGCAATGTCCCGCAGGGCCGCCGGGTTGGACGACCGGTGGCTGGTGAGCACCGAAAACAGATTGTGGCGCAGGCGCGCATTGGCCACGTTGGTGGAGGACTCCACCATGCCCGGCAGCTCACGGGACATGGCGAGCACGCCGTGGGGCAGGGCGAGGAGCAGTTGCAGCAGCCGCAACGACGACGGCGGATCGAGAGGCGGCACCGTGGACGGGTGGGACGCCGCATCCAGCCGGAATCCGTTGTCACCATCGGGCAGGGCGGACCGCAGCTCTTCCTGCTGGGCCGCCAGTATCTGCTGGATGGCTGGAATGCTGTCTTTTTTTGCACAGATGACCGCCCGGGCTTCCCGCGGAATGGCGTTGTGTTTGTCGCCGCCCTCGAAGGCGCAGATGCGGATGGGCACCGCGTCGCAGACCGCCCGGAGCGTCTGCGCCAGCATCCGGATGGCATTGCCCCGATTGAGGTGAATATCCATGCCCGAGTGGCCGCCGGGCAACCCCGTGGCCGCCACCGCGAGCGGCACTGCGTCGAGGGCGGGCTCCCGCTCCACCTCCAGCGTCAGGTCCGTGTGCACGCCCCCCGCACAACCGATGATAAATTCGCCTTCCTTTTCGGTGTCCGTGTTGATGAGGATGTTTCCTCTCAGCCAGTTCTTGCGCAGGCCCAGAGCGCCGTTCAACCCGGTCTCTTCGGACATCGTGCACAGCACTTCCAGAGGGCCGTGGGGAGTGGACCGATCTTCCATCAGCGCCAGGCCCATGGCCAGGCCGATGCCGTTGTCCGCCCCGAGGGTGGTGCCGTCCGCGGTGACCCAGCCGCCGTTTATCCGCAGGGCAATCGGGTCCTTTTCAAAATCGAACACCGTGTCGGCGTTCTTTTCGCACACCATGTCCAGATGGGCCTGCAGGATGACCCCCGGCGCGGACTCGAGCCCTTTTGACGCTGGAATGGAGATGCGCACATTGCCCGCGTCGTCGGTGTCCGCTTCGCAGCCCGCCTCGGCCGCCCACTGACGCACGGCCTGTGCCAGAGCCGCTTCGTTGCCGGACCCGTGGGGAATGGCGGCGATGCGGGAAAAAAACGTCCACACGGACGACGGAGAAAGCGCTGTGATGTCGTGACCCATGAATCGCTCCTTGTCTGTTCAGCAGCGGGAAACGGGCATGCAGGTTCCGTCTCCGCAGACGATGGTGTTGTCGAGGTCGGTGTGGACGACGGCGTCGGGGAGGACCACGCAGCGGCGCAGCCGTATCCCTTCTGCAATGCGGGCGCCGGAACCGATGACGCATTGTTCGATACGGGTGTCCCTTCCCATCTGCACATCCGGGGCGATGAGGTTGCCGTCCGGCGGAGGAGTAAAGCCGGGCAGGGGAAACGCCCCGGCGAGTACGTCCAGGTTGGCATCGAGATAGTCCCGCGGCGTGCCCAGATCCCGGAACGGCGCCGTGGATTCCTTTGCCCGCAGCCCGTCATGGCCGGCGGCCACGAGGGGCATGTAGGTTTTACGCACGATGCAGCCTTCTTCAGGCAGATGTTCATGCATTTTTTTTTCGAGGATGTGCATACCGGTGAACATGAACAGCCGCGCAAGGGACCGGTCGCCTTCGTTGACAAGCCGCCGCACGACACCGGCGTCGTCCACACCCACGGCGCCGATGGTTTCCGGGTCGGGATGGGCGTGCACCACCATGGTGGCCAGGGCACCGGATCGGCGGTGGGCGTCGACGAGGGCGGCGATGTCCGGAAAGAAGAGAGCGTCCGCATTGGCCACCAGAAAAGTGCCGTCCATGTGGGGAAGCATCTGCCGGATACCGCCGCCGGTGCCGAGGATGACGGGTTCTTCGAACCAGCGGATGGTCACGCCGAGTGCGCTGCCGTCGCCGATGGCCGCGCGAATCGCTTCGGCCCGGTGGTGGAGGTTGATGAAGTATTCAACGATGCCCGCTCGTTTCAGGTGGCGGATGATCCGCAGCAGGTTGGGTTCGTTGGCAACGGGGACGAGGGGCTTGGGAATCCGGTCCGTCAGGGGGCGCAGCCGGGTGCCGAGGCCCGCGGCGAGAATCATCGCTTTCATGACAGGGGTTCTAGCAGAATCGATCTGCTTTTTCATTTTTTGTGTGGTTCAGTAGGTGCCGATGCGCGCCTTGATGGCCGCGGAGAGGGCCGGGCTGGCGGGATTTTCGTGTCCCCACTCCCAGAAGCCGACGCCGCCGAGGGTGGCACCGCCGGTGAGCACGGAGGAGGCAGGGCTCAGCACCGCATCCATTTTCCGGTTGATGGCCGCCGGAGTGGTCCAGTACTGGCTGTTGTAGTAGGCCTCCATATAGGACGCGTGGGGTGTGACGGACAGCACCGCGGAAGGTGCATCCATCCACAGGGTCCAGCTGGTGGAGTAGAACGGCATGCCCATGACGATCTTCGATGCCGGGTATCCGGCGTTGATTGCGTAGTTGATGGCTCCCCGGCACGACGCTTCGATGGAGCCTCCGCCCGCCACATTCAGGGTCTGGCCCGGATTGGTCATGGGTCCGTTGGCCGGGTTGTACCAGTCATAACACATGTGGAAGCCATAGTCGGACACCGACGCAAGTTGACTCCACTGGTACTGGGAAATGTAGTAGCCCGGAGAGATGCCGAACATGACGACATACTGCGTGCCCTTTGCCTTTACGGCAGCGTACACCGCCTGCATGAGCGCCAGGTGTTCCGCCGCAGTGCAGCCGCCGTCTCCGGGGAATTCCAGATCGATATCGATGCCGTCATATCCCCACTCCACCATCTTGTTTGCCGCTTCGGCGGCGAAGATGGGCCGTTCCGCAGCGGTCCGGGCCACATACTCGATGTAGCTGGAGTGGTTGAGGCCGCCGAAACTCATGACGATCTTCCGCCCCGCCGCGTGCACCTTGCCCACGAGGTTCTTGTTGACCCGGTAGTCGTAGAAGTTGCCCACCTGTTCCACCGTATTGGTGGATGCGTTCCAGGACAGGAACGCGTGGATGACATGGGTCGCCGCCGAATAGTCGATGTTGTTCAGGTCGGTATTGGCATCGTGGTACAGGGTCTCGATATAGCCCATGACCACCTTGCCGCTTCCTGTCCCCGTGTCCGTGTCGACGCCCGTGTCCGTGTCGACGCCCGTGTCCGTGTCGACGCCCGTGTCCGTATCCACGACGGCGGGGGTCACCGACAGGTTCATCGTGTAGGTGTTTTCCACTTCCGTCCCATAGACGTGGACGGTGTATGTACCGGTAAGGGCGACGGTCCGCTGGATGTATTCGCCGTTGCTCGTGGAGCTGGAAATGGCCAGCTGAATGCCGGAGGGATCCAGCAGGCGCACGTCGATATTGCCGTTCTTGTCGCGGAAGTTGAGGTTGATGGTGATTTGATCGCCGGTGTTCAGCTCAATGCCGTAGTAGTCGGGATCGTCGGGGCACACGACAGCACTGTGGGTGCCGGTGGTGGTGGGATACCAGGCATCCATCCACGAATCGTTGTCTTCATAGTCGTCATCGCCGCACTGTGCCGTGCCGGTGTCGCTGTCCGTATCGACGGTTTCGGTGTCGACGGTTTCGGTGTCGACGGTGTCGGTGTCGACGGTTTCGGTGTCGACGGTGTCGGTATCCACCGTGTCCGTGTCGATGGTTCCTCCGCCGGCACAGGCGCAGACGCGCGCGAAGGATGCGTTGAAGGCCCCGCAGGTGGCGGGCTTCGTGTAGTCGATGTAAATGCCGAGTCCGCCCCAGACTCCGCAACCGGAGCCGTTGCCGATGTTGACGACACCGTAGTCGGGATAGCTTTCGCCAAGGGCAATCCATACCTGTTCGCAGTTCGACGAGTCATCCGCCGCCCACTGCAGGGTGCTTTCGTTGCAGCCGTCATGGGAGGCACAGACGGTATTGCAGGTTTCGCCGGGGGCGCCTGCGTACCAGCAGACGCCGGAACCGGCGGGCACTTCCACGCCACCCGGGTCGCATCCGGTAAATGCGGTGTCCGTATCGACGCCCGTGTCCGTGTCCGCGCCGGTGTCCGTATCCACTGCGTCACAGATTCCACCCGTACAACCGCCTGGACACGCCTCGACGGTTTCCCAGTAGTATCCGGTGCTGCAGAGCTGTGCGTCGCTTCCGTCGCAGCGTCGGGTGCCCGGGATGCATTCGCCATAGCAGCCCGTCGGATCGTCGCAGGCGAAGGTACAGGAGGCAGCCACGTCCCAGTGCCCGGACATGTCGCAGGTTTCGTGGGTGAGGCCCGTACATCTGGATTCGCCGA
>JAKQNG010000018.1 GCA_029565915.1 Deltaproteobacteria bacterium
ACATCCCCATTCCCCTTTTGAGCGGGTGCGCATCGCATCCGTCGCCCGCGTGTACGACTTCCTGCGCCGCCTGCTATCCCGACTGGCCCAGCAGGGCTGAATGACGGATCGATTGTTTCAACACCCATCGAACTGTTCATCGACGTGTTAAGGCCTGATTACTCATTGCCCGAAGGGCGCGACGAATACAATTTGCAGGGGACCGCTCAGAACGTGAATCCGGTGACCAGTCCGGCGGTCTGTCCATCGAAAACCGGAAACACGCCGCTGAATCGAATGGCCCCGCCGGAAAAGGAACTCTGCGTGATCGATTCGATTTTTGCTTCTGCCCGCCGGATGCGATGGGAGCCGATGGCAATGAAGAAGACGCCCCAGGCGGTGACCGGAACACTGATTGCCACCATGGTCGCCCCCAAAAAAGAAACCAGCCCTCCCACGTACAGCAGATCCAGTCCGGAGTGAATGACGGCAGCCCCGCCGGCGACCAACCCGGCGCTGATGGAAATCAAAAAACCACCTAGGCCCACATGGGCGATGCCGAGTCTGCGGCGGGCCTGATACCATTCCAACCGTTCTGCATCATCCAGCGAATTTGTCCCGTTGCGCGATTCCTCCGCCTGCCGGTCGGCGAACTCCCGTTTCAGCGCCGCGATGTCCTGATCCCGCTGGCGGAGCTTCAGCAACGGCAGCAGCAGGGCCGGCATTCCTGCCAGAGCAAACGTACCGCCCATCGGCAGCGTCATGTACGCCAGCTTTCTGCCGTTGCCGGGACCGAACCATTTGTGGCCATGAAATCGAAGTATCAACCCGGCCGTGAGCATCTCCAGGCCACTCAGGGTCACGGCACCGCCGAGCATCATGACGGAATGCCGGACATCGACGCTCTGTTCGTGACGATCAATGATCTTTTCAACATCTGCGGCGGTTCGGGGCATCGCAGCAGCCGAGGATTCCGCCGCTGTCGACAGACGGGGAAGCAATACCATCAGCAGCGCGATCAAAGCGGTTATAAAGCTGTTCATCTGCATCCATGGTAACGGATGACCGGACAGCGAATCAAGTGCCACAACGTCACTGGCCGGACATCTTCTTTTCGTCTCCCGGCCGATAAAAAAACTGCATCCTTTTCAAGGGGTGCTGTTCTATTATCCGCAGGAGCGTTGCGACAACATGACCGTGTTCCTGAAAGCCCTGCCGGATCATCCAGAATCGTCGATGGACAACATTTCAGACGATGATCTGATGCACCTTTCGTCCCTGGACCGGAAGGATGCGTTTGAAATGCTGGTGGCGCGGCACGGTTCGTTTGTGTTCGGCCTTGCGGTTCGTTTCATGGGCGACCGGCAGACGGGCCGCGATATTGCGCAGGACGTGTTTCTGTCGTTGTGGGCACAGCGAAAACACTATCAGCGAAACGGCACATTCAAGAGCTACCTGGCCGCGGTGTGCCTGAACAGATGCCGGAATGCGTCCCGCAGCAAAAAAAACCAGGAACGCAGAATCAAACATATGGAACTGGAAACGGGACCCATCGAAGCAGATGTCGCGGACCTGCCCCTGGACACGCTCCTCAAATCCGAGCGCGCACGGGAAATCAGAGAGCGACTCTGCAGGCTTCCGGAGGCCACAAAAACCGTGCTGATTTACCGGTTCGTCCACGACATGTCCCTGCTGGAAATCGCCTCGTTGACGGGAATGCCGATGGGAACGGTAAAATCCCACGTATCCAGGGGACTTGTGCGCATTGCGCGCATGTTGAAAAAGGAGGGTTGATGCGCTGCCTGACGGACAATGAAGCGGCCGATCTGGTCTCCGGTTTTCTCGACATGGAAACCGCCGCGGCGGCAAACGCCCATGCGGCGTGCTGTCCGGCGTGCACAAAACGAATCGGCCGCTTTTCGGACATCATTGACCACCTCCGTGCAGATGCCACCGAATTCGACGACAAGTCATTCGGCGCGGAAATCATGACGCTGATTGACCTCGGTCGAGCCGAAGAACACCGCCTGCCGCAAACGAAATGGTCCATTTCCTGGAAAACGGGGGTGGTGGCCGCTGCAGCAGCGGTTGTTCTGATATCCATCACCGCACTGCAACTCTCTGGCGACAGAAAAGACAACGTCCCTGCCGCCAACTGGCACAGCCCTGAAAACGCCCATCGCTTTGCCAGCCGCGGCGCTGCCGACGCAACGGACCAGTGGGTGTCACTGACGATGTTTGCGCGTCGCGATCAGAACGACAGGGCCATGTTCTATCCGGTGGATGAAACCATTTTTACGGACACGGCCGTTGCCTTCGCCTACGAAGATCATTCTGCATCGCCGTTTTCTTATCTGATGGTGTTTGCCGTTGATTCGAACGGCACAGTGTTCTGGTATTATCCGGCGCGTGACCCGGGCGGCGCGCAGATGAGCATTGCCACCGCCGGCGGCCGGGAGAAAACGCCCCTGCCCGATGAAGTCACCCACGAATTGACGCCCGGGCCAATCCGGTTTTTCGGCATCTTTTCGCGTGTACCGCTTCAGGCGGAACACGTAGAAGGCATTGTCAAAAGGCAGCTTGCGGCAACCCGCGACCTGTCAACGCTGACGCGAATGGATATTGAGGAAACCGGTCAATGGACAAGGCAGCTTGCGGTGCGCGAAAAGGCCAGTGAATGAACAGCGCGTTTCTCCATGCGGCATCGAGCTTGTTGGTCCTGGCCGCCTGCGTGTTTGCGAACGCGGGGGAGGCACACGCGTCTGACCGGAACAGCGCGCCCCGGGAAGTGTTTGCCCTCATCATCGGTGAAACCGCGCCGTCGGAAGAGGGTTCTCTGCCGCTGCGCTTCGCGGACGACGATGCCTTTGCCACCTACGCGCTCATGGTGCAGCTGGCAAAAAGGGATCACGTCATTCTGTTGACCAACGCGGACAAGGAAACCCGCGCCGTTTACCCGGATATTGTGACCAGCTCCCCCACGAGAGCAGCCATTCAGGAAGCCGCCGATGACCTGAATCGAAAAATGAAAACAGCCAGCAGCCGCGGGATTCTGCCGGTGTTCTACTTTTTTTATACCGGTCACGGAAACGTTAAAAACAACGAGGGGTATGTCACCATCACGGACGGGCGGTTTTCCCGGACCGATCTCATGGGGATGCTCAACGCGTCAAGCGCGGCGGTGAATCATGTCATCATTGATGCATGCAAGTCCTATTTCATGGTGCAGAGCCGGGGAAAGACAACACGCCGGCCCTTGTCCGCCACGCTGCCCCTCGACGAAGACGACTTGCCGCGGCGCACGGGATTTTTCCTCTCCACGTCGTCGGACGCGGACAGCCACGAGTGGGAGGTGTTCCAGGGCGGCATCTTCAGCCACGAAATGCGATCCGCCCTGAGAGGTGCGGCAGATCTGGACGAAAACTCTTCGATTACCTACGAAGAGGCTGCCGCATTTATCAACCGGGCCAACGCATCGATTCCGGCAGTGCGATTTCGACCGCGCTTTTTTCTGCGTCCGCCGGACGACGCACCGGCAGACACCGCCGTACTCTCAGATCTGCAGAACGCCGCGGGGACCAGGCTTCGTCTCGGATCCGGGTCCCCGCAGCACCAGTTCATCGAAGACGGCCATGGAATCCGGTTGCTCGATATTCATCCGGCGCCGGGAAAGACCGTTACGGTGCTGGTGCCGGAATCGCGACCGCTGTTTATTCGATTTCCGGAAAGGCGCGCCGAAATTTCCGTGCCCGGAGGAGACGTGGTCGACATCCGGAATCTCAATGAGTCGCCCCTTCCCGTTGCAACCCGCGGTGCCGAACACGAGGCCTTTTCCAGGCTGTTCGCGCTGCCCTTCGACGAATCGGCGGTGACCGACTATCGCTTGTGGCAAGCGAGTGAAAATCCATTTCTGGATACTGACAGGGCAACGCGCGCCACCGCGTGGAGACGGGGCCTCGGCGTGGGCGGTGCCGTACTGCTGGCGGTGGGCGGCGCCATGACCGGCGTGGCCCTCGCAGCGCGGGCAAGCATTGACGGATCGAGCTCCGGCGTCACCATCCAGAACATGCACGAACGAATCCACGCGGCCAATATTTCTGCTGTTTCGTTTTATGCGACCGGGGGCGCGGCCCTTCTGTCCTGTCTCATCTGGACCCTTTCCGAAAAGCACCGGCGCAGGCATCAACAACCATCGCTGCCGTCAAACGTCGACGCCACGTCCGGCATGCCCGGCTTTGTTCCGGGTCCTTCCGGCGCTGTCATGGGAGGCCAGTTCTAGCGATGCAACGAGGCTTCTTGAAACGCGTTCGTCTGTTGTCGTCTGCCGTGCTGCTGATGCTGACGGCGTGCGTGCCCCTGTCCGGGTATGACATCGACGGCGCGCCGTGCCCCTGTCCGTCCGGTTATCTCTGTTGCTCCGGCGCATGTCAGAAAAATGCGCTCGTGTGCATGGACACCGATACCGCCACCGATACCGACACGGATACGGCCGACAGCGAGACATCAACTGCGCCGGCATCGTGCGAAACCAACGACAATTGCCAGGGCGGTGAAGTCTGCCTGTCGTGGCGGGATAATGAAGATCAACTGCAGGGGCCCCGGGTGTGCCGACCAACGTGCTTTTCGTCCGATGAATGCAACGAGTGGGAGGTGTGCGAGCTGTCGCTGTCGGACGGGCGACCGATGGGAGAACGTCGGCTGTCATTGGCATGTCTGGATGCGTCCGGATTTGACGGATGTGCGCCCTCTTCGTGTCGCGCCTGCGTCAGCGGGTTCGAAGGCAGTGACACCGACATTCTGTCCGATATGTCGATTCCAAAGAAGATGTGCAGCGAAACCGCAGACCGATTGCTCGGCTGTTTTGCGGCCATCGACGAAAAATGCGGACTTTACTGTACAATCGAAACCCTTATCGATTGCGAATGTGCAATGAGCGACGGCAACGCGCAGTGTCTTGAACCCATTGACGCAAATCCGTCCGATGTCTGGTGCGTCAACTATCCCTGCGATCAGTGCCAGGCGGATCCCGGCGGCACGTCCTGTGTCGATTCTGCAAAGAACGTCTGCCTGTCCGTTGCGCTGACAGATGACATCTGCGACGGCGAGTGCGCGTGCAACGCGATTTGTGTCGAACAACAAATCGGTGCGTGCAAATAGTTCTCCCACTCAAAAAATAAATGCAACCATTCCACCTCGCGCCGGTTTTCCTCGTCAAACCCGTTAAAACTGCCTTTTCAGGCAGAAGGAGGAAGCGATGTTTCAATCAATGTTATGCAACGGTCTGATTGTGGCGGCGTTCATGGTCCTGTCGGCATGTACGGATTCCGGGTCGAACGATACGGACACCGAAAACGGGCCGGATGGGGACACGGATACAGACACCGACACGGACTCGGACGCGGATGCCGACGCGGACTCGGATACTGACTCGGACACAGATACCGACGCGGATACCGATACCGACGCGGATACGGATGCCGACACCGACGCCGATACCGACGCGGATACCGATACCGATTCCGACACGGATACCGATACCGAAGTTCAGGATGTGGAAATGAAAAAGAGTGGATGCGGCGGCTTCGAGGCCGAAACACTCAACGATACAGACGCTGCTCCGGATGCCGAAGACGATCTGGACTGCAAAGCCGAAACCCTCGACTGGACCTATGACGCCGCCGGGAAGACCCTGACAGTCGTCAACGCGGGGGCAGAGTCCCATTGCTGCATCGACATGGCCCTCTCCGTTGGCATGGACGGCGGCACTTTTGTCCTGAAGGAGACGGACACGCTGGCGTCACCTCCCTGCGATTGCATGTGCAAATTCGACTACGAGTATGTGCTGTCGAACATCGAACAGGGAAATGTGTCGATTCGAATCATGCGCAGCGAAGAGAGCAACGTGCTGTATCAGAGATGGGAGGGAACGCTCGATCTGACCCAGGGCTCGGGTTCTGCGCTCATCGACGATTCCCGCCTCGACGAAGCCTGTTTTCTATAGAACCCGTCACCCGGCCTTTGGCCAGCCTGAATCAACCAACCAGGTTTCAGAAGCGAACGAACGCCGTTGCACGCAGGTAGGGAGCGGTGCGGGAAAGATCGCCGGGAGAATCCGTGTAGAGTTCAATGGGATGTGCCCCGTCCGTGGAGAAATCAAACGAGGCCGGTATCCCGGGACCGAAGCGCAGGCCTCCGTCGATGGAAACGCCGGCAGACAGCGTCGGGAACACATGACCACGACGCAGTTGCCATGGAGGAATCTGAAAAGCGAGACCAAGACCCGCCACCCCGGCAAAACTGCCACTGAGGTCCATGAAGTACTTTTTGTTCAATTCAAGGTCCTTCAATCTGGCATAGCTCAGGCAGACACCAGCTCCTGCATGCGCATAGGGAGCCATCCACGAAAACATCCGGAACCTGACCATTGCGGTCAGGACAATTTCATCGGCGCGCCAATAGGAATTGAACGTCCCGCCCATGATGTTTTTCGATTCAAATTCTTCCCGCGACCACTGTGCACCAAAAGAGACAACCAATTTCTTCCGGATGCGTATCGCATCAACATCAATGCCGACCGCCGGAGTACCGGCGTACTCGCTCGCTGTAAACAGGTTGTAGCCTCTGTCGTTCCACCACGTTGCCTGTAACGCACCATACAGGCGAAACAGCCCATCCCGTTCACCGGGGAACACCGTCTTCCGCGTGCGTCGTTCCTTGTCCGTGCCCTTCGTCGCTATTACGCTACCGGGGGACATTTCCCTGGAGTCGCCTGTGTTTTTCTTGCCGATCTCCAATGACGCATCCTCTCCTCCTGCGACCCTTGACCCGGTGTCTTTCTCCGAAGATGCCCCTGTCTGATCGGTCGCAGGCTCACCCTCGAGAGGCATAGGTTCAGAGACCACTGTGTCGCCGGATCCCACCAGTACATCCGCATCTTTCACAGCACCTTCCTCCAGGACAGGAGCAGCTGTCGACGTCTCATCCGAAACGCCATTTTCCGCAGAATCTTCTGGTGCATCCCGGTCCTCTTTCTGCGCGGAAGGCAATTGGTCGGAAGTGTCGGCATTCTGGGCGCCAGCGATTCCGGATGTGACTGCAACCAGCACAAATACCGTAATGGGTAAAAATCGATTTTTTGTCATATCATATTCCATGTCATCTTCAGTTGTTTCCAAATCAATCAAGTACGCCTTCAATAAGGAATCCACGCACTGAAAAAGCGTGTTCCCTGTCAGGATTTTCAACATCGACAAACGAAACCAGACCAAGGCTGCTGTTGTGCAGAATCCCCAGTTTGCCGGACTTGAAGATGGGAACGATACTCTTCACATCCGCATCCAGCAGGAGATCATTGGTTTCCCCACTCTCGATATCGACGTAGGCCACTCGTTCCTGACCACTCGGAGCAACCCAGAACCTGTTTCTCTCCTCATCGAGATAGGAGGCGTTGAGCCGCTGGTTTGATACAAAAGAAGAAATTGTTTCCATATCCACATCGATGATGCTGAGGCCGGTGTACCGGTGCAGCATCAGCAGCCGGTTCCCATCGAGCACCGGCAGCAACTCCCTCGCAGCATCCAGTGTTTCGCCAATCTTTCGAATATTTCTTCCCAGCATCTCCTCAATGTTCAGGAAGTCGATAACGTAAAAGGCTTTCTGATTCGGCGTCCAGAGCAATGCATGGTGGGTGGTGACGTTGTCGACGATCCGCGAGAAGTACCACGCCCTGGTGATGGTTTCCGCGAATGACACCGTCACCGTACGGCCGGTGGCAACGTCGATGTAGTGACCGAATCGATGGTTCGCAACGACGAACAGGAAGCTCTGGTTATCGACGGTATACAGGATCATATCCGTCGGTGACTCTTCCACACCGATAATGTCAATGGAGGTCGCAAAGTCATTGCGGTCTCCGTCTGTGTCCCTTGAATTCAGCTTCAGGGAATAAATATCGCTCGCGGCGGGCGCCCGTAAATAGATCCGTGCCGCATCGGCACCAAAGATCACCTGTTCGGGAATAATGGGTTCCGCATCCTCAGTCTCCCCGAGGTAAACAACGGTCGGGTACCTCTCAAGATGGTCGAGGTCTATCAGAAAAAGGGTACTGACCGAGGCAACACAAATCAGATTCTTGTCTGTGCCGTTGATCTGAAAGTCCTTGGAATAAAAAACATTCAGAGGAAGGCCCTCCAATGTGATGAAGGTCACCGCATCGGGATCTGAGGGGGCCGCCACCAGGTTCACCACTGCTATCTCATTGGGATTCTCAACCAGAGTGTTGTTGAGACCCTTTCTGGTGAGAAACACATATCGGCCGGCCTCGTCCACGTACATGGTGTCAAACGGATTGTTCCCCAGTTCATAGCTGACAAGCCCGCCATCCGCATCCAGGCGGGAAAGGGTGGCGGGAGTCTGTAACCGGGATCTACTGCCACTATGGCCCGCGGCCAGAATGAGAATTTCATCGTAATCGCCGGGACGCTCAATGGCAGCAAACGGCCCGGTGGGCAGGGGGATGCGCACCGATTCGCCCTGATCTTCCGCAGATGCGCTGATCATGATGGCCTCTTCGTGATTCGTATCCACCAGCACCATATAGTCCTGCAGGGCCACAGGGGTGGGAAGCAGGTTGATGCGCTGATTGAAATACTCATCGGGTGGATTACAGCTCCACAACGCCTGCGCGCTGAGGATAAGCAAACTCATGGAAATGATTCGATTCATCTGCAGCCTCCTCAGTTCTTGATCATGCTGTTGAGCACGAATCCGGTGACAGTTGCAATTTCTCCGGTGTTCACATCAATGAATGTGATTCGACCTTCCGGATGATCCTGATTGACGAAAACCTTGTTCTGGCCTGGCACGAATCCGGCAGAAACCGGAGTGGTCTCGAGAACAATCGCCGGATCCACCTTGAAAGAATCCAGGTTGACCCGTAACACCTCACGAACTGCCGGAGATTCGCTGGCGAACAACAGATACGCAACTTCCTGATCAGGCAGAAACACCACGCTGTGGAGATCGGTTTCGGTCAGCTCCAGCTTCCTGTCCAGCGTACCGGGTTTTAGAAACGAATATCCCCAGGACCGGTCTATTCTCACTTCATCCGAGATCCCGCTCATCGAAGGATTGCCGTTCTTTTTAGAATGCTGGACAATCACCGTCGTCCCCGTCGGAGAGGGATAGATTTGCCGGATTCCCTTGTGCATGGCCAGCACTACCAGTGCCGAATCTGTGTCCACACCGGTATCCGTTTCGGTGTCTGTGTCCGAATCTGGATCCATGTCGGTGTCTGTGTCGGAATCTGAATCCGTTTCGGTGTCTGTATCCGGCAGAGCCAGGGGGAACCCTTCCGGAATCCCGTTCATGTCGAGAATTCCCAGCCATTCACTCCCCACATCCTGCCTGAACAGAAAAATTTCGCCGCTCTGCAGATTGGGAGCCGTGCGATCGGCCAGGAAGTCGGTTGACACCAGGGTGGCCAGGTAGGGCTCTGTGATTCCATCCGGAATCGGAATCTGAAGAAGTTTACTCTGCGACAATTCAAAGAAGTACAGGTTGGAATTCTCTTCATTATACACCGGCGTGGTAAATGAAATATTATGGTGGATACCTTCCCAGACTTCCGTGGGCCAGTATGGTGTCTTGTTTTCCCATGAGTAGTAGGTGAAATAGGAGGACAGATCCAGGACATCCTCCTCTCCAGTAACAAGGTCCACCTGATGAATGATTTCGTCGTACCACGTCTTGAATATGGCGTATCTTCCATCCCGCGTGACCATGAACATTTCCATGTCATCAGCGGAATTGCTGATATCGAATTCCACATTCCGGGCAATGCCGGATTCGACCAGATCCGTCTGCGCAAATTCGATCACGGAAACGCCGTCGTCGGTAACCACGTAAGCATTGGTGCTGTCGCTGTCGAAGAAAACGCCTCGCGGCTTGAAGCCAACAGAAATGGTGGCGGCACTCAATACGCCATCCTGCATGCGAAGCACATTAACGGTCTGCAGGTCCCCGAATATCTGGTTCAGGTCGTGGCGGCTGGCATCAAAAAATACAATCCCATGGGTTCCATCGGGAGCGACAGCGATATGATTTGCCCCGTGCACGACGTCCACGGTGGATACACTGGCGGTTCCCTCATCATCCACCCGCACCAGACTGGCGTCATCAGACCCCGAGTTCAGGACCAGTGCCGCATCCTCGTTCTCAAATGTCTCCACAAACTGAGGCCTGTCCCCGGTGTCGAGCACCTGGACGGTTGCCTGGGCCGCATCGATCACGGTGACGGAGCCTCCAGCGGTATTCAGGGCAAATACATAATTTGCGCTGGCCTTCGGCAAATCTGAATATCCGCTGTAGGTCGACAGGGGATTGATGCCGTATCCCTGCAGATCGTCAAACGTGCTGCCTGGTGAATAGTCCATTACTGGCCTGTCCTCTTCCATCTTCCGCTTCTCCACCGCAGAGCAGCCTGAAATGAAGACGAGAAGAGGCAAACAGAGGAACAGTTTGAGTGCCGGGTACCTGCGATCATGTAATCGACCGCAGAAAGACCTTGGGTCAGACATATTTCAATTCCTTTCCTGAAAAATAAGAACCAGGTTAACTCACTTGCACCACGAACAATCCAATATCACCATCATCTTGAAAAACATCGTACCACTGATTAACTGAAATTGTCAGGATTATTTACGGCCGGTCCGAACGGGCTTCGCAACCGCTCTACTCGATGGGGACTTCGATGGTGCCGGTGGGGGTGGGCGATTTTGTGAATTCAAAGGCGTCGAGGAGGACCAGCGAATCCCAGTAGCCGTCCGCCGTGTCGTGAACGTGGAACGTGATGGTGAAGGATTCTCCCCCGGTAATGGACCAGGAGGTCTGCAACCAGCCGGTGGACGAGCCGTGTTCGTCCGCATCGTCCTCCACCGACGCGGCGCATTCAAACCCCGTCCCCGCAATGTCCGTGGTGATGTCCGATGTGCCCGCGCAGGCCGTGAGGCTCGGCGAGTTGTCCACCCACTCCGACTTGTACGGATACCAGCAGCAGTCGGAGAGGGCCGAGTTGATGGCCACATAGCAGCAGAACCCCGCCGGGATGTCGCAGTCGGGGCCGCTGAAATCAAAGTATTCAAAGGGGTCCCGGCAACCGGTGTAGTTGATCACCTTGTCTTCGCCGCCGGTGGTGGTGGGCGCATTCAGGATCACATAGAATTTGTCGTTGTGGGGGCTCGAAATGTAGTCGTCGTATTCTTCAGAAAAAAACACGTACTTGAACCGGAATCCCATGGCGTCCGCCGGCGCCGTCATTTCAATGGTCCAGTCCACCGGATCGTACACGCTGTTTTCTTCACCCACGACGGGGTCGTCGATTCCTTCGTTGATGTCTGATCGCGTGCAGTCCCACGAATGGGTTCGATCCGGAAGGTTCGCCGGGCCCGTCGCGAGCAGCGCATAGGAGTGGTTCTTTTTCGGGGCCAGCTGATTGGACAAATCGCCGAATCGCTCCACCGCCTCATACGTGTCTTCGAGGGCGCAGAATCCGTCAAAGGTCATGGGGCTCGAAATGTCGTTGGCGCTGATAATTTCTTCGTCGCAGATGTCAATCGCGCACAGCATGTCCGCCGCCGTGTTCCCCACCCCGCCGCAGTCGCAATCCATTTCGATGACCTCCACCTCCGGCAGACTGTCCGAATCCCCGTCGCTGTCACTGTCGCTGTCACTGTCGCCGTCGCTGTCCCCGTCGCTGTCCCCGTCCGTATCGCCGTCACTGTCCGCATCGCTGTCCGTCGACGAATCCGAATCGCCGTCCGCGTCGCTGTCTCCCGATACAGAGGACTTTTCCTTTTCACAGGCGCACAGGGCCAGCATCGCCGCGCACAGCACCGTTACATGAATGAAATGCGTCATCGCACGCCTCCTTCAGCACACCGGACCCGTGGCCCGATCCTTCCATTCCTGGGATGTGGGCCGCACGTTCGTCGGCGGGGGAAAATGCTCCTGCGCCACCCGCAGCAGCGTCAGGAAATCGTAGCGGAACGACACATGGCCCCCGCCCCAGTGGGCCGCCAGGACATCGAACGCCCGGTGCACGTCCGCCAGCATGGCCGTCCACTCGTCGTCCGTGAGGGCCCTGGCATAAATGAACCGGATGGCCGAAAAGAAGGCTTCGATTTCGTCGAACGTGAGTTCCGTGTCATACAGGCGATCCACCGCCTGGTTCATGTTCCACACCATGCCGTTGATCTGGGGCACGTGGTCCCCCACGCCGGCAAGCCCGAAGTGATCCGCCGTATTGGGCACCGTCAGCGTGACGTCCATGTCGTCGAAGAATCCCGTGGGACACAGGGAATAGATCCCTCGATTGTAGACGAACGTCACCGCCGACAACTCCGCCCAGGGGTCCACCGCGTTGAATACGAGATCGTAGTAATCGTCGCCGAGTGCCGCCCACAGGGTTTCCCGCGTGACCACACTGGACAGGGCCGATGACACCACCGATGTGGCCCACTTCGGATCGTCCGCGTTGGTGGGGTTGGTGATGTTCGTGTAGTCGTCGTGGCTGGCGCCCGGCGGAAAGTAGTCCGGGAAAAACGACGCCATGTCGATGAAGTTGCCCGTTTCCTGCTGGAAGGGACCATCCGGGCTCAGCGTGTAGTACCAGCTGTAGTCCTCTCCGTCGATGGACACCGGATATCCCCCCGCCCACGTGGAGGCGGGAATGAGGCCGCAGGCGAAATTCTCCTTGGTGCCGAGCGCGCAGAAGTAGTTGGGATTGAACTTGAACCACTGATAGGCAAAACCGATGCCCATGGCCAGCAGCTCCGAGGGCATGAAGATGCGCAGGTCCGTGTAGCCGCTGACCATGAGCTCATCCCCCGCGGGATTGTCATCGAAGATATCGTACATGGACACGGGCAGGCCGATGTAGATCTGGGTGGGGTGCGGCGGATGGTAAACGAAAATCGATTCGGTGATGGGGTCGGCCTCTTCGCGGTAGTAATCGTCAATGTTGTGGACGAGGTCGTCCATGTCCACGTCTTCCTTG
>JAKQNG010000063.1 GCA_029565915.1 Deltaproteobacteria bacterium
ACGGCCTGGGCGACATCGACCAGGACTGCATCTCCGGACAGTGGACCGGCGACGTCTGCGTGGACCCGGATGAATGCCTGAACGGAGATTCCCGCACCCTCACCGACTCGTGCGGTTTCAACGGGCTGGGTGACATCGACCAGGACTGCATCTCCGGACAGTGGACCGGCGACGTCTGCGTGGACCCCGACGAATGCACCAACGGCGACTCCCGCACCCTCACCGACGTGTGCGGCTTCAACGGCCTGGGCGACATCGACCAGGACTGCATCTCCGGACAGTGGACCGGCGACGTCTGTGTGGACCCCGACGCCTGCACCAACGGCGCCATCCAGTTCATCGCCTGCGGTGTACTGAACGCCGGAACCATGGAACAGACCTGCACATCGGGACAATGGCTGGACTCGTCCGCCTGCGACGATCCGGACATCTGCGCAACACCCATCAGCTGCGGGGCCGGCGGCACCTGCCAGTACGATGCACCGGGGTACGTCTGCGTATGCGACTCCGGCTATATGAACCAGGATTCCGAAGATCCATCCACCTCCTGCGTGGACATCCCCTGCCATGACGAAATCGGCACCGGAACCTGCGGCGTCAACGCCTACTGCGGCGGCATCCTGCGGACCGACGCCTGCGTGTGCGAAGAGGGATATCTGGGCGATCCAGTCTCCGGCGGTTGCCTGACCTGCGATGAGGCCAACGGCTATCAGTCAGATGGCACCGGTGCCTGTATCCCCATGGACACGCCTGTGGCTGGAGACCTGATTATCACCGAGCTGATGATTCATCCCCTCGGCAGCATCTCCGCGGCCGCCGGGCAGTTTTTCGAGCTGTACAACGATTCCGGCATGTACCTGAATCTGGCCGGCATGTACATATCCACGGATACTGCGCTGATGCAGATTCCCGTGACCCCGCCCCGGGTGCTGGCCGCCGGACAATACTTCGTCATCGGCGCCAGCAATGTAACAGCGGACAATGGCGGCGTTCCCGTAGACTTCGTCCCGGCCGGTTTTCCGTTGCTGAACAGTGTGGACTACATCGAACTGCTGTCCTCGGACATGTCCGAAGTCATCGATGCGGTGGAATGGGACACCTCCGCGGGATGGACGATTCCCTCCGGTGCCAGTATCGGCCTGACTCCCGAGGCGCTGGATGCCGCTGTGCCGACGGACCTGAACGACGACCCGCAGTACTGGTGTCCCACAACGCAATCGGCGCTCACCGGAGGCGATCTGGCCACGCCCGGCGCCCGCAACGAAACCTGCATCACCACCAACTGCGCCATCGTCGCACCCACCACCACCGTATTCCCGGCGGGAAACACATCCCCGGCGCTGAACGTGCGGGTGTACGAACCGGGGGTGACCATCGGCGCGGGCCAGGGCGCCGGCGTGTCCGTGCAGCTCGGTTATGGCGAGCGGTTCACCAATCCCTCCGGATGGACAAACTGGATGACGGTGGATTACACGGCGGACGCGGGAACCGGCATTCCGTGGGATATTTATTCGGGCACGCTGACGCCCGCGGAGGGGGTCTACTTCTTCGCGTTCCGCATATCCACCAACGGCGGCGCCTTCTGGATCTACTGCGACACCACCTGGACCACACCTTATGATGGCTACAACCTCGTGGAAGGCGGCGTGATGTCGGCAACGGATCCCACCTGTGTTCCCGGCGCCACCCAGTGCCAGGACTGCCTCGACAATGACGCCAACGGCCTGGTGGACGGGTTCGATCCGAAATGTCTGTTTGCCGCGGACACGCTGGAGACCAAATTCGAAACGAATATTCCCGGCGACGAAACCACGGCCATCAAGAATCCCCACGACTGCTTCGTGGACGGCAACTCGGGCGGTGGCGACGACTCCTGCGAAATGCATTCCTGCTGCGACCTGTACGACACCCTGACCGACGATTACACCACCGACGATCCGGCCACGACAAAACCCGTCTGCGCAGCCGACTGCCCGGACATGTGCGGCGATCGGACCTGCGGCACCGGCGAGACGAATCTGAGCTGCCCGGCGGACTGCACCCTTGCCACCTGCGGCGACTTCCTGTGCAACAGCGGCGAAACCGCCGGCACCTGTCCGTTCGACTGCGATCCGACCTGCGGCGACGCCTTCTGCACCCACGACGAAACCAACAGCATCTGTTCGTCGGACTGCGGAGTCGGTTGCGGCGACGGGGTGTGTGCCTTCGGTCACGAAGAATGCGAGGGCTTCGACCGGTCCGGCTGCCTCCTGCCGAGCAACAGCTACAAGCCCATCCTCGGATGCGGAACCTTCTGCACGTTCAAGGTGCCCTCGGGCTGCGACTGCTGGGGTTGCTGCACCGTGTGCGTGGACAACCACTGCGAAAACATCTACACCTCGCCCCAGGCCTCACCGGACTGCACGGAAGCCACTTTCATGGATCCGACGAAATGCATGCGCTGCGAGCAGGCAAAAGAAGACGCCCGTCAGTGTGCGCTGGAATGCGAAGCGGTCTGCGGCGATGGCTTCTGCACCCATGAAGAAACCGGGACGGAATGCCCCTCGGACTGCGCGGCGTCCTGTGGCAACGGCACCTGCGGCGCAGGAGAAACGGCGGCCAACTGCCCGATCGACTGCACCACCCCGGTCTGCGGTGACGGTTTCTGCGCTGAGGACGAAGAAGGAAGCTGCGCCGACTGTTCACCCTCCTGCGGCGACGGTTACTGCGGCCTCACCTGCGGTTCCGCCTGCGATCCGGACCAGTGCATCATCTGCCCGGGCATGACGGTGGACGACCTTCCGGAACACTGCGCCGGCGGCAACGAATGCCCCGACGGCCGCCAGCCCTGCGAGAGCACTGCGGACTGCACCAACGGCGACTACTGCGCCTTCGGCTGCTGCGTGCCCCAGTCCTGATATTTCTTCAAACGGTGATGTCGATGAACGGTTGGAAAATCAGCCGTTCATCAGGGCCGCAGCCAGGTCGCTGCGGGAAATGGTGCCCACCAGTTTTCCGTCGTCCACCACCGGCAGGATGCGGATTTGTTTGTTGATCATTGTCGAGGCGGCCTTCAGCAGTTCGTCCGTGGACCGGAAGGTCACCGGCGACGCGATGAGGATCTGGGACACCGGATGGTCCGCCTGCTCCCTGCCCTTTTCGATGAAGACCTTCCAGGCCTGTCCGATGGAGGTGCCGTCCCGCATGAGGTCGTCGTATTCGGGGCAGGCTGGCGCGGATGAGATCCCCTTCAGAGGCCACTCCCACAAACACACCATTCCCGTTGACCACCATCAGGTCGCTGGTCCGGGTTTCGCTGGCCAGTTTTGCCGCTTCCTTCAGTTTTGCCGTGTCCCTGATCTGCACCGGTTTCGTATTCATGACATCGCCGATTTTCATGGATTCTCCTTGGTTGGTTACCGGGCCTAGTCGATGAGGCCGCCACAGGCTGTTGGGCACGCGTTCTGCACGCACTGGGAGAGGGTCAGGAACCGGGCAATGCTGCCGCTGCCGACATCCGCATTGCAACTGCCTTCGCACAGTGTGTAGGCCGACCCCACTTCCAGACAGGGCACCATGCAGTCCCGGAAGGTCATGCAGCCAGTGTCGTTGCTGCATTCGCCCATGGCATCCTCGCAGGGTCCGTCTTCCCCGCCGGCGCATGCGAAGCAGTCGCCCATGCAGGTGGTGCTGATGGTGTCGCAGTCCACCGTAGCCGAACCGTCGGCCATGCAATCCCACTGGTAGGCATTGCAGGACGAACCGCAGGAATAGCAGAACGCGCAGTTCAGGTAGGCATCGACCACGGACCGTTCTTCCCCTGTGGCAGAGATGCACGTGTCGCGGCACGCGGTGAAGTCGGCCACGGACATCGCGTCGCCGCAGGTGCCGGTGATGCACTCGGAGATGACGTCGCAGGACTGGCCGATGGCGGCGCAGGCATTCAGCTCGATGGCACACTGCGCCGCACCCGCGCAGTCCACGCAGGACTGGCAGTACGCCATGCCGTTGCAGGACTCGTTAAAAGCGGGATAACCGGCGGCGGCACAGCTCTCCGGGCAATGGCCCGTCGCCGTGCAGTCCCTGAACCGGCGATAAGCGGGCACCGCCGCGGGAGCCGCCGCTTCACAGGCGGCCAGGCAGTCCGACGACATGGGCATCACGCCGTCCGTGTCGGTTTCGACGGGCCGGCAGTTGGCCACTTCGCATTCGTGGATGCTTTCGCAACCGTCCATCGCCGTGCAGTCGTCCCACTCCCCCAGGCAGACATAGGACGCCGCGCAGGTTTCGCACTCCCCGCAGTTGCGCAGGGCATCGCAGCCGCCGTCCGTTTCGACGACGTCAAAGGTGTCTGTGCCCACGGGGCTGGTATCCACGTCCGAATCCCCATCCGTGTCGGTGTCGGTGTCGCTGTCGCTGTCGCTGTCCGTATCGACGTCACCGCCCGAGTCCATGTCGGGATCAATTTCGTAATCGCTGAGGAGCCCCCGGCATCCCACGCACAGCAGCGCCGCGCACAACCACCTGATGATCCGCTCCATCAGAACCTCCCTTCCAGGACGAGAAGACCCGCGTTTCCGTTGAAAACCGGTACGACCGACACGGGCACGAGTTGCTCCGCCTTCTTCTTCTTTTTAACCGACACCAGCAGAAGGACCGTTCCGGCCACGGCCGCCACGCCGCCGCCGATGAACAGGAGGCTGCTCAGGTCCGCCAGCATGTTGCGGGTATTGAGGTCCGCTTCCAGCGCCGTCGGGCACTGCCCGCTTTCGTTGCAGCCGTTCTCCGCCAGCTCCTTGTCCTTCTTCAGGGCCAGCCCGCCGGTGATGCCGCCGCCAATCAGGCCAGCGGCGCCCACGCCGGCCACCACCCACCCAGCAATCCACAGGTGCCGCGACTGCCGCTGCCACTTGAGCCGTCGCTGTTCCTGGCGATCACTGTCCGTCACCACCGGTTCCACAGGATTGTCGGTGGTCTCTGCAGAACCGGGTTCCGCGGTCGGCGGCGGGGCATCGGCGTTGGCCCTGCTGAGTCGCAGATCCACGGTTTCCTGGCCCGCGACGGTGACCTTTGCCGAATCCACCACCACGTCCCCGTCCTTCAGCTCAATGAGATGCTCCACGCTGGCGGACACCCGCAACCGCCCCGAGAGCGGCGTCGTGCCCACCTGGAAGCCATCCACCCACACGGTCAACCCGGCGGGCGCCACCAGCGCCACGGAACCCACAATCCGCCGCAGCTTGTCGATTTCGGCATAGACCTGATCGCGCCGCTCCACGGGCACCTCGTCGCCGCCTTCGGCCAGATACTTTTCAAACGCCTCGATGGCCAATCCCTGCCGGCGACAGGAGGCCTCCGCCTGGCCGATGTTGTACAGCAGCTTCCAGGAGGGCTTCAGCTCGTGGGCCTTCCGGAAGGCCTCCGCCGCTTCTTCAAACTTTTCTTCAGAATAGAGGGTTGTCCCCTTATTGAAGAGCGCCTTGGCTTCCTGCTCCGCCGACTGCTGTGCCAGGGCCGGCGCAGAGAAGCCCAGCACTACCGCCATGACCCATCCCGTTGCCCGCCCCATCAGAAACGGCCCTCCAGCACAAACCCGGTGAGCTGCGGTGCAAGCAGAGGACGAAACGCCACCTTTGACTCCATGGCCAGGGCCCGCTTCTTCTTGCGGCGGGACACAATGAGGAACACGGTGCCGGCAATCGCCGCCGCGCCGCCGAGGGCCATCAGATACGGACCATTCTCGAGGTCTCCAAGGGCGGCCAGCATCACGACACCGCCCGCCAGGGACGCCACGCCGACGCCGACGCCGACCCACCCGACAATCCAGAAGATTTTTGACTGTCTCTTCAATTTATGCAGCTGCCGTTCCTCCAGCGACGGACCGGCAACCGCCACCGGAGCCGGGGAAACCGGCCCTTCCGGGGACACCGAAGCCGTCGCCGCGCCGCCCATGGTCACCTCGATGGTTTCCTGTCCGGCCACCACCACCCGACGGGCGTCCACCACCGCATCGCCGTTGCGCAATTCGAGCTGGTGCTCCACCACTGCTGCCACCCGCAGGCGTCCGGGCACGGGCGTTGTCCCCACCATCACCCCGTCCACCCACACGGTGAGTCCCGCCGGTGCCATCAGTGAAATGGAGCCGACAATCCGCCGCAGACGATCAATTTCGCCGTTCACTTCATCGCGCCGGTCAGCGGGCACTTCGTCGCCGCCCTCGGCCAGATACTTTTCAAACGCATCGAGGGCCAGGCCGTGGCGCTTGCAGGAGGCCTCCGCCTGTCCAATGTTGTACAGCAGCTTCCACGAGGGTTTCAGGGCATAGGCTTTGCGGAACGCCTCCGCCGCCTCGGTGAACTTGCCGGCCGAATAGAACCGCGTGCCTTCGTTGAAGGCCGATTTCGCCTGCTCCTCCCCGTCGTCCGCGGTCGCCCGAAAAGGCGCCACCGAAAGAACCATTGTGAAAACGACCATTGCCCGTGTGCATATCTTCATTCCAGAACTCCGTTATCATTGTAGTAGATTGATCAAGCGGGCCGATTATCATGGATCGACGCTCCCCTGTCATCCGGGAAAATCGGTCACTTGCAATACATGCAACAATCACTCATCAGATTGCGCACCCGCGTGTGTGCCCTTTTCTATGGTCCGGATGAAAACCCCGCAGGGCCGGGGTTTATCCCCGGCCGCAAATCCGTCATTCCCGCGAAGGAGGCTGTCGCAATAGTGGTTTCCGCAGCGGTGCATCATGCCATGGTTTCCCTGACCACGGAGGGAGCACTGAAGAAAGGCAGAACGGTGCCCACCTGTCTGGAACGACTGGTTGGCTCATCGCTGGAAAAGTTGAAAAGCTCCCGTTGGTTTACGGAGGGCGGCGGAGGTGACACCGGGCCGTCTGCTTTCCGTATTGATTTCCCCCATGAAAGGTGATTTTGATGCGGTCTTCGCAGGCCCTTATCGGAGTATGTCATGCGTCGATTCCTCATTTTTCTCGCCGGTGTCCATAAGTGGTTCAAGCGGTGTTCCCTGCGCCTGCGGGGAATGACCGAAGCGGACCTGTCCCGCGCCCGCATCTTGCAGGGACGCACCTGGGACGACTTCTGCGACACCCTGAAGGCCGCGGGCGCCAACGTCCTGTCCCATGGGGATGCGGACGACCGCACGAAGGCCGAGGGCTATCGCTACCTGTCGCGCCTCATCCGCGGCGGCCTCGAAGCGTTTGTCGAATACGCGGACCCGGAGGCGCCGGTGCTGCGCCGGATGGTCCACGAAACCGTCAAGATGGGCGCGGACAACCCCGACAACTTCTACGAGAACGCGGTGGTGCGGGGCGATCTCGACTACCGCATCACAGGCACCCGGGGAACGGTGCACTTTCTCACCTTTTCCACCCAGAAGGGCGGATACGGAAAGGGCGGCGGCCTGCCCCCCACGGGCTTTCTCGATTCGCGACGCCTCATCGTCGATGCCGACGGATGCCTCGACATCATCGTCAGCGCCACCCCCCACGAGGGCAACTGGCTGCCCATGGAAAAGGACACGGGCATGCTGATGGTGCGCCAGACGTTCCTGCACCGCGACAAGGAAGAACCCGCCCGCCTGACCATCGCGCCCGTCAGCGCCGTCGCGCCACCTTCCCCGGCGGACTGCCGCCGGGTGGACGAAGGCCTCATGAACGCGGCCAACCTGGTGGCCGGTGCATCGTTTCTGTTTTCAAAATGGACCAGGGATTTCCGCGCCGGCGAGAACCGGCTGCCCCGCTTCGACCCGGCAACCTCCACCGCCGCGGGGGGTGATCCGGACATTGCCTACTACCACAGCTTCTGGCGACTGGCGCCCGACGAGGCCCTGGTCATCGAGGTGACGCCCCCCCCGACTGCGAACACTGGAACTTCCAGCTCAACAACTACTG
>JAKQNG010000064.1 GCA_029565915.1 Deltaproteobacteria bacterium
TGCTATCCGGGCCACAAGCCCACCACCCGGGAAACGGCCATCCTGATGATCGTCGATGCCATGGAGGCCGCCTCACGCACGGTGGAGGAACCCGACAAGCGACGGCTGGAATCGCTCCTGCAGCGCATCGTTTTCGGAAAAATGGCCCAGGGCCAGTTTGACGAGAGTGGCCTCACCATGCAGGACCTGCGGGTGGTCATGGACACCATCATCGATGCCCTCGTGGCCATGTACCACGGTCGCATCAAGTACCAGTGGCAGGAAGAGGAACAGAAGCGGGAGACATCCGAATCGTCCGGTCCCGTGCCGGTTGTGCCGACGGAGTCTTCTGCGGAGCCACCTGCGGAAGCATCCGGGCGGACCGGGGACATCACCGGCGCCGTACCCGTCATGCGGGATATCACCGGGGCACCCATCGGCCGCAGCGCGACCAATGGCGAAAACCGGCCATCCGGGGATGGCACGCCGGTCCCTCGCAGCCGCGACGTGACAGGCAGTGTGACCATCGCCCCCGTGCGCAGCGCCGTGCCTGTTGTCAAGGAGACGAAGCGGGTGCTCGAAGTGCTGGACAGCACCCCGACGCTGGTGCCCGAGGAGGAACGGAAACCGCGCTGACAGTCAGGGCGCTCCGCCGCCGGTCATCACGCGGGTGAGCACCGACCCCAGCTTTTCCATGTCGAAGGGCTTTTCGATGAAGGCGCCGCCGGCCTGTTCCAGTTCCTGCAGAAAGGTCCGGTCCGGACGCACGCCGGAAGTGATGACGATCCGGGCCCCGGGATCGAGCCGGCGGATTTCGCGGAAAGCGTCCTTGCCGTCCATGCCGTTCATGCGCATGTCCAGCAACACCACATCGAAACCGGACGGTTGCCGCCGGTAGGTGTCAATGGCCTGTTCGCTGGATGCCACATCGACGACCCGGGCCCCCAGTTCCTGCACCATCATGGTGACCACCTGGCGCAGGCGGGCTTCGTCATCGGCCAGAAGGACGGTCCTGTCGGCCAGCGGAAAATCCGTTGCAGAACTGCGGGTGTCTGTCATACGCGATGGTTGTCGGACAAAGGTGCGGCGATGTCAAGGGGTCACCGGGTTCCGGGAACGACGCCGAGTCGGGTCTGGACTTCCTGAAAGACGGTCATGATCTTCGGCGATACGGTGATGGGCGAGAGCTCCATGGAGGGCTGCAACTCCAGGGCATTTTCGAAGGCCTGACGGGCGAGGCCGGTTTCGTCGAAGGCCACGTAGGCAAAGGCCAGGTACTTGTACACGCCGACTCTCTGGGGATTGGTGAGCTGGGTGCCGCCGATGAGGGCCTGTCCCAGGGATACGATTTCCAGATAGCGGCCGCGATCGTATGCCTCCCGCAGCTTCGCGATTTGTGCAGCGGCTTCGATCTGGGCGTCCTTGTCCTCCTCGGAGACCTTCGCGCTGGACAGGGTTTCGATGCGTTTCTTCGCCGCCGCAGTGAATTCCACGTCGATGAGGGGAATGAGGATTGCGTCGCCCCGTCCGAATTTCTTCTTTTTGCGCAGGTTGTAGTCCCGCAGCCATTCGGGCGGATAGTCTTTTCCCATGAACAGCCGGGTCACGCTCTTCAGGGTTTCATCCGGCGCGAAGATATACAGCAGCTGGTAGGGAATCTTCACGATTTTTCCCGGCGTGGGATTGGCCTCCGCCGTCTGGTCGTTCAGCTCCGCCAGAAAGGGCGCGCGCTTCGACGAACCGAGATAGCGGTTGGCCAGGGAGAACCAGTCCTCTCCTTCGGCCACGCTGTGGTAGGTGACCACGGGAATTTCCACCTGCTCCCCCTGCAGCAGCGAGCCGTCGTCCGGGTGCATGAAGCCGTTGGCGGCGCGGATGATGATTTCCCGTGCGGGATTGCCGTAATACAGGGCGGCCAGCTCCTTCAGGGTTTCATCGTCCCGTGCCACATGGGTCCACGCCAGCGCCGATCCGCCCCACAGCATCAGGAATGCGACGGCAGCAGCGATGAAAGGGATTCTCATTTCCGGGCCTCTCCTGCGTCGGTGGCAGTGGCATCCAGGGCCAGCTCTTCGACGATCTCCAGCGTCTCACCGGCTTTCACGCGGATCTCCAGTCGCCGCGACCGGAAGTAGGGATTCACGAGCTCGACGAAGTGCCGGCCCGCGGGGAGCGGAATCGGGGCGGCGATGGGGGTCAGGGCCACCTCTTCATTGTCGATGATGACCCGCGCCCAGGGAATGGCCACCACCTTCACCTGTCCCATGTCCTTCGGGCTTCTGGCGGCAGCCGTTTCGTCTCCCGCAAAGGAGGGATCGCCGGAGGCCAGCTGGATGACCAGGCCCGCGATGAGAAACACCGCCAGCACGGCGGCCTGCACGAACCCGATGGTGCGCAGCGCCCGCCTGTCCTCCCGGACCACCTTGTGGCCCTCCCGGACCGCGCCCGTCAGCAGGATGCCGCTGGCCTCGTCGGTGGTGATGACTTCCTTCTCCTGCAGCCAGGACACCACGTGGGCGTTGTAGTTGACCGGCACCCGGGTGGCGAGGAAGTCCTCCAGTTCGTGGATGAGGGATTGCATGGAGGGATAGCGGTCCGCCGGCACCTTTTCCATGCAGCGCCCCAGAATTCGTTCCAGGGATCGGGGAACGCGGGAATTCAGCTTGCGGGCGGGCACATACCGGTCGAGGCGGATTTTCTGCAGCACGGATCGCCGCGCATCCTCGACGAAGGGCTTGCGGCCTGTCAGCATCTGGTAGAACACCACACCCAGGGACCAGATGTCCGTGCGCGCGTCCAGCTTATCGCCCAGGATCTGCTCGGGGGACATGTAGGACGGTGTGCCGAGTCCTGTGCCCGTCTCGGTCAGGTCGGAGAGGCTTTCGTCCCGTGCGATGCCGAAGTCCATCAGCTTCACGTCGCCGCGTTTGGAGATCATCACGTTGGCAGGTTTGATATCCCGGTGGATGATGCCCCGGAAGTGGGCGTGGTTCAGGG
>JAKQNG010000246.1 GCA_029565915.1 Deltaproteobacteria bacterium
CCCTCGTCCACTCCACCACCTGCCTCGGCTACCGCTTTCAGGAGGCGGAACGGCCGGGAAAATTTGATCTGGAACGCGCGGTGGCCCTCGGGATTCCCAGAGGACCACTCTTCGGTCTGCTTCAGTCCGGGGAAACGGTCGCCCTGCCGGATGGCCGGGTCATCCAGCCCGGAGACGTCCTGGGGCCGGGGCGCCGGGGCCGCTCCGTCGTATTTGCGACGGACACAATGCCCTGTCACGGCATGGAACGGCTCTGCGCGAACGCGGATATCGCCTTTCTGGAGGGCATGTTCACCCTGAACCACGCCGACGAAGCCAAAAAAAAGAAGCACTCCACGGCCGCTTCCTCCGCAGAAATCGCTGCCCGGGCGGGGGTGAAGCAGCTGGTGCTCGTGCACATCAGTCCCCGCTACACCTTCGAAGACGAAAAAATTCTCGCCAGCGAAGCGGCGGTCCACTTTCCCACGGTCCGCATCGGACGCGGTCTGGACACCTGGGACGTACCCCTTCCGGACTGAGCCCCGGACCACGCCCGGTGCCGGTCCGTCTCCACTGATGCGAGGCATCCACCTCAGGCATGCAGCCTTGACATCCCTCCGGCCACACCATACACAGTCGTTCAGTCAACCCTGTGACCGCCCGGAGAATACGCCATGAAATACCGATGCACGCAATGCGATGTGACCTTTGAAGTGGAAGACGGAAAAAAGGCCCGATGCCCCGAGTGCATGGGCGTCCACAACCTGGAAGAAGTCCGGATCGTCCCTGCCCTTCCCTTTCACCGGCGGCCGTCGTTTATTCCCCTTGTCATTCTCCTGCTGGTGGGCGTTGGCTGCGGTGTGTGGTTTTACATGAACAGCCGCGACAACGCCGCAAAGGGCACAGGGGATATCGGCAGCGAGGACATCCGCGCGCAACTCCTCGAACTGGGGATTCCCGACGCGGAAGCCGTTTCTCCCTGCGCCGTCACGCCCGCAATCGAGGCGTTCGCAAACCGCACCACGGACGACGACGGATCGGAAGGGCTGTCGGCCCTGTTCAACGCCCTCCTGGAGATGAAAAAGGGCGGCGCATGGTTGGCTGCATCACAGGATCAACCCCGTCCGGAGCTACCCCTTACGGCGGATGAGTTGCTTGCGGAACTGCAGAACAAACAGGAGACACGGGCCGCCACGAGCTGGGAGCTGTCGTGCCTGTTGCTGGCCGCCGCGGAGGCCGCCGGCATCGAGGGTGTGACGATGGCGGAAATCCACGCATTCAAGGATGAGAAGTCGCCCGCGGATCCCAGCGTGGTCTACGGCCGGTTCGCGGTCATCCACGGGTCTGCTGATGCGCCGCTCATTTTCGATTTGTGGAGCGGTCGTCACGGCGACGGGCTGAAAGCGGAGCTGACGGCCCTGTCTTCGCTGGAAGCCGCGGCGCCCTATTACGGGCATCGGAGCCTCGCGGCCCTGGCCGGCATGGACCTCGAAAGGGCGCTGAAGGAAAACGACCACGCGGTGGCACTGGCGGACAGCAGCCCCACCCTGCACGTGCACCGGGGACGCATCTTCCTGCTGGGGGGCGCAGTGGAGGATGCCCTCGCCGAGTTCGAAAAGGCCCACAAGATGCACAACGGGGCCACCACCCGGGTGGCGCTGGCGCAGATTTCGCTCATGACCGGTGAGGCCGGGGAATCCGTGGAAGCGGATATCCGCGCCACGATCAAGAATTTTCCCGAATACCATCAGGCCCGGGTGCTCCTCGCTGGTCTGTACATCATGCGCGGCGACATGGACAACGCGAAGCGGGAACTGGACGCGGCAGAAAAGCTGGCGCCGGCCTCGCCGGAGGTGGCCCAGGGGATGGCCCAGCTCTACGTGGCGCAGAACGATCCGGAAAACGCCATCCGCTATGCGCAGAAATCGGTACGGCTCTCAAAGGAGAATTTCGCCTCGCTCATGGTGCTCGCCCAGGTGTACATGGCGACGGCCCGGTTTGACGAAATGCGCGACACGGCCCGACGAATGCTCGACAAGGCGCCCTCCGCCCTCCTGAAGGATCAGGTGCGCCAGATGTTCCGCCTTGCCGACGAGGAAGTGGCGCAACCGGCAGCTCCCGCGGAAGCCCCCTCTGCTCCCGGCGATTTCGAACTGAAGCTGAACAACCAGGGCTCCGGCGGCCTCACCCTCGGCGGCCAGAAACCCGGCATCGGCGGCGGCAGCCTGAAACTCAACCTCGACGAAAAGTAAACCCGTCCGCAACGCCCTCCAGGATATCCGGTCCGCTGGCGTCTTCGGCCAGTGGGCGCAAGGCACCCGCCGAAAAGTGCTGACCGGAAACCGGACGGGAGGCACTAAATGTTTCAGGGATTGGCGGTTTTTGCGGGTCGTTTGTCGACAAAACTCTCGGCCAGTTCGTGGATGAAATACCACTGTTCCGGATGATCCTGTACGCGCCGCGCCAGCGATCGATAGAAGCTGTCCACCACGTTGCCGTCCCGGAAATAGTGGCGATCCACCTCGTAGCGGAACGTTTCCTCCCCGGTGCGGATGAGGAACGGCGTGACCAGCACGACGCGGTCATCGGTGAAATTACGCAGGATCAGATCCATGCCGCTGCCGCCGAACAACTGCCGCCCCAGCAGGGTCACCGGTCGGCTGAATTCGTTGTTCTCGTCAAACACGTTGGAGATGATCTGCCCCGTCATCAAGCAGCGGAACATTTCCATGGGCACATCCACGGACGGATCGGCGATGTTGATCAGATGGGCCGCACCGGTGCCGTACCGACGGGTCATTCCGGCGCTGTTTTCCACCAGCATGGGGCCCACGGGAGGCGGAAACTTTCCCACCATGTGAATGTCAAACCCGTTCACCATCAGCACGCTGCCAAGGAGATAGGTCGCGCCAAAATGGGACTGGGCCACAAAGACCGACTTGCGATCCCGCGCGGCCTCCCTGAACACCTCCAGGCTCTCGCCCATTTCGACGCGGTTGCGGCAGATCCACACGGCTTCGTAGCGTTTCACCAGCGCGAACAGTTTTTCGTAGTAGTGAATGACAATGTGGCGCAGGGTTTCGTCCACATCCGCCGGCGCAGCGGGAAGGCCCATGTGCGAGAGGTTCACCCTCACCTCTTCGCGCGATTCCGGATGGGCCGCGTACCAATCCATTCCCTTCTGAATGATGGCCGGCCGCCCCACCGCCCAGGAGCATTTTTTCACCAGCTCAATGTTTTCCCTGGTGGCCAGTGCCGCACCGACGCCCATGATCAGCCCCGCTTTGTCTCAATCAGATGGGCCTTCGCCACATCCGCGATCTCTTTGGGAACGGGAAACGCATTGCCCCGGTTGTCCCGGAATTCCACGTCCGTCACCGCATCCGAGACCACTTCGCCGGTCTGCTGATTGATGATCCGCTGTCCGAAACAGAGGCGCCGCGCATCCATGTCAACAAGGGTGGTCCGCACTTCGAGGCGCTCGCCGAGCAGGGCCGCCTTCAGGTAACGGATGTCGATGCGCGCGATGGTGGCATTGGTCCGGCTCATCCAAACATTGGTGGACACATCCGGCCAGATGGAGCGGATCAGATCGAACATGGCCCGCTCGCAGTACTTGACATAGGACACGTGAAACATGATCGCCTGCATGTCCGTATCTTCAAAATACACGCGGAACCTTGAACGGAATGGAAAATGCTCGTCTTCCCGGAACGGCAGGGGTTCTGTCCGATCCTTCTTGAAGTCGGGCACCGCGTCGTCCGTGTTGAGCAGGCCTTCCGGGCACGGCACCAGCTGGTCCTGGTTATTGAGAAACAGCACCTCGATGGCCGCGTCTGCCACAATGCGGTTATTGCGCCGGTTCAGAATCCGTTGATCGAAGGAGACCCGGTGGTGGGAAATCCGCCGGATGCCCGTGCGCACTTCCAGCGGATCTGCCAGCCGCGTCACCGTGGCGCAACGCGCTTCAATGCGGTACACCTTGATCTGGTACTCGGACATCCAGGGTTTCTTGCCCTGCGTGCGGCAGATCTCCTCAATGGCCTCCATCCGGGCCCGGTCCATGTATTTCAGGTACGAACTGGCGTCCGTGTTGCCCCTGGAATTCAATTCGTCGCCATAAACGAGCACGGGAAACGAAAAGCGATAGTGGGAATCGAGGGACACCCGCGTATCGAACTGAATGAGCGGTTGCTGCAGATCGCTGCCCTCCTCCGGGGAGGGCGACGAGGCACGACTGACATCCGGCAGCAACCGGACCGGCGGTGCAGGCAACTCGAACCGGTAGTCGCCCAGAAGGGTCTTCGCCGTTTCAATTCCACCGGCGACTGCCCCTTCGTAGCCGCCACCCGGCGATGTCCACGCGCCGGTCAGGTAGAGGCCGGCCACCGGCGTTCGGTTGCGCAGGCGACGGGTGTTGGACTGCTCCAGCCCCTGGGCAAAACCGAAGACCGCACCGTCCGTGTTGTTGGTGAACCGGTGGAAGGAACGGGGCGTAATGAACTCCATCACGTCGATGCAGCGGGAGAGTCCTGGAAAACGCCGTTCATACTTGGTGAGCAGGATCTTCTGCACCTGCTGTTTCCGATTCCGGTACTCATCGGGTGGAAGATGCAGCCAGTCGGAGGCGGGCGTCGGTTCCGAAAACGTGAGGATGCTGCACCGTTCCGGGGTCACGACGGTACGCAGGTCCGTGGAACAGGACACCGCATAGTCGGTGCGATCAATATCGTGGCGCAGCACCCGCTCGAAGGCACCATCCGGATCGGTGTCGTGGTTGTAGAAGAAGTGGCCGTCTGAAAGGCCCACGTCCGATGCCGGACAGTTCAGTCCCAGGTACATGGAATACATGGACAGGGAGGGGGTCATCTGGCGCAGCCGGTAGCGGTAGATCTCCGACACTTCACCGGGAGGAATCAGGGCGTCAAAGGCATGTACCGGGCTGGTGGCAATCACCACCATCCGACAGGCAACGGTACGTCCATCCGCCAGCACCACCTGCCGGACTGCGCCGTCCCCCATGGACACTTCCACCACTTCCTTTCCCGTAAAGCATTCCCCGCCCAGTTCCCGCAGCCGTTCGATGATCCCCCGCACAAACGCCGCACCGCCACCCACGATGGACCACTCTCCTTCCACGAATGCCGTGGCATTTACGCAGGCACTGTAGTTGGCAGACGACTGACTGGGCGGCAGCCCCAGATACATCCACATCTGTCCCAGCACCGCCAGCAGCGAGCGATCGGAAATATGTTCGGACAGCAGCTGCTGATAAGAACGTTCCAGGTATTCGGAGCTCGGGCGATCATGCAGGGGCGTGTTGAACGACGCGTCGAGCAGCGGGGATATCACGTCCATTTTGAGGCGGGGAAGAAAGTCGAACAGCGCGAGAATACCGGCCCGTTCCCCTGGAAACTGCGCACAGAGTGCCTCGATGATTCCCTCCCTGTGATTGGGCAGCGTGATGCCGAATCCGGGAAACTCCGCGCGGAACAGCGTTTCGGGACGATGCAGCGTCAACTTTTCGAGGATGCCCAGGCTTTCGAGCACGCCGTGCATGAAACATCCCGGATCGAATCCGCCCACGTGGTGCAGCGACAAATCGAAATGGTATCCCCGGCGACGAAAGCTCTGGGCGTAGCCACCGGCCACCAGTCCCTTGTCGAATACGCAGACGGACAATCCCTGCCGGGCCAGCTCCACACCACAGATGAGCCCGCCGATCCCCGCTCCCACGATGGCGACGTCCACGGATCCGGGAATCGCCACGTTGAGCGAAACGCTCACTGGCCGTCTCCGCGCAGAATGGCCTTCAGCACCAGATCGGTCATGGTCATGACCAGACTGCCGTCCATGTTCCGCACCACCACATCCATGCTCGATTCGTCATCGGCAATGCGGTTTTTATGGCAGATCACCACCGCGTCTTCACCAGTCAGCGGACCGGCCGCATTCAGCGTGCCGATTTCGAAGGGAATTTCCATGACATCGTGCCGCAGCATGACCCAGGCTGCCGCCACCTGTACAGCCATGTCCGCGAGCACCGGATTGAAGACGAACTCGCCGGGCACCGCCAGTGCGGCCTGCGCGGCGCTGGTGAGCGTCACGGTGCTGTAGAACATGTCGCCGTCTTCCAGCGTGGCCCGCACGCCCCGGAAAACCGGTCCGGTTTTCAGCGCCCGGAAGAACTTTCGATCCAGCAGGTCATAGAAGGACGCACTGCGCTCCATGGACTGCTGAGCCAGTTGTTTCAGCTCCTTTTTGCCAATCTTCCAGTCCGCTGCGCCCAGCGATGCCCGGGGCACCAGTCGGCAGGACGAATAGGACAGGTTCGACAGGGCCTTTGGCGGCAGGTCGGGACGCTCGGCGGGCACCAGCAGCATGGCATCGCCATCGCGTACGACTTCGACCTGCAGCTCGTCACCGCGCAGTTGCATGGGCCGGCGGAAATGAATCCGGGATGGCGCCAGGTCTGAGCCCTGCAGGGCTTCGGCGAACAGCTCTGTCACAAAGGTGCCGGGAATGACCGGTTCCAGATTGACGAGGTGCTGATTGATGTAGGCATCCGTCAGCAGGGAGAACGACGCCAGGATGCGCCCCTTGTCCGGGTTTCTGTCCAGCAGCCTGGCGCGGGGCTGCGCCGACACGGGATGAACCGTAAAGGGTCGACCTCCCGCGAAGGCGGCGGCGGCATTGAAGGCGGCCACCCGCTGATCGGTGCAACCGGAAATTCCGTGCATGTAAAGGGGCACACCGGTATCCACCGTCAAGGGCACCAGTCCGGCTTCGGCAAAGCGCTTGCCCTCCTGCTCGCTGACCATGCCTGTGCCCACCCAGGCGGTCCACTCCACGGTCTGGGCACGGAGTCCGGGATGGGCAGCGGCGAGGTTCTTGACCAGCCATGCGAGCATGTCGTTGGCCAGCGCGTAGTCACTCTGGCCCGCGTTGCCGAACAGACCGGCAATGGAGCCGAAGGCGGAAAACAGCTTTACCCGGCTCCAGTCCAGCTCGTCGAGCAGCGTGAACACAGGCGTCAGCTTGGTCTTCAGGGTCAGCTCGATGGCGCGGTCGGGCAGCTCGGTGATCAGATTCGATTTTTGAACGCCGGATCCGTGTACCACACCGACAATGGGCGCCCGGGACGAAATCCTACGCACCAGGGCGGCCAGCTCATCCCGGTTGCCCACATCGCACCGCTCATAGGTGACGTCGATGCCGGCGGCCCGCAGTCGCTGCATGTTCCTGTTCACCTCCCAGCGGGCACGTCGGTTCGCGGCGATTTTCTTGGCCTCCGGAAGCTTTTTCCCCTCCTGCTTCACCATGTCGATTTCCATTTTCCGGAACACCGCATCGGCATCGGCCGGTGAGGTGGCAAGCCAGGTCGGGTTGCCTTCCTCTGCTTCCGTGCGACCCGTCAGCACGAGCCGGCATCCCGTGTACCGGGCCAGCGCGGCCACGCACTCGAACACGATGCCCCGGGCTCCTCCTGTCACCAGCACCAGATCTCCTTTTGACAGGGGAGCCGAATGGGACGGCGCCGGAGCCACTTCGGAGAGTACCGGAGTCACGCGCCCGGCGGCGGTCATGCCGATTTCCATGGCGGGGGCCATCCATGCGATATTTGCGTCCACCGCGTCGGCCCAGTCCATGTCGCCGGCGTCGATGATCTGCACCCGGCAAGCGGCCAGCTCCTTGTCGAGACACCTTGCGAATCCACAGGGAAACGCGCCGAGGCGACTGGTCGTCACGCCCCGGATGCCGAACCGGCCATCCATGGAAACAGGAAAAATGATGCGCTTTTCGGCGGTCTGCAGCGCGGGAATCAGGCGACGGAAAACGCGGTACAGCGCCTCCGTCTGGGTGTCCACGGCCGCCTGCATCGCCGCTCCGTCGGCTGCAACCTCGGCCAGGGTTTCGTGAACCGCATACAGGAGGGTGTCCGTCCGGGCCAGCAGTGCGGCGATTTCCTCGTCGGGCATGGTTCCAAGGGCCCGTTCCCGCAGGGTCGTGACCTCGATCTCCCGTTTGGCAAGGCGCCGTTTCAAACGACCGGCAAAGGCACTGTTCTCACCGGTGATCAGCAGCACATGGTGGCAGGTCACGGGTTTCATGCGGGAGTCGTCGAGGAAGTCAACACCCGCCGCGTACAGATGACAGGCCTTTTCATCGCCGGGTTGCGGCAGGGGCGATATCGCTACCGGACCGGGGGTCGCCGACGCCGACGGAGCAACCGCAGTCTCCGTCAGCGCAACAGGGGCGCCCCCGTCAGATTTTTTTCCGGTGTCCGCTCCCGCGGCTGCCAGGGTGGCTGCCAGATTCGAAATCGTCCGCGGTCCCTCGGGACGGATATCCTGGGACAGCCCGTATTCGGAAATCAGCGCCACCCAGATTTCGGCCCGCTGCACCGAGTCCACGCCCAGATCCGCCTCCAGGTCCAGATCGTCTTCCAGCATCTCCGCCGGATAACCCGTGGTCTTCACCAGCTTTTCGCGCAGCCGCGTCTTCCACACCGCCACGTCACCGCCGCCCGACGACTTCGCCGATGTCGATACCGCCGGCGCAGCCGGTTCAGCAGGCACGGCCGGAGAGACGGCAGACGCCAGTGGCCGGGGTGCCGCAGCCGGCATCGCAACAGACGGACGGGCCGGAGACGGCCGGCCCATGCCCACCTCGATCAGGTTGGCCACATAGCGCCGGTACACCTCTTCAATGAGGGCCAGCACGGCCGGTTCCCGCTTCTGCATGTACTCAAGGAAATCGGGCGCAAACATGCCCGGCAGATCTGCGCGTTCCGCGGCCGAGGACATGTGCCCCGTCGCCACGAGGAAGGCCCGGGCCCGGCGGAAGGATTCCACATCGCCCACCTTCGGGTGGAGGGTATGGGTGGCGCGGAAATCCCGGCCCGCCAGAATCGCTTCCACCATCTTGGTCATCGCCCACTTGGGACCGACTTCCAGATAGTGCCGGACGCCCTCTTCGTAGAGCCGGTTGATCTCCCGGGGCAGATTGAGCTGCGTGACGAGCTGGCTGGACAGGTGCTCCGCCAGATAATCCGCCGAGAAACCGTCCGTCTTCACGTAGTCGCCGGTGATGGTGGACATGATGGGAATCGTCGGCGCGCTGCACGGAATTTTCCGGATCCATTTGCGGAACGGCTCCCGTGCGGGCTCCATGTACTTTGAATGGAATGCGCTGCCGATGGGCAGCAGCTGGGCATCCACGCCGAAGGATTCCGCCAGCTCCACGCAACGGACGATGTCGGCCTTCACGCCTCCGAAGATGAAGCGACCGGGTGCATTGATGTTTGTCAGCACCACGTTGTCGCCGGCCACCTTCAACAGCGCATCCCGTTGTTCGTCCGTGCACACGATGCTGGCCATGGCCAGCTGAGGTCCCGCTGCTTCCCGAATCGTTTCCGCGGCCCGGATGCGGCCGATGACGGCCTTGTAGCCGTCTGCCACGGACCAGACCCCCGCGATGGTCAGGGCGGAGATTTCGCCGAAGCTGTGGCCGATGAGCACGTCGGGAACAATGTTTCTGGAAATGAGCAGCCGGGCCAGGGCCACCTCGATGGCGTACAGGGAAGTCTGGGCGCCCACCAGTGTGCCCAGGTTCTTTGCGATCTGCGCATCGTCCTCGTCACCGTAGATATGTCCGATCAGGTCAAACTGGAATGTCTCCATGGCCTGGGTGTGCACCGCGTCCACCACCTCGCGGAAAACGGGCTCACTGTCGTAGAGAAAACGCGCCATCGATATGTAGTGAACGCCCTGCCCCGGCAGGCAGAAAGCGAGGCGGCTGCGATCGGCAACCGGTGCGGCGAAGACACCCTGGGTTTCGAGGGGGCGCAGGGAATGGCCGCCCTCCAGCATCTTCAGGGTCTGGCGCAACCGGGAGGCCAGTGTTGTCTGGCTGTCAAAGGCCACGGTCAGGCGCAGTTTCGCATCCTTTCCTTCCGAAATGAGATTGGGAATCACATCCTGGCTGAGGGCCCGGCCGATGGCGCCGGCAAAATCCTCCTGCTTTTCAACAAGGCAGATGAACACGTCATCCGCATCCGCATCCCCGGCCCGGGTCACCTGCCGGCCAACGAAGGCCGTGCCCTTCTCCCCGCCGTCCGGACCGGAGGCCGCCGCCGGTTCGTCGGCGTCGATGCCGAGGACGACAAAATAATTGGCCCCGCCCAGACCGAGGCTGGTGACCGCGCCCCAGGCGGCATCCTGCGGCAGTCGCGTGGTTTCCTTTACGGGCAGCGCCCGGTGCAGGACATCAGTAATCTCCGGACGGATATTCTTGAGGTGCCGGATGCCGGGAACCTGCCGGTGGCGGAGGGAGAGGAATACGGACAGAATCGAGGCCGGTCCGCTGCCTCCGTACAGATGACCCACGTGGGATTTGACGGCGGAGATGTAAACCGGCGGCGCGTTTTCGCAACCGGTGCGCAGAACCTCTGCAATGGCCCGCGCTTCGATGATATCGGACAGTTTGTTGGCGGAACCGTGGGTTTCGGACAGGGCAATCCGACAGGGATCGACCGGTGTCTGACGCAACCCATGGCGGATGGCCCGCTCCAGAGATTCCTGGGTGGGGGCCACCATGGACCGGCTGTCGGCCTCGGACGCGCCGCCCAGGGCGTGGACCACACCGAAGATGTCGTCGCCGTCCCTCTTCGCATCGGCATAGCGCTTCAACAGGAAGAACACGGAGCCTTCGCCGATCAGATATCCGGTGCCTGTCGCGTCGAAGGGTCGCGCCTCCTCCTTCGCCAAGGCGCCCAGCGCACACACGCCGGATGTGAACGTATCGCTGAACTGCCGGTTCAATCCGCCGCTGATCATCATGTCCACGGTTCCGTACATGAGCTGGTACATGGCCGGCACCATGGCTGCAATGCCCGAGGAGCAGGCGGAGTCCACGGTGAAGTTGGGGCCCTGGCAGTTGAGCTTGTTGGCAATGCGGCCGGCAGTCACGTTGGTCATCCAGCCCGGCAGGGTGTGTTCGGAAACGTTCGGATAGGCTTCCTGCCCGAGTCGCTTCGCCTCCTGCAGCGCGTCGTCCAGCACAGCGCGGTCAATCTGTTGCGCCACCGGCAGGGAGCGGACCACGTCGACGTATTCGTCCAGCATCATCGGATAGAACGTCTGGGGGAAGTAGTCGTCGTGCATGGAACCGATGCTCACGCCGACGTTCTTGGGTTCCTTGTACTCGAGCCCGTAATTTTCCAGCAGCTCGTCGCTGGTTTCAAGGGCCAGGAACTGGGTGGGCGAAATCTGGGACACCGCTTTGGGAAAGATTTTGTGCTTCAGCAGGTTGATGGGGAAATCGTCCATCTTTGACACGACGTGGGTGTTGATGATTTCGTTGGCGGGACCGGTTTCGAAATTGTTCTGCCAGCCCAGCAGGGACGGGTCCGTCACCCGGGTGAACGTGTCGCGCCCGGCGGCAATGTTGTTCCAGAACTGATCCGGGTTGACGGCGCCGGCCATCTTGCAGGCCACTCCCACCACCGCCATCCGGCGATCGGGGACCTTCCGGGGTCCTGGACGCCGATATGTCTGTCCCTCTTCGAGGATGAGGTGATAGTTCACGCCGCCGAATCCCGACGAGGTCACCGCCGCAACCCGCATGCCGTCCGGAAGAGGTTCCCATTTTTCGGGCCGGGTGGGGATCAACAGGGCGTCCGTCACCTTCGTGGCGTGGGGTGTCAGCTTTTCAAACCGCGGATGGTGGGGGAACATGCCGTTGTTCATGGCAAGGACGGCCTTGATGAGACCCACGACGCCCGCTGCCGCCTTCAGGTGGCCGATCTGCTGCTTGACACTGCCCAGGCGGATGGGCACCGGATTGCGCCGACTGCCGTACACGGTGGAAATGGCGTCGTACTCGTTGGCGTCGCCCACCACGGTCGAGGTGGCATGTGCCTCGATGTACTGCACATCGTCCACGCTGGTCTGCGCGCGCTGCAGTGCCGCCCGCAGGGCTTTTGCACGCCCCTCCACCGATGGCGCATAAATGGCCTGACCGGCACCGTCGCTCGACGAACCGATGCTGCGAATCACCGCCCGGATCCGATCACCGTCTTCCAGGGCGTCTTCCAGTCGCTTCAGGACCACCATGCCGACCCCTTCGCCGATGACGAGGCCATCCGCCGAATGATCAAAGGGATTGCTCATGCCCTTTGTGGAGAGTCCGTCCACCCGGCTGAAACCGATGTAGATGCTCGGATTGGTTCCCAGATCGGTGCCGCCGGCAATGGCGATACGGGTATCGCCGGCCATCAGGGCCTGACAGGCCGTATCCACCGCGACAAAGGACGACGCGCAGGCCGCATCCACGGTCATGTTCATGCCCCGGATACCGAAGACCTGGCAGATGCGGTTCGACAGGGACGACGGGATGGCACCCACGGCCGCCACGGATGGCGCCCAGATGTGCCCGCGGGCGTCAAGGGCGTCGGTCATCTGCTGATACAGACGGTCATAGGCTTCGGCGGAGACGCCATGCCGTTCGAGGGTGGGCTTCATGTGCTTGAGAAAGGTGTGCCGCTGCAGGAACGCGGAGGAATGGGCGAAGGCATCCACGCCGCTGGCGCCGATGATGGCCATGGCCTCCGTCAGACGGGGATCCCGCGCGGGAATACCCGCATCGGACAGGGCTTCTTCCGTGGCCACGATGGTCATCAACTGGGCCGGGTCGATGCCCCGCATGTTGTTGGGGGGTATCCTGTATTTGAGCGGATCGAATTTGAAGTCGCGCACAAACGAGCCCACCATGGTGTAACTCTTGTCCGACTGACTCTTATCGGGGTTGTAGTAGCAGCGCAGATGCCACAGGTCCTCGGGCATCTCCATGAAATAGGTGTCCCCGCTCTGGATGTTGTCCCAGTACTCGCGGATGTTGTGGGCATTCGGTACCACGCAGCCCATGCCGATCACTGCAATATCGTAACGACTCATGAATTACTCCAAACCGGTTCGCGCCCTGATTTCGCTCAGGGCCATGTTCCACAGAAAAAATTCCGATTGCTGGTTCGCTGTATCCGACACACCGAGAAACGTCATTCCCGCCGCCCGCGCACAGGCACCGTCCAGGTCGTCTCGATCGCCCACCATCAGTATCTGCTCCGGAGAAAGCCGCCAGCGCTCCGACACCGCCCGCAGCGGATGGGGATGAGGCTTGAGAACGCCGGTCTCCTCCGCCGACAGCAGGACATCGAACAGGGCAACCGGAATCCGGAGGGCCGACAGACGCTCGGGCACCAGACCGAAATCGGACACCACGGCGAGCTTCACTCCCGCTGCCCGCATGTCGCCAAGGAGGGTCGGCAGGGCTTGCCGGACCCGGGCGTGCCGTTCCAGGAGCCGGACAAAGGCAGGCATGAACACGTCGTCGTACCATCGCTGGGTGGCAGACGCCGGAGCCCCGGTCAGGCGGGCCAGTTCGCCGAAGAGACGGTTCCGCAGGGCATCCCGATCGGCAAACACATCCCGCCGGACAACCTGGCGCGCCGCGGACATGTTCCTGAGGAATTTCAACGAAGTCCACAGCATCAGGGACATGCGCAGCTTCATGAGGGACAACTGGTAAAGAGTCCCGTCCAGATCAAAAATGACGCCCTGTATCCGCTGGTTGACCGATGTCATGGGTGAATTGGAATTCCAATGCCGTTTTCGGCGGCCCGGTTTCTCGCATATCTGCGCGTGAAATTCAATCAGTATCAGGTTCGATCCCTCATTTAATGAATTTAAAAATGATATGGTTTACAAATTATATGTGCACAGAATGTGGATGACGTCTCTTGAACACCACGCAGGTCCGTTTTCGCACTTCCTGACAGCAAATTTTTCGTTGGTTTTTTACCGCACGCCTGTAGTATCGCCCCGGTTCCGGAAAACCACGAACACACGGTGAACCATGCACTTCAATCCCGAAAACGCCATCCGCAGGCTGGCCAGGGCACAGATGGCCCATCCATTGCGGTTTCTGGCCTGCGCCGCGATCCTCACTGCCCTCGCAGGCGTTTATGCCGCGGGCCTGAAATTTGATTCCAGCTACGAAGCACTTCTCCCCGTCGGTGCACCGGAGGTGAAGAACCTCGACGACATCCGCGCCCGCACCGGTGGTGTCCGACAACTCGTTATCGCCATCGGCGGCGGTGACGAACAGAAGAGACTCCGCTTCGGCCGGCGAATCGCACCGGCGCTGAAAAAAATCGACAACGTCCGCTTCGTCGATGTGGAACTGCCGACGGCATTCTTTGCCGACCGCGCCCTCTGGATGGCCGATATCGGCACCCTTGACCGGCTGATTCCGGCCCTGGAGGATGCCATGCGCATCGCCCGGGAGCAGGCAAATCCCCTTGCCCTGCACCTGGACGAGGAGGCCGAAAAAAAACAGCTCGCCGCCGCCTGGAAAAAGGTGGAAGCCATCGCCGAAGAGGGAAAACCCGGAATGGCCGCCACCCTGGGCACACGGGACGGCCGCTGGAATTTTGTCATTGTCGTCCCCTCCATCAAGTTCTCCGACATGGGCAAGGGCCAGGCGCTGGTGAATCGCGTGAAAAGCGTGGTGGAACGGGCGAATCCAGCCGCTGCCGGGCTGCGGGTCAAGTATGCGGGCGCACTGGAAATTCTCATGGAGCAGCACCGGGTCATGAGCATGGACATGGTTAAAGCGACCATCATTTCCATCCTCTTCGGCGTGCTCATCGTCGCCGGGGTTACCCGCCGCATCCACGCGCCATTCTATATCGCGACATCGCTGCTCATCGGCATCGTCTGGACCTTCGCCGTCGCCCGTCTATTGGTCGGCCACGTGAATATCATCACCGGATTTCTGGTATCCGTGCTCATTGGCCTCGGCATCGACTTCGGCATCCACCTGTACATGCGCTTTGTCCAGGAAGCCCGCGCAAAGGACGCGTCTCCCGAAGACGTCTTTGTCGCGTTCATTACCGGCACCATCACGCCCGCCATGACCGCGGCGGCCACCACCGCGGCGGTGTTCTTCACCTTCACCATCGCCGACTTCCGCGGTTTTTCGGAATTCGGACTCATCGCCGGCATCGGTGTCATCTTCACCCTGATCAGCACGTTTCTGGTATTTCCGCCGCTGATTGCGCTGTTCGAACAGCGCCGCATCGCCGACATCGCGCGCCGGGCCCCGGATGACAAGGCCCTCCGCGGTCGCCGCATTCCGTTGTCCGCATCCATCGCCATCATCGCCGCCCTGTCGATTCCCGCTGTCTGCGGCATCTTCGGCGCCATTCACATGCCGTTCCGCAACGATTTCCGCCAGCTCCGGGGCTACTCGGATGCAACGGCGTTTTCCGACTATGTGGACCGACATCTGGGCGCGGGGTTCAACCCGGCGGTCTTCGTCGCCGACAGCATCGACGATGCCCGGCGGATCGGCAGTCGCCTGCGGAAAGCCCACGAGAAGGACGCAACCCGCGACATCCCGGTCCGGGTGGGACGGGTGCTGGCCGCCAGCGATCTGGTTCCCGCAGACGTGGACGCCCACCGGCAGCGGATCGAAAAAATCGCGCAGATCGTCAACGCCCCTTCCCTGAACCGGGCTGCGGAACAGGAGACACCCCAGGGAGAAAAACTCCGCAATGCCCGAAAGATGGTGACCACCGGGCCGTGGACCCTCGACGAGGTTCCCGTCGAGTTCCGCCGCCGGTTCCAGACCATCGATCAGCCCGTGGGCTATCTGGTCTACGCGTGGTCCGCCGGTCCCCACGATGCGGACTATCTGGCCGCCGCCTGGGAAGACCGCCTGAAGGGCATCTCCCGATCGCTCCGTGCTGACGGCGTTTCCCACGCCATGGCAGACGAGACACACATATTGTCGTGGGTCTACCGGCTGGTGCGCAAGGACGCCCTTCCGCTGCTGCTCATCTCCGCGCTCTCGGTCATCGGGCTGGTGGCGCTGGATTTCCGCAACCTGCGGGACACCGTCCTGCTGGTTCTGACCCTCGCCTGCGGCATGCTGCTGTTCATCGGAACGGCCTGGCTCCTGGGACTGGAAATCAACATGTTCAGCATGATCATCTTTCCCAGCGTCATCGGCATCGGCATCGACAATGCCGTGCACATCCTGCACCGATATCACAGGGAAGGTCCTGGCAGTGTCCTGTTTGTCGTGCAGAATACCGGACAGGCAGCCCTGCTGGCCTCCACGACCACCCTCGTCGGCTTCGGTGCCGCCATCGTCGCCCACAACCTGGGGCTGCGCTCCATGGGCATCATGGCCATCATCGGCATTTCGGCCACGTTCGTCGCCGCGGTGGTGCTGATGCCCT
>JAKQNG010000132.1 GCA_029565915.1 Deltaproteobacteria bacterium
GGGTGCCCGTGGTCGAGCATCACGTCGAGCCGGTTTCGGAACATGTCTTCTTGAGGGGTCTTCTCTTGGGTTTTGGGCTGCATCAAATCACCAGCTTTTCGGGCCGATCGGCGGTTTCATGGTGATTTGATCACGAATCACAACGAAAAGATATCAATCTTCCCGGGGCCTTTGCGGTTTTTCAGGGACGACTCTGGTAGCGGGTGGCACGGTGGAAAAGGGCGGCTCCCGTGATGAATGCGGCCAGGCCCACGACAGTGATCGCCACCGCGAAGAACCCCCAGACGGCCCGGCCGACAGTGGCGAGCAGCGTGAACGGACCCCGGTCATAGACTTCCAGCACAACGATCATGCCAATTCCGGCGGTGAGGAGGATCGGCGAGGTGACGAACAGCGCCCTGGCCGCGCCCCGGTTTGCGGAAATCGACTTTTCGAGGCGGGTGCGGCGATCGGCCTGCGGTGCGGCCGACGTGACGGCCTCGGAGGGCGCGGGAGTGGCTGCAGAGGTCCCGGTTTCGGAGGTCGGGGCCGTTTCGTCGGCGGTTGCCGGCCGGGCGGCCAGCGTCGGGATGACGCTGAGGCAGATCAGGAAAAACAGAAGGGAAGGGGAATGATTCATGGGCACCTCCCTGAATGTTCGCGAATGGTCATTCATCTGTTTACACACCCGGAATCACCCGGATGGGAACACCCGATTCCCATTTTTTCAACGATGGGTGTTATCATGGCGGAGAAAGGATGTGCAGATGGCCTCTGACATGAGATCGATGCACAGGACAGCAGTCGACGTGTTCCCCGGCATGGAGATCTTCGGCATCGTGCCGCTCCTCGGCGCCGCAGTGCTGACCCTGAATGATCATTTTCTGAAGGCCGCCCACCCGTCCTGGTTGACCGGAAAACTGTCCGATGTGGCCGGGATGATGTTCTTTCCATTTCTTCTTTCCGCCACGTGGAGCTGGGGAAAATATGCGGCGCTCCGCCTCGGGCAGAAGCCGGTCTTTCCGGCGGACGTGGCCCTGACCCTTCCTGTCCTCACGGTCTGTGTGGCCCTTTCGGGATTCTGCCTGGCCTTCATCAATATCAGTGCGTTCGGGAATGACTGCTACGTGCAGCTCATTTCGGCACTCCATGTCTTCAACCGTTCCGGGGCTGTCCAATCGACAATGGACGCCTCGGACTGTCTGGCCCTGGCCATTCTGCCGGCGGTCTGGTGGTGGGGAAAACAATGGATCGACACGGACAGGTGAAATCGTGGCTCCTGCGCGGAGGCACCCTCTGCGCGATGGTACTGATGTGGGTGATCAGCGTGGCGTCTTCACCACCGGATCATCCCACGCCCTTCTGGGATCGGACGGCGATCAGCTATTCGGGCGACATCCAGATTCTGCTTCACAGCAATGACTACAGCTGGGACTACGAACCGCCGAGCATCCCGTCGTTTGAATTCGCGGTTGCGGTCAAAGAGGTCTCCCTGATCCACGAATGGACGGGCGAGCAGGTGCTGTCCGCGGTCTGCGAAGGCGGCGTGGACGGCATTTCCGGACTGGATGTGGAATATGTCGACGGGGCCCTCGTCTGCGCGGTGAACCTGATGACCGGGGATTCCGAGTCGGACTCAGAGACGGATTCGGACTCAGAGACGGATTCGGACTCAGAGACGGATTCGGAATCGGAGACGGATTCGGAATCGGAATCGGAATCGGAATCGGAATCGGAATCAGACTCGGAATCGGACTCGGACTCGGACTCGGATTCGGACTCGGAGACGGACAGCAACACGGACTCGGATACGATGGTTACCAAGGCGCCGGTTCCGGCCCGATGCACCTGCACGATCAGCCGCCGATGGCGCCTGCTGCTGGAGGAGCATGCGTATTTCAACGGGGAGTACGCGATGACGGCATGGCGCTCCACTGGAGAGCAGGGACATGTCCGCTACCGTCAGGAGTGGGTGGATCCTCGACTGGAGGAAGAAGCGGAGACGGAACCGGAATCCTCCTGCGCATTCCGGCGGTGAGGCATCTGTCCCGGGGCCCGTCGGCGAAAGTCATTTCTCCACCCGCTTTTTCGTGCGGATTTCCACAATGCTGATATTGGATCGATGACATCGAACAGAAGTGGAGCACCATGAAAACGAAGTTGCTGGTTGTTGTACTCATGCTCAGTGTTGCTGCGGCTCCCCACACCGCCCGCGCCGACAGCGCCGCCGAGGCGAAGAAGGCCTTCCGGGAAGGAGGCCGGTTGTTCGAGGCGAAGAAGTACGCGGAGGCTGCAGAGCAGTTCCGGAGAGCCTTTGAAATCAGGCCGAACTGGAAAATCCTTTACAACATTGCCCAGTCCGAGGCAGCCGCGAAGAACTACGGCGTGGCGCTGGAGGTGTTTGAACGCTACCTGGCCGACGGCGGCGACGACATCGAAGTGGCGCGCACCAACGAGGTCCTCGGCGAAATCGAGCGGTTGAAAAAGATGGTCGGCTATCTGGAAATCAGCCGGGCGGAGGATTCCCTGTCCGTGTTTGTTGACGGGATTCACCGGGGGGACACACCCCTTGCCGGTCCACTGGCGCTCACGGCCGGCGTGGAGCACATCGTGGCGATCCGCCGGAGGGACGAAACGATTCTGGAGCGGACCGTGCGCATTCCCGGCGGCCAGACGACCACCCTGCCGCTGGAGGACGATGCCCCGGCGGCGGCGGAAACAGCGGCGTCGGATGCGGGAGATGGGGGAGGAAACGCACCGTCCGCGGATGCCGGTAAACGCTATCGGGCCATGACCGTTGCCGGCTGGTCGCTTCTGGGAGTCGGTGCCGGGGCCCTCATCGGCGCGGCGGTCACGGGCGCACTGGCCGTATCAAAGGACAACGAACTCGCCCCGCAGTGCGAGGGTGGTTGTCCGCCGGAACTCGAAGAGGATAAACTCGCCGTCGATCATCTGGCGCTGGCCACCGATGTGCTGCTGGGGGTCGGCGCCGCCATGGCGGTGACCGGCGTTGTGCTCGTGGCGGTCGGGGTCGTGAAGAAAAAGGAGTCGGTGAAGGACGTGGCGCTGCGCCCCGTTGTCGGCCAGGGCACGGTCGGTTTTACGATGACAGGAGAATTCTGACATGAAGACTGCCGCATTGTTTTTTGCGATGGTGCCGGTTCTGTCCGGCTGGCTGGCCGCGTGTTCCGCGATTGTCGGTCAGGACATGCGGGAAGGGGATGCGGATACGGACAGCGATGGGGATGCTGACAGCGATTCGGACGCCGACAGCGATGCAGACACGGACAGCGATGGGGATTCCGACACGGATTCGGACATCGTCAACAACTGCACCGTAAAAAGCGCCACCTGCCTGTGTACGCTGGACGAACCGCGACCGCCCTGCGATGCCCATCCGGAGGTTGACGGAACCGGGATCTGCACGGCCGGCGAACAGGTCTGCGAGCTGTCGGAGGACGGCAACGCGAGCGACTGGGGCGACTGCGAAGGCGCCATGGGCCCGGATGTGGAGGTGTGCGATCCGGACAACCTGGACGAAGACTGCAACGGCGTGGCCAACGAAGGGTGCTTCATCGGCGCACCGTGCATCGTGAATCCCGATCCCGCCAGACACGGGGTGGCGCTGTTTGTCCGGGGCAGCAACGACACCATTTACCGCCGGGAAGTATTCGGCGTGCCGACGGGGGGCTGGACGAATACCGATCTGGACGGCAGCGTCCTGCACAGCACCACGGAGCTGGACTGCGCGGCCGTCAACGGCATGACCCACCTGCTGGTGAAGGCAAACAATCCCAGCGGGGCGGCACTCATGGCCATCGGCACCGACGACACCTTCGACGCCTTTGAACGGGTCTATACGGATACGGTGTTTTCCTCCCTGCCGTCCATCGCGCCTCACAACGGCGGGTTGTCCACCTACAGCATGAGCGAACTCCACGGCGGCAGCCTGACGTTTTCGACGGTCTCCGAGTCCACCTCCGAGGAGACCACCGCGGAAGGTGACATCACCTCGGCCCTTGATCACGTTTTCGTCGAAGCCAGTTCCACGAGCAACTACCATGTGGTGGGCGGGTTCAACGCCGGTGGTGACGCGCTCATCCTCCGGACCCTGGCAATGGGCTACGGCGGCAACGGCTGGTCGGCGGTGGTCCTTCCGCCGCCGTCGGGCACCACCTACGCGTATTCCCCGACCCTCTGCGCCCTTACGCCGCCGGCCCTCGGCGAGTTCAACGAAGACGGCATCCACGCGGTGGCCGTGGCGGACGGTGCCCTGTGGTACGTCGAACTGGGCAGCTATCCGCAGACAGACGTCGACTACACCTGGTTGCCCCTGATCGACGGCGTTGAAGCGGCGTCAGCACCGGACTGCGTGAAGACAAAGATCGTCAGCACGACTGTGATCTATCTGAATGTGGTGGTGATCAACACGGACGGTGAAACGGTCCTCATCAGCGGCAATGCCGCCGACGGATTCTCAGCGACCAACCTCGGACGATATTGACCCCGCGTCGCCCTCCGGCAGGTCGGGAATGATCTGGCCATTGTACAGGCGTTTCAGAAATTCCATCACCGGCAGCACCTCCACGTCGCCGACGCGCAGCACCTCGTTGCCCGTATACACGACGTAGCCGGCGATGAGGTCCATTCCCTCCGCCAGGGAAGAAAGCCCTTTCGTCCACGTGCGGCGAAAACGCTCGCCGGCTTTTACTTCGATGCCCACTGCCTTCTGTCCGTACCACCAGATGAAGTCCACCTCTGTCCCCGACGGCGTCCGCCAGAATCCCAGTGTTCCCCGGCGTCCGCGATAATCCATGTATGCCTTCAACTCGTTGTGGATCCAGTGCTCCAGCAGCACGCCCTGCCAGGAGGTTGGCAGCGCCATGCCTGAGTTTTCGCGCGGAGGAGCCACACAGAACAATTCTGCGATATCCTTTGTTTGAGCAGCAATTATTTGCACTATACATACTAAAATTTACCGTAAAAATGAGTGTGGATAATTCAAATATACCTATTCCTGTTCTGAAAAATTTCTGGAAACGATTCCGTCGTTCAGTCCGCGGCGGCGGCGAACCAGGCCACGAGGCGCACGTAGGCGGCCTGGTAGTAGATGCCGTTTTCGGTGATTTCCCACGAGTTGGTGAAGTCGTTGCCGTCGATGTAGCTCTTTTCCGGCGGCTGGTTGTCCGGGGGCGAAACGGTGCCGCTGTACGACGAATTGGGTCCGCCCACCAGAAAACCGGGGGCGGGTCCGGTGCCCGTGAGGACGCTGTCCCACTGTGTGCCGGTGGTGAACCAGCTGTGGTAGAACTCGTTTACGGAATTCTCGGCGCCGTATTCCCCCATGTTGGAGAGCATCACCTTGCCGAAGGGATTCACGCCGTGGAACCAGTGGAGCAGCTCCAGCGCCCGCTTGCGGTAGCCGGCGTGGTTGGCCGACGACAGGTTCCAGGCAATCAGGTTGGTGTTGATGTTTCCCGTGACCCCCACCACCGTGTTGTGTCCCCAGTGGAACGACGAGGTGGACATGGCTGCACGGTAGAGGTGGCTGTTGGCGGTCCATCCGTACAGGCTGGTGTCGCCGGTGCCGTTGGTCTTGGACGTGCGGATGGCGTTGGCCACGGTGGTGCTGGCGCCGGGAATCGAGGTGTAGAACAGGGCCGCGTCCTCGTCCTCGTTGCGGTAGTTGCCCCACCAGGACATGCTGATCTGGTCGAAATCGGTGTAGTTGTTGACAAAGTACGTGTTGTACGCGGCATCGCCGGTGAGGGCGAAGAGCCAGGCAGCGGCCCGGGCAGCCTGCTTGTCCTGGTCGGCCAGGCTGCGGTCCGCGTCGCCGGATTTGATTTCGCCGTTGTCGCAGGCATCGCTGCGGGAATGGCCCGTGTACCAGTCCCAGGCGTCCTCCGCCCGGTCTTCCAGCACCGCCGCACGGGCGGCGAGGGCGGGGATGTCCTCAAACACCAGGGCCGCGTGGGCGAAGATGGACGCGAGGCTGATGGTGGAGGATGAACACTTCAACCCGTAGAACCGCGCGTGATCGGAGCTCGACGGAGGGCTCGCGGAGTTGTAGGTGTCCTCACCGGCCTTGATGAATACGCCGCCGTCCGTATCCTGCATGCGGATCATCCACGACAGCTCAAAATCGATTTCGTCGAGGATATCGGGAATGCCGTTGCCGCTTTCGGGGATGTTGTGGTCGTCGCCCCACACCTGCGGCCGCTGCTGGAACGAGGCCAGCAGGATGTGGATGGTGCCATCCAGGAAGGTGACGTACTTGTTGTAGTCGCCCGCGTCCATCCAGCCGCCGTGCACGTCCCGCTCCAGGGATGCGTTGGTTTTGTCAAACACGTAGCGCGCGTGGAGGTCGTTCATGTGGCTGGCGCCGTCGGCCCAGCGCGGGTCCGCAAAGGGAGCCTCCTTGGCGAAACCTTCCCGCTGGTAGAAATAGGTGCGCATGGCAGCCACCATGGCATCGTTGTACACGTCGTCGGCGATGCGGAATCCGTGGGAGCGGACCGAGCGGGTGGGGTCCCATACGTAGTACTGACCCGGCGTCGTCACCGATGAGAAGTCGAACCACCACCCTTTGTCGCCGTTCAATGGATCGGTATTGCCGCTGTTCCAGGTGGTGATGCTGCCCGTGTACATCGTGTCGCCGGAGGGCCAGGAGCGGATCTCCAGGGTGCTGCCCGGGGTGAAGCTGTCGGGCGAGAACTGGCCGGTCTGGGCCTGGCTGATGACGGCAACCTTGGCTTCGCCGGGCAGGTAACCGAACTGGTCCACTTTGTAGTGGGCGTTGCCCACCTCGGTGTCAAAGGCCTCGGCCCCGGTGTCAGTGTCGGTTCCGGTGTCGGAATCAGTGTCGGTTCCGGTGTCGGTTCCGGTGTCGGAATCGGTGTCGGAATCGGTGTCGGTTCCGGTGTCGGTTCCGGTATCGGAATCAGTGTCGGTTCCGGTATCGGAATCAGTGTCGGTTCCGGTATCGGAATCAGTGTCGGTTCCGGTGTCGGTTCCAGTGTCGGTTCCGGTGTCTTCTGTTTCTGTCCCATCCGTCCCATCTGTCCCATCCGTCCCATCACTGTCGGTGTCGCTGTCGGTGTCAGTGTCCGTGTCGGCGTCGGTGTCGCTGTCCGTGTCGCTGTCGGTGTCAGAGTCCGAATCGGTGTCCGTGTCGGTGTCGCTGTCAGTGTCCGTGTCAGTGTCAGTGTCCGAATCGGTGTCCGTGTCCGTGGTCGGGGCGGTGCCGGTATCCGTCTGACATGCAGACGTCGCGGACAGTGCCAGGGCCAGGGCGATGACAAATTGCGCCGTTGTGTTCATGGGGCCTCCCTGTGTCGAGCGGTTGGTTGCGCGTTGCACCCCGCATTATAGCGGCGAACGGGAGGGATGTGCGGGCAAAAGATCGATCCGCTTTCCGCTGCTGACAGTCGCGGGAATTCTGTTAGGATGGAGCCCGGTCGGGGGAGAGAAAACAGCGGTATGAAGTTCTTTTTTTCAAAAGAGAAGGAAGTGCGGGAACCGTCCGCGGGTTACGCGTTTGACTCCCGCTGCCGGTATGAGCTGGTGAAGCTGCTGGGCCGGGGCGGCATGGGCGAGGTGTGGACCGCCCGGAAGATCAGCGCCGCGGGCCACGTGCAGAACGTGGCCGTGAAGTTCATGAGCGACCCCGGCATGGACGTCACCACCCTGGACACGGAGGCCCTCCGGATGTCCTTTCTGGTGCACGACAACATCGTTCCGTTCATCGACTCGGGCACCGACGAGCAGGGTCGTTATTTCGTGGTGATGGCCTTCATCGAAGGGATGGACCTGAACGGCCTGCGGGAGCTGGCCACCGGCAGCGCGGCGGGCTGCGGACAGGGCGCCGCATCGCGGATTCCCGACAAGATCGTCGGCTTCATCCTGTTCATGACCCTGCGGGCGCTGGTGTACGCCCATTCCAGGGATTTCGGCGGCGGCGCGGTGGGGCTCATCCACCGGGACATCTCGCCGGGAAACATCCTCCTCGACGAGCGGGAGGGCTTTGTCAAGCTGGCGGACTTCGGCGTGGCAGCGGTCCAGAGCAAGGACCAGTCCCACTGCCAGATCGCCGGAAAACTGCCCTACATGGCCCCCGAGGTGCTGGTGGAAGATCCCATCAATTGCCAGGTGGACATCTATTCGCTGGGGCTGGTGGCCTATGAACTCGTCACCGGCTTCAACCCCAACCTGCGCCCTGAAGCCATGAAGTCCGTGCTGGGCGCCATCAGCGAGGTGATGCTGTCCATCGATCGACCCCTGCGCCTGCCCCACGAGGTCGTCGACGGGGTCGACCCGGCCCTGTCGCGGATCATCGGAAAGATGCTCGAAAAGGATCGCGCCGCGCGATACGCCACTGCCGCGGATGTCATGGCAGACATGGGGGTGTTCCTGTTCGAAAAAGGCTACGGCCCCACCACCCGCAGCCTGGGCGACTACCTGTGGCTCATGCGGGATCCCTCCCGCCGGGCCGACGACAGCATGAAGCAGGAACTGCGCTTCCTCGATTTTGACAACTGCCCCGATGCGGCAAGGCCGGCCCGGTGCCTCTCCGCCGCTGCCCGGGACGACCTGGCGGCCGGACGCAATCCCGGGCGGGTGCATTCTCCCGACGAAGACTGACCGGTTTTTGCCCGCTGAAAAATGATGTTCACACTTCCGCCCGGTCAGGTGTTTACTCTGTGGACAGTGTGACCATTGTCCAACGGACAGGCCGAAAAGGACCGGTGATGAAACCACTTCTGTTCATTCTTGCGGCTTTCTTCCTCCTGGCGCCCCGGATGGTTGACGCCCGGGAGGCCACTTCGTCCGCCCGCACCTATGCGCTGCTCATCGGCAGCAACCGCGCCGGCAGCGGTCAGTCGCGGCTCCTGTATGCCCACGGGGATGCCCGTCGCATGGCGGAGACCCTGACCACCCTGGGCGGTGTGGCGCCCGCCGACGTGGAGCTGCTGCTCGACCCGGACGAATGGGAGGTGCAGTCGGCCCTGGACGGGTTCGAGGACGTCCTCGAAGCCCACGCGCGGCGGGACGAGAAAACGGTCTTCATCTTTTACTATTCGGGGCACGCCCGGTCCACGGGTCTTAATCTGGGTCCCGATGAGTTTTCGCTGAAAGGGCTGCGGCAGCGGTTGGTGAACCTGCCGGCCACTGTGCGCCTGGTCATCCTGGACGCCTGCCAGACGGGCGCCTTTTCTGCAGTGAAGGGGGCGACGCCGGCCGGGGACTTTTCATCCAATTCGGTTTCTGATTTGAATGTCACGGGCATGGCGGTCATCGCGTCCTCGGCCGGGAGCGAGCTGAGCCAGGAGTCTCCAAAATTGAAAGGCTCCTACTTCTCCCACCACTTCACGGTGGGGCTGAAAGGGGCCGCGGACGTGGATCGGGACGGGATCGTCACCCTGTCGGAGGCTTACCGGTACGCCTACCACCGGACCCTGTCCGCCACGGCGGCCACGGCGGTGGGGCGCCAGCATGTCATCCTTGAGACGGATCTGCGGGGAAAGGGAGAAATGCCCCTCACGTTTCCCGGTCGCAGCGCTTCGGCCCTGGAGCTGCCCGCTTCCCTCGAAGGGGACATCCTCCTCACCCATGTGGACAGCGCCACGGTGGCGGCGGAGATCCGCAAGGTGAAAGGGGAGATCTACCGGGTGGCCCTGCCGGCGGGGGCGTATGAAGGGTTTGTGAACGCGGGTGGCAAAAAAGGGTTCCGCTGCGCAGTGACCATTGCGTCCGGTCGGGTGACCGGGTTTGACATCGGCCGCTGCGAGGCCCTGCGCCTGGAGGACGCGGATGCCAAGGGCCGGGACGTGGTGTACGCGGTGGCGGAACCGGTCAGGCACCCGCGGCGGGAATGGGTCATGCTGGAGCTGCAGCTGGGATACCTGCACGGCACCGACTCGACCTACACCCGTCGACTGGAGGATTTCGGCTACCGGGGGCTGGCGGACGGAAAAGGGCTGGCGGCCGGGCTGGGGCTGGTGGTGAGCCCTCTGCCGTTCCTGTCCGTCGGATTCGTGTTTGCGGGCCTGGATCGCAGGGAAGGGCACAGCAACCTGACCGGCGTGGAGCAGGATGTGTCGTGGAAAGGGTGGCGCCTCGGCGGATTCCTGCGGGGCAATCTGACCCTCGGACGGCGGCTCTTTGTGCCTTACGTGCAGTTCGGCGCCGGGTTTGCCCGCACGGAGCTGACCCTGACTTACAACAACACTACCGGACGAGGGCAGACCACGGACCCTCACAAGGGATTCTTCGTGAGCTGGGGGGCCGGGCTGCAGGTGAATCCGGTGCGGTGGTTCGGGCTGACCATCCTGCAGGTGGAATATGTCCTTGCAGAGGTTCTGGAGATGACCGGCACACTGGACGAGGCGCACAACGGCGGAGGCCTGACCGTCACCACGGGCGTGCGGTTCGGATATTAATGCGGAAGGTTTTAAATATGAAGTCATCTATTTGTTATTATTCGATTTTCTTTTTTGTTTGGTCGGCGGGTTGTGCGGACATGGCCGCGGACGCCAGCCGGGACGAAGCAGACGCGGGGGCCGACTTCAACGGGTTGCCGGTGGATTTCAATGCCTCCTGCGGCGACGTGGAGTGCGACTTCCTGCTGGTGGAAGGGGACCGGATTGTCCACGGCGTGCCCACCTGGCATCCCCGGGATACGGGGATATCCCTGGAAGGGGACCCGGTCGTGATCCGGGTGACGGACGCCTATGCGGCCCATCCCCTGGTGGAGGTGGACTGCTACCGGCTGCGGGTCCTCGGCTGGTGGGAGGAGGACGTGGCGTTGTATGTGGATTTCCGCATCACCTACGTGGAAGAGCAGGGGGACAGCGACTCGCTGGATACGGAGCTGCCGGTTCCCACGGGCGGGGTGGTCAGCGACAGCGTCCGGCTGACGAATCGGAACTGGCACCTGGTGGATTTTGCGGTCAAGGAACCGGCGGGGCGGGCGTTCATGAGTTTCAGCGTCCGCAAGGAAGGGCCGGGGCAGGCGGTCCTGTACTATGTAGAAGTGGATGGTATGGCGGAGTGCGCAGGAGATGAGCGTCGGATCGATTGACGCGGACGGATGGATATTTACCAGCGATACGGTCCGGCGCTGATGCGGAAATGTACCAGGATGCTCGGCAGCGTCCAGGATGCGGAGGATATCGTGCAGGGATTATTTGTGGATTTATTGAGGAAAGGAACAACGGACGTGGATCTGCCCTATCTGTACCGGGCGTCCACGAACCGCTGCCTCAATTACCTCCGCGACCGGCGCCGGCGGTCCCGGATTCTTGAAACCAGGTCCCTGACAGAGGACCATCGCCACCGCGTGGACGAGCCCCACGTGGGCCGGGACCTGCTTGATAAACTGGTTGATGTTTTAGATGGCAAGTCAAGGGAAATATTGATTTATCGGTTTTTTGACGACATGACTCAGGACGAAATTGCCGACCTCACCGGCTACAGCCGCAAGACCATCGGCAAGAAGCTCGGCCTCATCCGGCAGGCGGTGTGCGAGCTGACGAACGCGGAGCCCTCTGCCCTGCAGGAAGGAGCACGCCCATGACCGCGTGTCAGTGCACGGGAGCCCCGGTTTCCTGGCTGGCCCTCGAACAGTACCGTCTGGGCGAGCTGCCGGCGGGACGGCAGGGCGAAGTGGAGCGGCATCTGCGCGAATGTTCGGAGTGCGCCGCTGCGGCCGACGAAATCATTAACGATTCCATTGTCTTGAAGCCGCTTCCGGAGATTGTTCCGCAACCGGTGGTTTTCCGTTTCCCGCGCCGGGCAAAGCCGGTGGTGGCGGTGGTTGTGCCGGCCCTGGCCGCGGTGGCGCTGGCGGTGGTGGCCCTGTCGATTTTCCGGACACCGGAGACGTCCGTGCCGGCGGCCGCGATGTCCTGGAAGGGCGGAGAGCTGGCTGTTTCCCTGGTGCGGGAGCGGGACGGGCTGGTGTCCCACGATCCGGACGGATTCCTGGACGGGGATCGCTTCCGGGTGGAAGTGACCTGTCCTCCCGGCGACAGGGATGTGGAGGTGGCGGTTTTTCAGGGGGACGACGTGTATTTTCCGCTGGACCCGGCCCGACTTGCCTGCGGCAACGGGATTTCCGTGCCGGGCGCCATGGTCCTGTCCGGTGTCGATCCGGCCATCGTGTGCGTTGTCGTGGACGATCCGCCCGCCCGCTCCCGGCTGCACCGGGACGGCCTGTCGGCCCTGCCGGAGAGCGCTGTCTGCCGCGTCCTGACGCCCCTCGAATAACCTTTTGAAATCCGTTCCGTTCGACTATGATGCCGTCCCGCCATGCGCTTCTACTGCGATATTCTCGTCATCGGCACCGGGGTCGCGGGCCTCAGCTTTGCCCGCCATGCGGCCGGCGCCGGAAAGATCATCCTGCTCACCAAAAAGGGACTGGAGGATTCCGCCACCAGTCAGGCCCAGGGAGGGGTGGCCACGGTCATCGATCCGGGGGACACGTTTGAATCCCACATCGCGGACACCCTGACCGTCGGCCGGGGCATCTGTGACCCCGAAGCGGTGGAGCTCTGCGTGCGGGGCGGACCGGATCGCATCCGGGAGCTGGTGGGGCTGGGTGCCCATTTCACCACCCGCAAGGACCATCCCGAAGCGCTGCACCTGACAAGGGAAGGCGGTCATTCCACGCGGCGGATCGTCCATGCGGCAGACGCCACGGGTCGCGAGCTGGTGCGCTCCCTCGCCGCCGTCGTGCGGGAGCTGGACGGGGTGGAAATCCGCGAGAACCACATGGCGGTCAACCTGATTGTCCCCAACCGGAAATCCGCCGGCCGGATCTGCAAGGGCGTCCATGCCCTCGACCGGACCACCGGTGAGGTCCACACCTTCGTGGCGCCGGTCACCGTGCTGGCCACGGGAGGTCTTGGAAAGGTGTACCTGTACACCTCCAATCCGGACGTGGCGACCGGGGACGGACTGGCCATGGGTTACCGGGCCGGCGCACAGGTGGCGAACATGGAGTTCTTCCAGTTCCATCCCACCATCCTGTACCACCCCCTGGCCAAGAGCGAGCTGATCTCCGAGGCGGTGCGGGGGGAAGGGGGGATCCTGCGGGATATCCGGGGCCGGGCCTTCATGGCGGACTACCATCCGGACCGGGAGCTGGCGCCCAGGGACGTGGTGGCCCGGGCCATCGACGACGTGCTCAAGCGCACCGGCGACGACCACGTCTGCCTGGACATCACCCATCTGCCGGCGGCATTCATCGAGGAAACGTTTCCCAATATCCGGCGCACCTGCCTGAAGTTCGGCATCGATATCACGAAGGAGCCCATCCCCGTGGTGCCGGGTGCCCACTACGCCTGCGGCGGCCTGCTGGTGGATACCCGGGGCCGTACGAGCATTCCGGGACTGTATGCCATCGGCGAAGTTTCGTGCACGGGCCTCCACGGGGCCAACCGGCTGGCCTCCAATTCCCTTCTCGAAGGGCTGGTCTACGCCCACCGGTCCGCCCAGGCGATCCGGGAATCCCTGCCCCTCACTGTGGACACGGCCGACGTGGCGGACTGGAATCCGGGGGGCGCGCGACTGTCGGACGAAAACGTGGTGGTCTCCCAGGACTGGGACGAGCTGCGCCGCTACATGTGGAACTATGTGGGGATCGTGCGCTCGGAACGCCGTCTGGCCCGGGCCCGCCGTCGCCACGCGATGCTGCAGGAGGAGATCTCCGAATATTACTGGCAGTATGTGGTGACCCCCGACCTGCTGGAGCTGCGCAACCTGGCCACAGTGGCCCACCTCATCATCGAATGCGCCCTCCGGCGTCCCGAAAGCCGGGGGCTCCATTTCAACAGCGACTATCCCGCCGAGGATCCTGCCTTCCGCCACAACACCATCCTGACACGTTACGACGAAACATGAGAAAATGATTTTCAACATATTTAAATCATTGTTTTATTTGATATTGCTTCTGGTCGGGATGGGAACCCTTTCCTGCGGTGAAACGAAATCCACCGCAACCAACCGTCGACGGTCCCCTGAGCCGGCGCCACCGTCTCTGGAACTGCCGGGAGATGATGTCCGGAAAGACCTCGTTTCCCCGTCGGACGGGGTGGCCTTCCTGACTGTCGCGATTCCCGGATTTGAAACCCTTGATGCCGGGCGCAGGACCGAATTATATCTTGAATCGATTAAAAATCCGGCAGCGGTCGATGCCTCTGATGAGCGGGTCGTCCGCCTGCTGGAGGAAATCGTGCAGCACGGGGACGGCGCTTCGTCCGGGATTGCGGAGCGGATTTCGCGCTATCTGGAACAGGTCCGGCTCCACGGGGGCACCCGCGACGCGTTCACCGGGGCCCGCCTGCGACCGACGTTCATTCCCGGCGAACTGGCGGCGGCAGCGGAGACGGCCATTCGCAACGGCGCGGACATCGATGTTGGCGGTCAGGAAGGTGTGGACCCGGACCGGCTGGCCCGGGTGGAGGCCACTATCAAGGAGATCCGTCCGCTGATTTACGGCACCCCGTCCGGTGAGGTTCTGGAGGAATCCCTGTCATCCGGCGGCGGCGGTCCGGTGGTACTGGCCGATCCGTTACTGGGCCCTCGATGGGCCGCCGTGATGGACCGGGCCACGGCCATTGAGGCGCGCCTGCGGGAGGTGGGCGGACGGCGCAGCGCCGCACCCTGGACACCGGACCACCGGATCATCCCGGCCGTGGTGCTGCATCCGGGACCTTCGGGTCAGACCGTGTCCGGGCCCTGTTCGTTCTTCGCCATGGGCGCCTGCCTGACCAACGGGGACAACCGGTACGTGGCCGTCAACCTGAACCGGGCGTTCAATGCGCGGTATGCTGCTGCCCTGGCCGGCGAGTTCGGCGGTGCAACAGAGGCGGACGGGCTGCGGACCAGCGTCCAGTTTGCCTTTCAAGCGCTGCGCGAAACCTTCGGTTACGGTCCGGACGGCACCGAAAAGCAACCCGCCGGCTGGCTGGCCGGGCGTCTCGGCCCGCATGCGCAGATCATTGATCATCTCCGGGCAGATCTGGCAGCCCTCCACCTGGCTGCCGATCCGGATGTCCGCGCTGCCGGGCTGGTGCCGGACGACGGGGTCACTGCGGCCCTGTACGGGGAATTTGTCGCATCCGTCCTGCGACTTCTCGCCACGTCCGCCTCCCTCGATGCCCATCTCGAATGGCGCTCCATGAAGATGATTGTCAACGCGCTCATCGAAGCGGGGGCCGTCCGGGCAGAGCGGAGCGACGACGGCCGGCTGACCGTGATGCCGGTGGACATGGGTCGGTGCCGGCGGGCGGTGGCGGATCTCCTCGCCAAGGTCCGGCGGATCCGCTTTGCGGGGGACGGCGTCGGGGCGGCCCGGCTGGTGGAACAATATGATTTTGTCCCGGCCGGGTGGACACAGCACCTGGCCGAACGTTTCGAAACCCTCGACCTGCCGGTCCGGTTTGCCATCCGCTATCCCCGCATGGCGCCCGTGTACCGGGATCGCCGCTTGGTCGACATGGTCCTGGACGATCCGTCGGACGCCCGTCCCTGAGGGTTTCAACCTTTCAATGTCTTTGGACAATATTTCATAACTGAAGGCAGGAATGCGCTGGCAGCGTTATTTTCTTTTTGACGCGGACAGAAAAAAGAGTTACCCCGGCAGTGGTTCCAGAATTTTACTGATGGAGGATTGTCATGGCGACGACGAAAAAGACCGCAACTGCAAAGAAACCTGCCGCGAAGGCCCCGGAAAAAAAGGCCCCTGCGAAGAAAGCCGTTGAAAAGGCCCCTGCGAAGAAAGCCCCTGCGAAGAAGAGAATCACCCGCGAGATGATCGAACAGCGGGCCAATGAGCTCTGGCAGGCCGGCCATTCGCAGGATCCACTGACCAACTGGGTGGAAGCGGAACGCCAGCTCGGCGTGTTCGACAATTAGTCCGCCAGTTCGGAATCCCCGGTTTCCCCCGCTGCGGCCGTGGTGCTGAACGAGGCCGTATCTCTGGTTTTTCCCACAATCGTCCCTTTCAGGTCCGGACTCAGGTCCCCGGTCGTGGTGCGCGTCAGCTCCACGGTGGCCGAACAGGTGCTGCCTTCTTCGCCGCTCCAGATTTCCAGGGCGTCGGCCGCAACGGTGTGGGTTCCGTTGTCCGTGATCGCCTCGCCGAGGGTGGACGGATAGTCGTGGATGCAGTCGCCGGAGATGAGCAGGTTGATCTGGCCGCTGCCGTTGGTGTCCCAGATGACTTCGAATGACTCGTCCCGGGCGATGCTCTGTCCCGACGGGGCCGAAATGGCCACCGGCGCGGGCATGTCCGTCACGGTGCTGGCGTAGCTGCCTTCGTCCGGGCGATCAAATACGAATTCGTAGCTGTCGGCCACGTCGATGACACCCCGGTATCGGGTGGGATTGGAGCCGGATTCGCTGAGCTCTTCGCCGTTGACGGAAATGGTGTCTCCGCAGGCGCCGAGTTCCAGGTAGGTGCCGCCCGGATCATCGCCGGTCCAGAAGGTGACCTGCGCCCGGGCGCTGCCGTCTTCTTCGACGACCTCATATTCCACATAAATGCCCGGCGTGCGGATGTTGCACGAATCCTCCTCTTCAAAACATGCCGTGGCGAAAAGGGCCGCCATACTCAGGGTCAACACGATCCATTTGTTCTTCATGGGAACCTCCTTGTCATGCTAGTATCCTCCATTTGTCCCGCTGCGGCAACCGATGCCGCATGGCGGGCATGCCGGAGTGATTGTGACGGACCGCGAGCGACAGGATTCAATCATCGACGAGGAAACCCGCCTTCTGGAAAAGGTGCGGGCCTGGCTGCTGACCTCCGTGCGCAACGGGGTGACCTTTTCGGGGTATGACGATGAACTCATCGAGCTGCGGGACGCCATCGGGGAGGCCCTGCCGGAGGACGTTCCGTCCCTGGTGGAACAGATGACCCGGCTGCAGTCCCTGGCCGCCCAGCGGGGACAGGGGGAGGAACTGCCGGTGGATCCGGACAGTCCCTATTTCGGACACATGCGCCTCGACGAAGGCGGGCAGTCAAAGGATGTGTTTCTCGGAAAGCGCACCCACCTGGCCCCGGCGGCGGGCATCAGCATCGTGGACTGGCGCAATGCCCCGGTGAGCCGGATTTATTACAGCTACGAAGAAGGCGACGACTACGAGGAGCGGTTCGGCGGAAAGGTCCGCTCCGGAGTCCTTGTGGCCCGGCGCTCGGTCACCATCACGGGAGGGGTGCTCCGCCGGGTGGACTGTCCCCTGGGGAGCCTGGTCCGGAGGGACAGCGGTTGGGTCCGGCTGGACGACGCAGGGGCGAAACTGCGGGGCGGGCAGGGAACCTCTGTCAGGGCCGCCGCCACGGGTCGCCTGGGGGAGGCCGGTGACGGGGTATTCCGGGCGGACAAGCACCTGCCTGAGATATCGGGACTCCTCGACCGGACTCAGTTCGCTCTCATTTCGGATGATGACAGCGATGTCCTCATCGTGCAGGGCAGCGCCGGCTCCGGCAAAACCACCGTGGGCCTGCACCGGATCGCCTACCTGGCGTACGGGGAAGGGCGCCGCCTGAAGCCCGGCCGCATGATGGTCATCGTGCTCAACCGGGCCCTGGCGAACTACATTTCGGATGTGCTGCCCTCCCTCGGCGTCAGCGGTGTGAAGGTGCGCACGTTTGAGGAGTGGGCACA
>JAKQNG010000157.1 GCA_029565915.1 Deltaproteobacteria bacterium
AGATACAGACACGGACAGCGATACAGATACCGACGCGGACACAGATTCAGATACAGACACGGACAGCGATACAGATACCGACACGGACACCGGCTCAGACACGGACACCGGCTCAGACACCGACACCGGTTCAGACACCGACACCGGCTCAGACACAGACACCGGCTCAGACACCGACACCGGTTCAGACACCGACACCGGCTCAGACACCGACACCGGCTCAGACATTGACACCGGCTCAGATACCGACACCGGTTCAGACACCGACACCGGCTCCGAAACTGACTCGGATTCAGACACAGACTCGGGACTGGTGGATTGCACCGGGATGCCGGACTTTTCCCCTTGCCATTTGCTGACCAACCCCGATCGCGCTTATGACATCTGCATCAACGGCGTTTGCCAATCCCCGGGGTGCGGCGATTCATCCTGCGATGTTCCCGGTGCGCATTTCATCCTGGCGGATACCAACCAGCGCCAGTGCTATGATGAATGGGGCGAGGTAATCCCCTGTCCGACAATGGGAAATTGCTCCGGCCAGGATGCTCAGTTCGGATGGGATGTCACCCACGAGGCGACAGATCGATATTCCCGCAACCTCGACATGACAGACGAACCGGTGGTGACCGATAACGCCACAGGACTTGTCTGGCAGGGCTGTCCACTTGGACTGTCCGGCGACCTCTGTGAGAAAGGTGACAGCGCGGCGCTGTTTTCGTGGAGCTATGCCGTCTCGTACTGTGAAAGCCACAATTGGGGAGGGTACAGCGACTGGCGCCTGCCGGATGCCTACGAACTGGATTCCCTCGTGGATGCGGGCAGGATATCCCCTCCTCTCATTGACGCAGACGCGTTTCCCGAAACTCCACAGAATTATTTCTGGTCAACATCCTTTGCAGTCGCGATCGATTTTGGGTGGGGATACGTCCAGAACGGTATGTATTCCGACAATTGTCACGCCCGCTGTGTACGAGGTGAACCCAGGCTGGTCTCTTCTCCCCGTCTGCGTCGTGACACAAGTGTTCCCCAGCGACCGATGGTCGTTGACAACCGGACCACGCTCATCTGGCAGGCCTGTCCCGCAGGGGTTCAGGGAAATGACTGCGATGATGGCACTGCGACACTGCACACATGGAAGGAGGCGCTGGCATTCTGCGACACCTCCACATGGGGCGGATTCACCGACTGGCGCCTGCCCGATAGAAAAGAGCTGTTCAGTATCGTCCATACGACAGGACTCTATTACTCGTACTTCGATGAATCCGGCTTCACTAACGCCTCATCCTGGTATGGCGGTGACTTCTGGACATCGACATCCGATACCAACTACCCGGGCCAGGCCTGGAATGTCCTGTTCAGTTATGGGGGAACTGTTGGGAGTGACTACAAGGACTCTGGGTACTCTTTGCACTCCACCCTCTGCGTCCGTAACTGACCACCATTCCGGGTCATGCGTTTCGACACCGCAGATAGTTCTAAAAAAAACCAATATACAGCGTTCGTGAACTGAACCAGTCCGCTTCGGCCAGTTCGGTCCGGGGCCCCGCCCGAAAAACCGCATGGGGTTTGCAATCGACGGGCGCGTAGGGTAAACGGTGGCCGATGGGCGAAGAAAATCAACAGGATATCGTGAAGTGCGGCTATGTGACCATCGCCGGGCGGCCCAACGTGGGTAAATCCACCCTGCTCAACGCTGTGCTCGGTCAGAAGGTGTCCATTGTCACGCGCAAGCCCCAGACCACCCGGGACCGGATCCTCGCGGTGCACAACACGGACGACCGGCAGGTCATCTTCCTGGACACGCCGGGCATCCACCGGCCCCAGGACGGGCTGGGGCACTACATGAACGAGGCGGCGAACAATGCCATCCTCGAGGCGGATGTATGCCTGTGGCTGATTGACGCCACGGACCGCAAAAGGGGTGAAGGGCTCTCCCGGGAAGAGCGGGATATCGCCCGCCGGCTGCAGCAGACGGGCATCCCCGTGGTCATCGCCCTGAACAAGGTGGACAGGATGGAACCCAAGGAGCGCATCCTCCCCCTGCTCCAGGAAATCCACGCCATGGACATCGCCCGGGAAATCGTTCCCGTCAGCGCCCTGACCGGTGACGGCGTCGACACGCTGATGTCCCTCGTGGTCGCCATGCTGCCCGAGGGCCCGCGCCTTTTTCCGCGGGACATGCTGTCTGATCGGGCCGACCGCTTCTTCGTCGCCGAGCTGGTGCGGGAAGCCATCATGGACATCACCCACAAGGAAGTGCCCTATCGGACCGCAGTGGTGATTGACCAGTTCAAGGAACAGCCGGCGGGAACCGAAATTTTTGCGTCCATTCACGTCGAAACCACCGGCCAGAAGGCCATCATCATTGGAAAAAATGGCGAAAAGATTACGGAAATCCGCGAGCGCGCCCGGGCCCAGGCCGCGGAGTTGCTGGGGTGCCCGGTGAGCCTGCGCCTCCACGTGGATGTCTCTCCCGACTGGAGCACCAATCCGGCGGGCCTGCGAAAGATGGGCTACGAATGAAACCCCGCGGACGCCGGCATCGCGTGCCCCACTATCCCGCCAGTGCGGCGGACCATCCCACCGTGGCCATCCTGGGGCGCCCCAACGTGGGCAAGTCGACGATTTTCAACCGGCTGGCGGGACGCCCGGCCTCCATCGTCATGGATCAGCCGGGGGTCACCCGGGATCGGCTGTACGCCGAAGCGGACATCCTGGATCGGACGGTTACGGTGGTCGACACGGGGGGCTGGGAGTTTTCGCCGCAGACGGAGACGGAAAAGGGCATCAACGCCCAGTGCCGCGTCGCCATCAAGGAGGCCTGCGTGGTGCTCTTTGTGGTGGACGGCCGGGAACCGCTCACCACCGGGGATCTGGAGACCGCCGCGTTCCTGCGCCGGTCGGGGGTGCCCGCCATCCTGGTGGTGAACAAGATCGACGGAGCGAAGCAGGAGTCCGGCGCATCGGACGTCTACGCCCTCGGCATGGAGCCGGCGGTGATGGTCAGCGCGGCCCACGGACGGGGATTCGACGAGCTGGAACACCTGGTGTACCGCTATCTGCCGCCCCTGCCGGAGGGAGATTCTCCCAACGCCGACGACGACACCGACGACACCGACCCGGAGGCCGAAGCCGAAGAATATGCAACGCGCGTGGCGATCATCGGCCGTCCCAACGCGGGCAAATCCTCCCTGGTGAACCGACTGCTCCACGAAGATCGCCTGCTCACCCTGGATATGCCGGGAACCACAAGGGATGCGGTGGATATCGAAATCCATGTCAACGGGCGGGACTATGTGCTGGTGGATACGGCGGGCATCCGGCGCAAGAGCCGGGTGCAGAAGGACACACCGGAGCAGCTGGCCGTGAGCGCCGCCGTGGACGCCATGAGCCGGTGCCGGGTGGTGGTGCTGATGGTGGACGCGGGGGATGAGGCAGCGGAGCAGGACGCGAAGATTCTGGGGCTGGCCGTGGACCGCCACCGGGCCGTGGTAGTGGCCCTGAACAAGTGGGACCTGCTGTCGGGGGACGGGGCGCGCCAGCGGGCGGCCAGGGAGCACCTGGAGCGCAAGCTCACATTTGCTCCGTGGATAAAAGTTGTCACAATTTCGGCACTTACCGGCAAAGGCATCAACGGACTTCTCACGGCTATTGACGAGGCGGCGGCGGCGTTCAACCAGCGGGTGCGCACCGCGGAACTGAACAATCTGTTCACTGACATCATTGAGCACCACCCCCCTCCCCTGCGGAAGGGTCGACCGGTCCGGCTGTATTTCGCCGCCCAGGTCAGCGTGCGGCCGCCCACCTTTGTCATCCAGTGCAATTACCCCGAGGCCCTGCACTTTTCCTATGAGCGATACGTGGAAAACCGGATCCGCCAGACCTTCGGCTTTGAAGGCTCCCCCATCCGCCTGATTTTCAAGAAACGCGCCCGCCGGGGCGACACCTGAGCGCCATCCCTGCTTTTCCGGATTCCTGAATGATTTCCGCCACCGCGGATGGGGTGCCCCGAGCGGGGATGCGTCGCCTTCCTTGCCACCTGCTGAAAAATCCACTAGAACACCGGGATTCAACACACGGCGACACGGGAAACACAATCAGCGTGATCTACGGAAAATACCAGCTGCTGGAACGAATTGGAAAAGGGGGCATGGCCGAGGTGTTCAAGGCCAAGTCCTACGGCGTGGAAGGGTTTGAAAAACTCCTCGTCATCAAGCGCATCCTGCCCATGTATTCCGATAATGATGACTTCATTGAGATGTTCATCAATGAGGCGAAAATCGCCGTCTCCCTCAATCACGCCAACATCGTGCAGATCTACGATCTGGGAAAAACCGGCGACACCTACTACATCGCGATGGAATACGTACAGGGACTTGATCTGGCAGAAGTCATCCGGCGCTGCCGCCGCGACAACCAGCTCATCCCCATGGAACTCTGCGTGTACATCGCGTCCGAGGTCACCCGGGGTCTCGACTATGCGCACCGCAAAAAGGACGGCGAAACGAACACGCTGAACATCATCCACCGGGACGTGAGCCCCCAGAACGTGCTCCTCTCCACCGAAGGAGAAGTCAAAATCACGGACTTCGGCATCGCCCGCGCCATCGACCGCCTCAGCGTGGACGAACGGGCCCCCGTGCAGGGCAAATTCGCCTACATGGCCCCGGAGCAGGCCATCGGTGCACCCCACGACCGGCGCGTGGACATCTATTCGGTGGGCGTCATCCTGTACGAAATGCTGACGGGTCACAGGCCGTTTGCGGGGGAATCACCGGCGGAAATCGTCAAGGCGGTGCAGCGGCGCGAATTTCACGATCCGGACGCCCTGGCCAATCGCCCGGAAACACCGGTGCCGGCTGCCCTGCGGGACATCGTCCTGCGGGCTCTGTCCCCCGACCCGGAAAAACGCTACGTGTCCGCCGCCGAATTCCACGAAGACCTCATGACGTTTTCCTACGGACTCGGACTGCGCGGCAGCGCCCACGACCTGGCCCGGTTTGTCATCGGACTGCGGGGAACGGAATCCGAGTCCTCCGGCGAGCTTCTGCCCTCCGTGGTGTCGCGGGTCAGCTCCATCCACGAGGATCCCATCAACATCACCTCTGTCGGCGGCCCGTCAAGGGATGACCTCAGCCGCCTGACCGATGGCGGCGTCCGGCCCCTCAGCCAGCAGGAACGGGATATCATTCTGCTGGCCGTTTCCATCTCCACCGGTTCCGCCTCCCTGTCCGCCGATCTGGAACAGGCAATGACCGACAGTGGCGGCGTCCTGCTCGAACAGATGGACGGAGACACGGTGTTCGGGTTCGGTATTGTCTCTCCGGATCGCCCTTCCAGCACCGCTGCCACAGCCGCCCTGCACTGGCGGGACCGTTGGACCGCCGCCCCTCTGCCGGGCCCTTCCCCGTCCTTCGGCATGGGCATCCTGCACGCATCCCTGATCGTGGAGCTGAACGGCACGGCGAAAATCAACGACGCCTACCGGACCGCCGTTCAGGGTTGCCGGGATCTGGCCGCCCGGCACGACCGCCGGATCCGCATCCAGGACACGGTGGCCGCCGCCATCGAAGAAGACTTCGAGCTGTTAAAAGAAGAGGGATCGCAAAATGCAATCCTCTCGTCCGCGTCCTCCCGCAGCGCCATCCGCAAGCGCATGGCCGGGCGAGTACGGGAACTGAAGCAGATCGGCGGCCTCCTGGCCGAGGCCAACAACCGGACCGGCCGGATCCTGGTGCTGTCCGGGCCCGCAGGGATCGGTAAAACGCGCATCATGGACGAAGTGCGGCGACGCCTCCTCGCCGGAGGGCTGGAAATCCTCTGGTGCGAAGTCTCGTGCATGGGCATCTCGAAAAACCGGCCCTTCGCAGCGGCGGCCGACCTCCTGGACCGGCTCGCGGACGCAGCCACCCTCGATCTGACAGAGGTGGAACAGCGCGCGGCGGAAGCACTCCGGACGAAGCGGACGGCCCCCCTCGATGCGGCGGACACCCTCCGGTTAACCCTTGTCCACGCGGTAACCGGGCTGTGTGCCCGGGGGTTGACGGTGCTCTTCGTCGACAACCTCTGCTTCATCGACGACGCCTCCCTCGGCCTGCTCCACCATCTGGCCCACGCCATCGAGCACCTGCCGGTCCTCCTCGCCCTGAGCATCCGGTCGGGCTACATCCATGGATTCGAAGAAAGCCGCATTTCGACGTCCATTGAAACGGGTCCCCTGTCGGCGGCGGAGATGAGCCAGCTCGTCTCCACCGAACTGGAAGCGGAACCGCCCGCCGGACTGCTGGACCGCCTGCAGTCGATCTGCGACAACAACCCCCGATGCGCCCTCGGGTATCTCACTGCCCTGCGGGCCTGCGGTGCCCTGGCGGTCCGCTCCGGCAACGCCGTATTCGACCGGGACGCGGAAATCCCGGGCCCGCCACTGGAGGTCCGGCAGACAGTCAACGCGGAGCTGTACGCCCTCCCGGCGGATCGCCGCACCGTGATCCAGTTCGCCTCCGTCCTGGGCGACCGGTTCGAGCCCGAGTTCCTCGCCCAGGTCATCGGCAAGCCCGTCGAAGAGCTGCAATCCATTCTTCAGACCCTCGCCCACGGCCATCTGCTGCAGCGTGCCCACGATCACTTCCGGTTTGCCGGTGCCGCCGTGCGGGAAACCATCTACCGGGGCATCGCCGAAGAAGACCGCCGTCGCATCCACCAGCGCATCGCGCGAACCCTGGAGCTGGAGTTCGCCGACAACCTGGAGGGCCGCGCGGAGCAACTGGCCGTTCACTACTGGCACAGCGCTTCCCGCCGACAGGCCCTGCCCTTCCTGCTGCAGGCCGCGCGGGAGACCGCCGCCCTCCAGGAATACTCCACCGCCACCCGGCACCTGCTGAACGCCCTGGAGCTGATTGCCCAGCCGGGAAAAACCGACGCCGGACAGCTCGTGACCGTATTCGGACAGGTGCTGCAGTACGCCATGCACACCCGCCTGCTGCCCCGGGTCCTGACGCTGTGCGAACGATTCATCGACGGACCGTCCATCCGCACGCGGCCCGATTACCTCACCCCCATGCTGCTGAACAAATCGCACATGCTTCTTCATCTGGGCGAATGGGACAAGGCCATGGCAACCATCGCCGGTGCAGAACGCGCTGCTTCCCTGGCCCATCGCCGCCACCTGACCTGTGCCGTCTGGCAGACCATCGGCCAGATTCACCTGCAACAGGGCGCGGTGGGAACCGCCATGTCCTTCTTCCGGGATGCGCTGCAGGCCACGGACCCGTCGAGCAGCAGCCAGCAGGCCAATCGCCGGGCCCTCCTCTGCTTCGGCCGGGTCCTTGCGGCGGAAGTCGTGGAGGAAGACGTCATCCGACGGGAAATGGACGCCCTCGGCAATGTCCTGACCGGCGAAGAAGGCAGCGCCCTGTTCTATCTGCGCCGGGCCCTCTGCGCCCGGCTGGACATGTTGTCGCGCACCGACGAAGCCATCGACCTCGCCCGGGCCTCCGTCGAACGGGCAAGGACCCCGGGGCTCACCGGCGACATGACGGTGCTGCTGCAGGATCTCGGCCTGCTGCAGCTCGAACAGGCCGATTTCCGCGCGGCGTTCGCCTCCTTCCGGGAGTCGTCCGACCTGGCCCTCCTCATCGGCCAGAAGGACATTCTCGCGCGCAACGAAGCGGCGCGGCATTACATCGATGCGATGAAGTTCGGCAGCGTCGAAGCCCATGACCGGCTCGAGGCGATGACCATCGACAACAATGACGTCCTGCTGGCCATTCTGTCCCACCTGTTCCTCGGGCTCATCGACCTGCAGGCCCGGAAGAAATCCGCCGCCCGGCGATGGCTTCAGAAAGCAAAAGACCTGGGCCGCAAATGGGAAAACCGCCGTTTCGAACCGCGCATCGACGCCGCCCTCGCCTCCCTGTAACCCGCTGCCCGCAACCCTTTCCCTTTCTTCGCAAAGCCGGTCCGGAAATGATTGAAAATTCCCGCGGAGGGCATAGAACCGCTCTGAATTCCGGGCGGCCCGCCCGAACAGACAAGGCTTCACCATGAACATTCTGATCATCGTCCTCATGGCCATGCTCACCGAGAATTTCGTGCTGTCCAAATTTCTGGGCATCTGCCCCTTCCTGGGGGTATCCCGACGGATCAGCACTGCCCTGGGGATGAGCATGGCGGTTCTCTTTGTCATGCTCGTCGCGTCCCTGCTCACCTACGCGATCCACATTCACATACTGCTGCCTCTCGACGTCTCCTACCTGCAGACCATCGTGTTCATCCTGGTCATCGCCTCCACGGTGCAGCTGACCGAAATGGCCATCCAGAAGCTGTCGCCGGGCCTCTATGACGCACTGGGCATCTTCCTGCCCCTCATCACCACCAACTGCGCGGTGCTCGGCATCGCGGTGCTGAATGTGGACCGGGGCTACCACCTGCTCGAAGTGCTGTTCTTCGCCCTCGGCGCCGCGGCCGGTTTCGGACTGGCCCTCCTGCTCTTCGCCGGGCTGCGGGAAACAATGGAAACCGCCGACATTCCAAAATCGTTTCAAGGGGCCGCCATCGCGCTGGTGACGGCCGGCATCCTCTCCCTGGCATTCATGGGATTTTCGGGCCTCGCGCCAACCAGTTAGGAGCACGCGGACATGACCAGCATGCTGATTGCAATTTCGGTTCTGTGCGGCATCGGCCTGGCGATGGCCCTGCTGCTGGCTGTCGGGAAGCGGGCCTTCGCCGTTGAGGTGGACCCCCGGTTTGAACAGCTGATGGATGTCATCCCCGGCGCCAACTGCGGCGGATGTGGACTCCCGGGCTGCAGCGGTTACGCGTCCGCTCTCCTCGCGGGCACGGCCGCGCCGGACGCATGCCCTCCCGGCGGCGCCGAGTTAACAATGGAAATCGGGCGGATCCTGGGCATGGAGGTGACCGTCCGTGAGCCGGAAGTGGCCCTGGTGCGCTGCGCGGGCGGAAACAGCGAGTCCCCGATCCGGGCCCGGTACGACGGCATCGACGACTGCCGGGCGGCCCACGCTCTGGCCGGCGGATTCAAATCCTGTACGCACGGATGTCTGGGGCTGGGCTCCTGCATCGCCGCCTGCACCTTCAACGCCATCGAACGCACCGCCAATGGTCTGGTCCGCATCGACCCGGAGCGCTGCACGGGCTGCCGCAACTGCATCGCCGCCTGTCCGCGCCACATCATTGCCATGGTGCCAAAAAAAGAAGTCGTGCACGTCCTGTGCATCAACCCCGACAAAGCAAAAGACGTGAAGGCCGTGTGCACGGTCGGATGTACCGGCTGCAAAATCTGCGGCAAGCAGTCGCCGCGGATGGTATTCGACGGTGCGCTGGCCCGGGTCTCCACAGACGCGAACGACCCCCTCGATCCCTCCGTCGCCCTCTCGTGCCCCCAGGGCTCCATCTATGACGCGCGGGAATACCGGCTCTCCGACTGGCTCTCCAGCGCAGACACGCGCAAACACTTTGAAGAACGGGCGGCTGCCTGGAAGGAAGCCGAAAAGGCCCGCAAGGCCGGCGCGCGCAAAGAAAAGCCCCCAAAGAAAGACGACGACCAACCGGCCTCTTCCCAACAGGAGGTGACCCCGTGAGCGCCCTGACCTTCGCGGGCGGCATCCACCCCGCCTACCACAAGGATCGGACATCCGGTCTGGCCGTGCAGGCCATTCCCGCTCCACAGGAAGTGATCATCCCCCTGTCCCAGCACATCGGTGCGCCGGCGAAGGCCTGCGTGGAACCGGGCGCGGCGGTGAAGGTCGGACAGATGATTGCCGAATCCGGGGGCTTCGTGTCGGCACCGGTCCATTCATCGGTCAGCGGCACGATGAAAGCCATCGAACCGCGGCCGGGCCCCATGGGCGTTCCCGTCCTTTGCGCGATCATCGAAAACGACGGCACCGATGCCGCTGAAGATACCGCCGGCACGGCTGACTGGAAAACCGCCTCCGTCGCCGACCTCCGGCAGAAAATCCAGTCCTGCGGCGTGGTCGGCATGGGCGGCGCCACCTTTCCCACCCACGTGAAGCTGTCGCCGCCTCCCAACAAGCCCATCGACACAGTGATTCTCAACGGCGCCGAATGCGAACCCTTCCTCACCGCGGATCACCGGATCATGCTGGAGCACACCGCCGCAATGGTGGAAGGCCTGCAGATCATCACGCGCATCCTCGATGCGAAACACGCCGTCGTCGGCATCGAAGTCAACAAACCCGATGCCCTGGACGCCGTGCGCAGCGCCTGCGCCAGCACGGACATCCGGGTGGTTCCTCTGCAGATCAAGTATCCCCAGGGCGGTGAAAAGCAGCTCATCTCCGCCGTGCTCCGCCGGGAAGTACCCTCCGGCGGGCTGCCCATGGACGTGGGAGTGGTGGTGCAGAACGCGGGAACCGCCCGCGCCGTCCAGCAGGCAGTCACCGCGGGACGACCACTGTACGAACGCATCCTGACGGTCACCGGCAGCGCCGTGCCCGAACCGGGCAACTTCCTCGTGCGCATCGGCACGCCGGTTGCGACACTGCTCACACATTGCGGCGTCAGCGCGGACCGGATGGGCCGCCTGATCCTCGGTGGTCCCATGATGGGCTTCGCCCAGCGCCACGCGGATGTCCCGGTCACCAAAGGCACCAGCGGCATCCTGGCGTTCCTGGAAACCGAATCGGCCATCCTGCCTCCCATGGCCTGCATCCGCTGCGGTCGCTGCGTACGCGCCTGTCCCATGCGACTGGTTCCCTCGCAGATTGCCGCCTGCTGCGACCACCGGCTGTTCAGCCACGCCCGGGCCGCGGACGCCATGGATTGCATGGAGTGCGGCTCCTGCGCCCACGAGTGTCCATCCCGCATTCCGCTGGTGCAGAAAATCCGCCTCGTTAAAGCCGAAATCCTCGCGGCCCGCAGAAAGACCGCATAAGGAGAACCCATGGACCGAACGCTCATCATCTCCTCCTCGCCCCACGCCCACAGCGGTGTCACCACGCCGCGCATCATGTGGACCGTCGTCGGCGCGCTGCTGCCCGCGGCCGCCTTTTCCGTCTACCTGTTCGGGCTGGCGGCGCTCACGGTGCTCGCCGCGACCGTTGTCTTCTGCGTGGTCGCCGAAGGACTGGCTGGCCTCGCCTTCGGGAAACCCCTGACCCTGAAGGACGGTTCCGCAGTACTGACCGGGCTCATCCTGGCCATGACCCTGCCGCCGGGCCTTCCCCTGTGGATCTGTGCGGTGGGTGCGTTTGCCGCCATCGTGGTCGCCAAGTCCGTCTTCGGCGGCCTCGGACAGAATCCCTTCAACCCGGCCATGACCGGCCGCGTATTCCTGCTCATCGCATTTCCCGGGCCCATGACCCGCTGGCCCGTTCCCTCGGGGACCGGCGACACCCTCTTCGGGGCGCCCGTGTCCGCCATCGACGCCGCCGGTGCCGCAGTGCCCGCCGGCAGCGCCGGGGTGGATGCCATCACCGCCGCCACACCGCTGGGCCTGCTCAGCGAACAGGGCGCCCGGGCCGTCGACACCCTGTCTTCGGGCATCGAAATCTACCTCGGACAAATCAACGGCTCCCTCGGTGAAACTTCGGGAATCCTGCTGCTCGTGGGCGGCCTCTTCCTCATGGCCCGGCGGATCATCAGCTGGCACATTCCCTTTGCCTTTCTGGGCACCATGGCCCTGTTCGCCGGCATCACCCACGCCGTAAATCCAGAACGCTATGCGGACATCCCGTTCCATCTGTTCACCGGCGGCGCCATCATCGGCGCGTTCTTCATGGCGACTGACTACGTAACGAGCCCTCTGTTCAACCGGGGCAGGATCCTGTTCGGCGCCGGCTGCGGCGTTCTCACCATGGTCATCCGCCTGTGGGGCGGCTACCCGGAAGGTGTCTCCTTCGCGGTGCTCCTCATGAACGCCTGTGTGCCGATGATCAACAACATCACCGCGCCGAAAAAATTCGGCCTGCAACCATCCGCCGCCCAGGGAGGTGGCCATGCCTGAGACCGTTAAAATGATTGTTGTCATGGTGGTGGTCACCGGGTTGGCGGGCCTCGGACTGGCCGCTGTCAATGACCGGACCTCGGACCTCATCGCGCAGAACGCCCGGCAGACCACCCTGAAGTCCATCAACACGGTGCTCCCGGAAACCGGAAAGCCCGACGCCTGCAAAACCTTTCCATCGGGCTTCGACAACGCACCCGACCAGGATACGGTCTGCATCGACGGAATGACGGTATTCCGCGGCCGCAGGGGCAGCGAGGTGACCGGCATCGCCGTCCAGGCGATTGGCGAAAAGGCCTACGCCGGCACCATGACCGTACTGGTGGGCCTGCGCATGTCGGACGGCATGCTGACCGGCATCAAGGTGCTGAAACACGCCGAAACCCCCGGGCTCGGCACCGGCATGACAAAGTGCGAGTTCCAGCGGCAGATGGTGGGATTCACCCCGGACGGCCAGAACTGGACTGTGGCCAAGGACGGCGGCGACATCGACCAGTTGAGCGGCGCCACCATCACCTCCCGCAGCCTGCTGAACGCGGTAACAAAGGCCCAGACCATATGGAAATCCGAACGGGACCGGCTTCTCAGCGCACCGGCAATGAAGGAAGGAGAGGTCTGCCATGGCCAGTAAGCTCACCCTGACGGGCGAAGTCATCAAGGGATTCTGGAAGGAGAATCCGGTGCTCACCCTGCTGCTCGGCATGTGCCCCACCCTCGCGGTCACCAGTTCGGCCTACAACGGCATCGGCATGGGCCTGGCCACCGGTTTCGTGCTGCTGGGTTCCAACACGCTCATCGCCAGCCTGAAATCCGTGGTTCCCCGCAGCGTGCGGATTCCCGTGTACGTGGTGGTCATCGCCACCTTCGTCACCATCGTGGACATGCTGCTCAAGGCCTACCTGCTGGAGCTGTCCCAGGGCCTGGGCCTGTTCGTCCCGCTCATCGTCGTCAACTGCATCATCCTCGGGCGCGCGGAGGCCTTTGCGTCAAAGAACACCATCTTCCGCTCGGTGCTGGACGCCCTGGGCATGACCGTCGGATTCACCCTGGCCCTGTTCGTGCTGGGCGCCATCCGGGAAGTCGCCGGCGCGGGCACGCTGACCCTTTTTCAGATGGGAGAGACGGAAATCAAATTCAACCTGCTGGGCAGCAACTACATCGGCATTCTGGTGATGATCCTGCCCCCCGGCGCGTTTCTCACCCTGGCCTTCATGCTCGCCGCGAAGAACGCCATCACACAGCGTCTCGAAAAGAAATCGAACTGAACGAAGCGGCTACTGCCCGTCAATCAGCTCCGCGGGCCCTGCTCCGGCAATCATCGTCGCCGCGAAGTAGGTCCACTGGGCAATGGCGCGGTCATTGTGAAAGATGACGAAGTGGCCGTCGTCGTCACCGGGTTCGTACTGCACACCAACGGCGGTGAGATGATCCGAACCGATCCAGTTGGTTTCCGTTACCGGAAACTCGCTGATCTCCTCGTAGGAGCCGGGGATCTCGTGACCGGCGATGGTATCCACCTGCAGGCGCAGGGCCTTGGCCATGGCCAGCTGGGTGCGCTCCGGCGCATAGGTGTCGTCGAT
>JAKQNG010000176.1 GCA_029565915.1 Deltaproteobacteria bacterium
GCCCGGCTGGCCGACCACGTCCACGCGCTGCACACACCGGCCGAGACGGAGGCCTGCGCGATGGATCTGCTCACGCGCACCATGGATGCGCTGGCGGCCAGGCGGCACAGCAAGGCGGAACAGCTGGTGCTGGATGTGAAGTCCCTCGTGGGGAAGCATCTGGCAGACGAGCGGCTGAGTGTCGAGTATCTGTCCAAAAGCCTGTTTGTCCATTACAGCCACCTGTGCCATGTGTTCAAGCGGGAAACCGGGCTGACGCTGAACGAGTACATCACGGGCCGGCGGATGGAGACAGCCAAAGCCCTGTTCGACCAAGGCAACCAGTCGGTCTCGGATGTGGCCGCCCGTGTGGGGTATCAGGATGCCAACTACTTCGGAAAACTGTTCAAGAAACACTTCGGACCGGCGCCGAGCCGATACGTCGAGGCCATGGGCGGGACAAGATGATCCATCCGTCCTCCTTGGCGGGACAAGATGATCCGACAATCCTCCTTGTCGGGACAGAATCCTCTCTTCCACGGGGCGACGGGTTGGACAATGATGGAGTTGTGTCGCGCAACACGCAAATCCCCATCCCGGTCACAAACCCCAACCCGTGCGAAAACACCCATTCCCGTACGAAAACAACCGTTCCCGTGTGAAAACACCCGTCACCCCACGAAAGAACCTGTCGACCCACCATGGAGCAGGCCGGAACGACATCATCTGCCGCCACTTCGAGCGGCCGCTGCCATGTCCCGAAACAAGGAGGAAATGATGAAAAATTCCAAACGCATCCTTGCCGCCCTCATGGTCCTGTCTCTGCTGTTCTCCATGGCCGCCTGCGGTCAGGAGACGCCTCCCGCGAGCCAGGCGCCCGCCGCCTCTTCCGACGCGCCCAAGGCCAGTTCGGCCGAGGCGCCGGCGGCATCCACGGAAGCCTCCACAGAGGCGGCTCCGGAAGAGAAAATCACCTTGAAATTCCTCTCCCTGAGCGCGGATGACAACCGCAACATGATTCGCGAGAAGTACATCATGGTCAACGTGGCCAAGGAAATGCCGAATGTCGAGATTGAATATGATCTTGGCGGCGGCGGTCAGGATTACGCCAACAAGCTCAAGGCCTACAACGCGTCCGGCGACATGCCCGATGTGTGGTTCTCCGAGCAGAACCTCTCCAGCGTGGTGGTGCAATCCGAAAACGCGCTGGACCTGCAGCCCTATGTGGTCAAGGCCGGCTTCGACAAGAAATTCAAGATGGCCGAGGTCATCGCGCCCGACAAAAACGGGAAGCTGTACTGTGTGCAGCCCGGCGCCGACCAGTATTTCACGCCCCGGCTGTGGTACCACAAGGACATGTTCACACAGAACAACATCGCCGTTCCCACCACATTCGAGGAACTGGCGGACGCCTGCAAGGCCCTCAAGGCTGCCGGCATCACTCCCATGTCCATCGTCGGCAAGGATGGCTGGACGCCCAACCTGCACATGCTGCAGACCATGATCATGGCCGAGGATCCGCAGGTGGCCATCGATCTGGCCAACAACGCCACCGATTTCAGCAACCCCGTGGTGAAGAACGCGCTGGGCCGCATCCAGACACTGGTTCAGGCAGGCGCCTTTGACGAGGGCGTCACCAACATCGACTACGGTCCCGCCATGGAAGCGTTCACCTCCGGGAAAACCGCCATGCTGGCGATGTTCACCTGGGAGCTGGCCAATCTTGAGAAGGCCGTGCCGGATCTGGATTTCATGGTCTGGCCCACCGCCAAGGAAGGCCTGGACGCCAACAACGCCATTCAGTTCTGGGGCGCGCCGTTGAGCGGTTACCTGGTTTCCGCAAACACGGAGAACCCGGAGGTCGCCGCCAACTTCGCCATGTTCTGCGCCACGCAGGACGCCCTGTACTACAACATCGAAAACAAGGCCCCCACCGCGCTGGACACCGGCATCGCCATCGAGGGCATGTCCGATTTGGCGCAGCGGAATTATGACCAGTTCAGCAACGCGAAAATCAAGGTGGCCTCCCTGTGGGCCGCCACCTTCAGCACCGCCATGTCCGCGGAAATC
>JAKQNG010000189.1 GCA_029565915.1 Deltaproteobacteria bacterium
CATGCAGCGTATTTTAATATCTTTAAAACTGTCGATTCAGGCGTGCAATGGACCTGTTCGAAAATGGGAAGGGCAGATCAGAGGGCCAGGAGGATTTTCGCCACCGCGGGATTGAAGTCCTTGCGGTAGCAGTAACTGATGCCGTTCTTCAGCGAAAAGACCGCCTTCACCGTGTCGGCCAGCTCCGTGGGCTTATGGGTGCCGGTCTTGATTTTCTGGTCTTCCCAGTATCCGGTCTCTTCGGCACCGCTCATTCCCAGCACCTTTACGGCAAAAGCATTGCGCAGGGCACTGCCGCTGCGGGCATTGACGGGCGTGATCCGTTCACCGTTCAAATCGGCCTTTTCCTTGAGAAAAATCCGCTTGGCGTCCGCGATGGAGATGGATCCAGCCTTCAGGGACTTATTGGCAACGATGAGAATGTCGTCGGGCTTTTCTGCTTGCGCCACCCCTTGCCCCGCGAGAATTCCCAACGCGGAAAGAACAATAAACGCAGTCATTCTGAGATGTCGAAACATGGTCAAGTCTCCTCCACCGGGTTTGTTTCCCGCTGGTCCCTGTGTGTGACGCAGTTCTTTTTCATAATATTCAACCCCGCCTAAAAAGATACAGCCAACTGGTTGGTCCAGTACCAGACGGTGGACATAATCGGCGTATCCCCTCTGGGAATCACGCAGTACGCATTGCTTTTCAGGGACACATACGCCGCCGGTTTCACGTTGACGCCGAACTGAATCATATTGAGTGAATCATAGTCATACACATCATGAGGTGACAGAAAATCCACACCGGCAAAGGGGATGATTTTTACTTCGCCGATGAATTTCGACAGGGGCAGTTCCCAGGCCCCGAGCACATAGCCCGCCTGCTTGATGTAGTTGGCCTCCGCCGCGGGAATGGTGGGACTCGAACCGATCATCAGGGGCCGGATGGGGTCGATCTGGGAGGCCTTCAGGTATTCTACCCGACCGCGGACAAATTCGCCGAAAACGCTGACGCCCTTGAACGACAGGCGCAGATCCGCGGCAATCACCGCCTCCCTGTACTGCCGGGTGGTCGTTTCCACATAGCGGACCGGATCGTCCATCCCCTCGGCAAATCCACTGAAAGTGCTGTTCATGTACACCTTCATGAGGTTGGTCGTGTCGGTGTACTTGCCGTAGTACACGTAGGCACCGGCGGACAGGTCCGCATCGCCGATCCGCAGGGACATGCGACCCCGGAACCCCAGAGCCTTGTTGCTGTCCAGATCGTAAAACTCATCCATCGGACCGCGGCCGTTGGACACGGTGAGGGCGTAGTCGAGGGTGAGCAGATCCGTGGGAAATCCCCTGCCGGACACCATCAACCCCGTCTGCGCACCGGGCACGAAGGCGTGCTTGACCATGAAGGGCTGGGTGGCGCTGATCAGCACCGTGGCCCCGTGATCCTCATTCCAGATGCCGTAGGGGGTGAGCCACCGGCCGACTCGGACATTCAGCCAGTCCACGGGTTTCCAGTCGAACTGGGCCCGCTCCATGACCACACCGCCCAGTCGGAAGTCGCCCGTATAGGCGTTGGACACGGTGGTGTCGGTGCGATCCCAGGTGCCGTCGGTGGAAACCAGCACGACATTCCCATCGGCGTCCTCCATGTACCGCGCAATGGGATACTGGTACACATTGCCATTGGGCTGAAAGGTAAACCGGGTTTCCACCAGGGCTTCCAGGGTACGGGTCATCTCACTCTTGAAGAAGAGGTTCACGTTGGCCATGTAGAAAGTGTTGCGCCGGGGCGTGAGGGCAAACACGGGCGTGTCCCATTTGTAGCTGCCGCCCTTCTTTTCAGGAAAGGACGCCGTGAACGACGTGTCCATGAAACCGAAGATGCGCAGCCGGCCCTCTTCTTCCGCAGTGGACAACTCAGCGACGGACAGCATGAGATCCTCCTGCTGCTTCCGGGTGTCTGCCAGTTCCTCTTTCACTGCCGCAGTCTCTTTTTCCTGCTGTGCTGCGCGCTGCTCCACGGCGGCCATCTGCTGTTCGATGGTGGCAACCTTTTCGTTGAGCGCATTCAGCCGGTCGGTCGTTTCGTCCTCTGCCGGCGGGGCAGCAACAGGAACGGATTCCGGCTCCTGGGCGCCAACCGTAAACGAAAAGGAAACAAGAGAAATAAGACATGTGATGGACGACCATTTTACAGTATTCATGGTTTACTTTCCCTCTCCGCAGATGCAGCCCAGCCCTTCAAGCGTGAGGAGCCTGCTCACCGGAACGCAGAAGGGTTCGCTGGTTTCGATGAGGTCCGTCACCACCGAGGTGCAGTCACAGCAGGCGTAGTACCCGGTTCCTTCGCAGTCCGCTGCCACGCATCCGAACACGCTGCACATGCCCGGCGCGCTCGCATTGAAGGGATCGAGCAGGCACCAGTCCGCCTCCAGCTCCGCGCAGTCGGTATCACCAAGGCAGGAAACGCCCACCCCGTTTTCTTCCGTTTCCGGCGTCTCACCGGGTTCCGTGTCGGTGTCACTGTCGGCATCGGCATCGAGGGCGCCTTCCTGAATACACATCTTGTAATCGGCGATCCAATCGTAGCCGTCCGGACATCGTTCACTGTCTTCGAATGAACAGGACAGGAGCCAAAGGACTGCTGACAATACAAAAATCTGTTTCACGATCTCCTCCATCCGCGTTCAAACTCATTCCTGATGTTGTAAAGATACCTTGTGAATGGCTGGCGACAACTGCCAAAACAGCCGGACGGCGCCCGCAACGAAAGAACCATCCGGTCGCCGTGGCTCATCGGTCATCGAAACGGGCGGTGGAACCGTCCTTCAGGATTTCTTCGATGCGGCGCTCCGCGTCCTCGAGCCGGGCGGACCCCACCCGGGACAGGGCCACCCCTTCTTCAAACTTCCGCAGGGCTTCGTCAAGGGGCAGCTCGTTGTTCTCGAGTTCCCGGACGATGGTTTCGAGCTGCGCGAGGATCTGTTCAAACGGCGCATCGTTGTCTTTTGCGGGGCTGCGGGAATCGGTCATCCGGAACTCCTGTGTTGCATGTCCGCGGGGGTTGGCCTTATCTTGGCACAACCGCGTTGCGGTGCAAGGAATGAATTGAACATGACACAGACCCATCCGGAACCACCGCGCACAAAAGAACTGCTGCTGGTGCTGGCCCTGCAGCTGATTCTCACAGGGGTGCTGGTGCACACGGCGGATGTGACCGGTCTGATGGGACTGCTGCCGGCCCTCGTAGGTGCCGTGTTCATCCTCCTCCCGGTGGTGGCCCTCGACCGTTCGGATCGCGCCTACGGGCGATATGGTCTCGTACTGACCAACCCTCTGCGGGAGTTGCTCCCCGTGGCAATCACCACGGTCGTCACCTGTGCGCCGATTGCGGCGTTCGTCCTCCTGTTTCCCGGCATCTGGGGTGTCCAGCGGGACTGGTCCCCCGTGTGGCCGCCGGGATATGCGCAGGTGGCGGCCGCCCACTTTCTGCTGGTGGCGCTTCCCGAAGAGTTTTTTTATCGTGGATATCTGCTGGGACGGCTGGATGATCGCTGGCCGCCCCGGTGGCTCCTGCTGGGTGTGCCCGTGGGAGCGGGGCTGCCGTTGTCGGCGGGTCTGTTCGCGATGGGCCATTTTGTCGCGTCGCCGTCACCGGACCGACTGCTGGTATTTTTCCCGGCGCTGGTCTTCGGCTGGCTGCGCGCAAAAAGGAAAAACATCGCGGCGCCCGTCCTGTACCACGGGTGCTGCAACATTTTCATGGATCTGTTCAGAGCCGGATTCGGACTCTGACTTACGCAGGAGAACCACATGAACCCGGGAACACCTCCACTGGTCGGACAGATGATTGATATTGCACTGGAAGAAGATCTGGGACGCGGCGACGTGACAACGCGCCTGTGTGTGCCGACGGATGCGCGGGCCACCGGACGGGTGCTGGCCCGGACGTCCCTCACCGCCAGCGGCATGGATGTATTTGCCGAGGTGATGAGGCGGGTCGACGAGGAGACCTCGGTGACCTGGCACTGCAGGGAAGGTGATCGCGTGGAGGCCGGCAGCCGGATGGGGGAAGTGGCAGGGCGGACGGCATCCTTGCTGATGGGGGAGCGGGTGGCCCTCAATTTTCTTCAGCGGTTGTGCGGCACCGCCACCATGGCGCGGCGGTTCGCGGACGCCCTGCCGTCTGGATGCGCCGTACGCCTGACGGATACGCGAAAAACCACACCGGGGCTGCGGTATCTGGAACGGCGGGCCGTGCTGGCCGGGGGCGGAACCAACCACCGGGTGGACCTGGGCGGTGGCGTCCTCATCAAGGAAAACCACATTGCTGCCGCGGGGAGCATCTCCGCCGCAGTGGGCCGCTGCCGGGAACAGGCACCTCATCCGCTGCGCATTGAGGTGGAAGTTACTTGTGATCGTGAGCTGGACGAAGCCCTGGCCGCTGGCGCGGACATTATCCTCCTCGACAACATGACCACCGACGAAATCCAGCGCGCGGTCAAAAAAGCCAACGGCCGGGCACTGCTCGAAGCTTCCGGCGGCGTGAACCTGCAAACCGCCGCGGACATTGCCCGCACCGGCGTTTCGATCATTTCTGTTGGCGCATTCACCCATTCTGCGCCGGCCGCGGACATCAGCTTTCTCATCGCCGCACAATGACCGACAATTCTCCCATCTGCGGCGGACTCCGCGAGGCCCTTGCCGAGTGTCCGGGAGGAACGGACTTTTCGGTCTTCGAGCTGGATGTCACCGATTCCACATCGTCCCACCTGCTGCGGATGCTGGATGAAGGCGCGGGACCACTGACCGTGGTGACCGCCCGCCAGCAAACCGCCGGTCGCGGTCGTCAGGGCAACACATGGCATTCCGCAGATCGGGAAAACCTGTACATTTCGGTTTCGTTCGAACTCTCGGGCGATACGGCGCTGCTGCTGCCGGCAGTGCCCCTCGCTTCGGGGGTGGCGGCAGCGGACGGCCTGCGACAATCGGGCCTTTCTTCCGTATGCCTCAAGTGGCCCAACGACCTTCTGGTTAATGGTCGCAAGCTGGGCGGCATTCTGTGCGAAGCAAGACGGGTCACGCCGCAGAAGGCAATCGCGGTGGTTGGCATGGGCGTCAACTGCGGCAGGCTGGCATTCCCCGACGAGTTGAAATCGATTGCCATCCACATGAAGGCGCTGGGCTTCCATCTGGACAGGGAACGGTTTGCCGCCGGGTGGCTGGTGACGCTGCGGCGCTGGCTGGCGCGGCTCCAGAAGGAAGGGCTGAAGGAACTCGTGGCGCGATGGGTGGCCCTCGGCGAGCCATTTGGAAGAAGAGTCCGGTGCGGCCGTGTGGAAGGCATCACAACGGGGCTCTCGCCCGAAGGACGACTGCTCGTAAAAACCGATGCCGGAGCAGTTGTGGATCTGCCCGGTGGCGTGGTGGAGACTGTGGATGTGGAGACTGTGGATTGAGGAAGTGACTGTTCTCTGCTAGGCTTGTGGGAAACAATGGGTCGCATACAGACGGATTCCGAGGAGGATACAGGACATGAGCGGGGCATCAATTCTGAAGGCAGCGGTTATCGCAGCGGTGCTGACATCGGCGTCGACGGCGCTGGGCCAGGGGGCTGCCCCGGCACCGACGGTAACGGATACGCGGGTGGATGCCAAAGGCGTCGGCATCAGCGGCGGAATCATCGCGGGAGCAGAAGTGGTGCTCGCCATCGAGTCCATCGCAAAGGTGAAGCCGGTATGGGCGTGGATCGTGTTTCCGGTCCTGGGCGCCGGTGGTGGCGGCGTGGGTGGGTATTTCCTGGAAAAGAAATCGCCGGAAGGCGCGGTGGCGCTGCTGGTGGTCAGCATGGCGGCCATTATTCCAACCGCCATCGGCATTGCCGCATCCCGACGGTACCATCCCGAAACAGAAGGTGCGGTGGAAGGGGACCGGGATGGTGGGAACGACTCGTATTCCTTTGAGGAGTCACCGTCGGCCGGAACGCCGGAGGAAGAAGCCACAACCACGGAAGTGGAATCCCGTCCCTCGGAAACGACGGAGGAAGGCCCACCGGCCGAAGAAGCCGCTCCACCTCCAGAGACAACGGAAGACGACAAGCCCGAGACAGAACCAGCGCCCACCGGGTCACCGACGCCCTCTTCGGCACGGGAGAGGAAACGGCAGGACCGGTTGGCCCATCTGTCTGCCGGCGCCCTGTTCCATCTGTCCGCCCGGCGTCAGTTCGGCCTGGGCATCCCGGCGATCGACCTGAGACACAGCCCAAATTACGTAGACGGCGCTTCAACTGCTCACACCGGCGTCGAAATCCACATTCCCCTGCTCCGTCTGGAAATTCCATAGTCTTCCACCGCCGCGCCCTTTCCGCGCCGCGCCCCTTCTTTCCGCCGTCGTGCACCCCGTCCGCGGTGGGCGGAATCATTCGGGAATCTGAAAAAGTGAAGCGGCGGAAATTTTTTTGGCACAATCCGACCCGAAGCGGCCGAAAGAGAGGGTGAAACTTTTCTGAAAAAAGGAGCACCCCTTTGAGCACCCTGCGCATCCACGAACGGGACGCCATCCACTTTGTCACCAACCGCACCGAGCACCAGTTGTTTCTGCTGCTGCCCACAAAGGCCATCAACGAACTC
>JAKQNG010000205.1 GCA_029565915.1 Deltaproteobacteria bacterium
ATCATCACCCGGGCCGGCGACGACACCAAGATCGTCCTCACCGGCGATCCCCACCAGATCGACAATCCCTATGTGGACTCCACCAACAACGGACTCGTCCACGTGGTCAACCGCTTCAAGGGCGAATCCATCAGCGGCCACATCACGCTCATGAAGGGAGAACGGTCGGCCCTGGCCGAGCGCGCGGCCGAGCTGCTGTGATCCGGATTGTGCCGGTTGTGCTGCTGCTTCTGTGCGGTTGCATCGCCGGCCGGGTACAGGCCCAGCAGCCTGCAGCGGACACGGACGCCGTCGAAATGGATCGGGACGCCCTGCAGCAGTTGATCGCAAAGGCCCGGACGAGCGACACCGGAACAACCCCACCGGCGGCGAAACGATCTGAAAGGGACGCCGGTGTAAATCCGCCGCCCACCTCGCAGGACCTCGCCCGCATGAATGAGGAACAGTGCCTCTCCTACCTGTCGCAGCGGCACATCCGCACCCATCGGCCCGATTTCGAGATGCCCCTGGTAAAAATGCCGCTGCTGCTGGACAGCCCCATCGAAGGTGTGACCGTGGCGGCGAAGTGGCCGGGCAACCGGAAGGGCAGCGTCATGGACTGCCGACTCATCGCGGCCCTGGTGGAGGTGTGCCGCTTCTGCGCCGACCGGGGCGTCGATCGCATCGAGTTCTACTCCGCCTGGCGGGCACCGAAAAAGGGCCATCCGAGCCGGCACAATGAAGGCCTCGCCATCGACATCCGCTGGTTCACCCGAAAGGACGGCCTGTCGATCGATCTGCTGGACCACTACGAACGGAATTTCCACCAGCCCCCCTGTGACGACGAACCCACCTCGGACGAGGGCATCTTCCTGCGGGATCTGGCCTGCCACCTGCACCGGACCAGGACGTTCAACGTGGTGCTGACACCCAACGCGGACGAAGCCCACACCAACCACTTTCACTTCGACATCACGCCGGGCGCCTCCTGGCACATCATCCGCTGACCCATGAACTGGTCTGGCATTGTCATTTTTGTCATCACGTACGGGCTCATTTCGGCCCGCCGCCTGTCATTCATCCGCCTGGACCGGCCCGCCGGTGCCCTGCTCGGTGCCGTTGCCTGCGTCGTATTCGGGGTGCTGACGCCGGACGACGCCGCGGGTGCCGTGAACGGCCCCACCATCCTGCTGCTGCTGGGCGTCATGGGCATGGGCGCGTTCCTGTCCCTGGACGGGTTTTTCGACCACCTCGAACAGGCCATGACCCGGGTGGCGGATACACCGGCCCGCCTGCTGGCCGCCGTGGTGTGGGGCGCGGGCCTCCTCTCCGCGTTCATTACCAACGACGCCGTGTGTGTCCTCGGCGCACCGCTGGTCATCCGTCTCATCTCGCGTCATCGGCTGCCGGCCCTGCCCTTCCTGCTGGCTCTTGCCACGGCCGCCAATACGGGCAGCGTGGGCACCCTGGTGGGCAACCCCCAGAACATGCTGTGCGCCCAGCTCGGCGACCTGTCCTACCGGACCCACCTCCTCGTCGTGGGACCGCTGGCGCTGCTGTGCCTGGGCGTCAACCACGCCCTCCTGTGGGCCATGTTCCGCTCCAGGCTGGCCGCGCGTCCCCTCGAAAAAGGCAGCACCACCGCCGTGCTGAACCGCCGGACGGGAACCACGCTGACGGTCATCGCCGCCACGGCCATCGCCTGTACGGCGGGTACGGATCTGCCGTGGACAGCGGCGGCGGGCTTTGTGCTGCTCATGCTCCTGCACCGGCGGGACACGCGGGACATCTGGGGTCGCATCGACTGGTCCCTGCTGCTGTTCTTCGGCGCCCTGTTCGTGGTGGTGGAGGGATTTCTGCGCAGCGGCGGGCCCGACTGGTTCTTTTCGCGATTTCCCCTCGTCCCGTCGCAGGGGATCGCCGACTGGCCGCGCATATCGACCATTTTCCTGGTGGGTTCCAACATCGTGTCCAACGTGCCCTTCATCCTGGTGGTGAAGGAGCAGATGGCCGCCCTGCCGGATCCCGCCTTCGGCTGGGAACTGCTGACCATCGCCTCCACGTTTGCGGGCAACCTGACCCTGCTGGGTTCCGTAGCCAACATCATCGTGGCGCAGAGCGCGAGGGATCTGGGAGGCATCGGCTTCTTCGACTACCTGAAGGTGGGATTTCCCCTGGCGCTGCTGACCACCCTGCTGGGAACCGGATGGCTGCTGCTCGTGTGGTAGGCGGGATTTCTCGCCCGGAATGCAACAAAGCGATTGACTTGCCGCGGACCGGATGCACCCTGTTGGCGCGAGGATTCTTCGACACCTGAACATGTGACCCCACAACCCATTCAATGAAACGGAGCGCCAGATGACACAGATTCGCAAACCCGTGATGCTCATCATCATGGACGGCTGGGGAATCGCTCCCCCGTCTGAGACCAACGCCATCACCATGGCGGACACGCCCGTGTTCGACCGGCTCATCGCCACCCGCCCCAACACGCAGATCACCGCCCATGGCCGTGCGGTGGGCCTGCCGGAAGGCCAGATGGGCAACTCGGAAGTGGGCCACCTGAACCTGGGGGCCGGGCGCGTGGTGAAGCAGGACCTGATGCGCATCAACGAGTCGATTGAAACCGGCGAAATTTTCAACAACCCCACCCTGACGGAGGCGGCGGCGAAAATCAGGGCCGCGGGCGGACGGGCGCACCTCATGGGGCTCTGTTCCCCGGGGGGCGTTCACAGTGCCCTGCCCCATATGTACGCCATCGTGGACGTGCTGCACCGCGCCGGTGTGGACGTCCTGCTCCACGCCATCACGGACGGCCGGGACACGCCGCCCTCATCGGCCCGGGGCTATCTGCAGGAAATCGAATCCACCATTGCCGGCAAAGCCCGGGTGGCCACGGTGGTGGGCCGCTTCTGGGCGATGGATCGGGACAAGCGCTGGGAGCGGGTCTCCCGGGGATACCATGCGTTCGTCAATGGCGAAGGAACGCCCCACCGGAGCGCGGACGAAGCCATTGCCGCGGCCTATGCCGCCGGCCAGACGGACGAATTCATTGAACCGCGCATCGTTGTCGACGCACAGGAACAACCCGTTGGCGCGGTGCAGGATGGGGACGGCATCATCTTTTTCAACTTCCGCGCGGACCGGGCACGGGAAATCACCACGGCCCTCGCGTTCGACGATTTCTCCGGCTTTGAAAGGAAGGTCCGTCGCCGGCTGTCCACCTATGTCTGCCTGACGGAATACCAGGCCGACTTCGGTCTGCCGATGGTGTTTCCGCCCGAAAGCCTCGATGACATCCTGGGCGAGGTGCTCGCCGGGCAGGGGCTCTCCCAGTTCCGGTGCGCAGAAACCGAAAAGTATGCCCATGTGACCTTCTTCTTCAACGGGGGCGTGGAAGAACCCTTCAGGGGCGAAGAGCGCAAGCTGATTCCGTCGCCCAAGGAAGTGGCCACCTACGACCTGAAGCCGGAGATGAGCGCCCCGCTGGTGGGGGATGCAGTAGTGGCGCGCATTGCCGCTGCGGACGATGACTTCATCCTCGTCAATTTTGCCAACCCCGACATGGTGGGACACACGGGATTCATCGATGCTGCCATGACGGCCGTGAATGTGGTGGACACGCAGGTGGGACGCCTGTGCGATGCGATCCTGGCAAAGGACGGGGCGGTGCTGATCACCGCGGACCACGGCAACAGCGAACAGATGCGGGATCCGGTGACCGGAGAACCTCACACGGCGCACACGACGAATCCGGTGCCCCTCATCCTGGTGGACAACCGGCGCCCCTCGGTCAAACTGGCCGAAGGAGGCTCCCTGCGGGACGTGGCCCCCACCGTCCTTTCCCTCATGGGTATTGCAAAGCCCACGGCCATGACCGGCCGAACCCTCATTGTTGAATAGTTGATCGCCCGGTCGGGGCACCCCTGTCGGGAATGATGAAATCATTCAGGAATCCAAAAAGGCGGCGGTTCAGAACTGCTGTTCGAGTTCCAGCATGATGCGGCGGGGCAGCAGCGGATAATCCACCCCCGCGAACCCCGGATCCGGCCCTCTGACATCGAGGAGGTTGTACGCGGCGAGGCGGATGGCGGTCTCTCCCTGAGGCAGCACGGACAGTCCGTCAAAACTGAGCAGTGCATCCCACATGGCGAAGGCGGGAAGGGTGTAGGGACTGCCGTTCTCCACGATGTTTTCCTGAGATGCCCGGCGTTCCCCCACCACCATGAGGCGCGTGCCCATGCGCAGCGGCACGGGCTGCAGAAACGGCAGGGCCGTGGAGAATCCCAGCCGGAAGATCCACGGCGGCGCCACAGTGCCCCGCTCCCCCACAAGAACGGCCCGATATCCCTCATCGCTGCGGTCCCGCACCACGCGCTGCAGTTCAAAGGACACAAACGACGAAATCATGTCCCGATAGGCCATGTCCGCGCCGAATTCAAAAGACAGCCCGTGCACCCGGGAGACGTTTTCGGCCGTGACGTTGATGCCGTCGGGCTGAAATTCCGCCTTGTCCAGCAGCAGGTTGTAAGCGACCGCCGCATACAGGCTCACGTTGCGCGACAGGCGCAGCATGGGCGCCAGCTCAAAGGTATGAACGTACTGGGGCTTCAGGTGAGGGTTGCCGATCACATCGCCCGGCTGCAGGGGAACCGCATAGAGCAGCGTCGGAGAAGGGGCCTTGAACGCACTGCCGTACAGCAGTTTGGTCGTGAACGTCTCTGTCCACAGAAAAACAGCACCCGCCCGGCCGGAAATCTGGCTGCCGTACACATTGTGATAATCAAAGCGGATTCCGCCGGTGAGCTTGAGCAAATCGGGTACGGCGATGGCGTTCACCTGCAGGAACGCAGCGGGATTCACCAGTTGCCGACGTCCCGGTTCCGCATCGATGAAGCCGATCACCGAATCGTCCGACTTGTCCAGTCGCTGGTGATGCGCCAGCCGCTCGTTGTCGTAGAGCATTTCCAGTCCGCCGACGAAATCGAGCCGCGGATGGGGCGTCCAGTGAACCTCCGCCACGCCGTTCATGCCCTGGTAAAAAAAACGGCGATGGATGGTGAAGAGGGAGCTGCCCACTTCGATGGCATCGTTGTCGCCCGTCCCACCGGAGAAATATGTGAGCCGCAGATCGAGAGACATCGTGTCCCCGGCATCGAGATGGCCGTCCAGTCCCACATTGCCATGGGTCAGATCGATGGTGGTTCCCCGGCGGCGGCCCTGTTCGTCCACGCCGGTGGACAGCTGGGTCCACTGGCTGAACTCGCCGTCCCGCTCCACACCGGAGCCGGTTCCGGACAACCGCAGATATCCCCGGTTTCCCGTGTAGCGCAGCTCTCCGTAAAATACCCGGGAATCGTGGCGCAGGGAGGACGAGGCGGTCCGCTCCGCGTTGTAGTCGGGAATCCTCGGGGACGGTGAGGTCGCCGGCAGCGAAAGGCCGTCGCGGAAGGTGCGTTCACCGGCAAAAGACAGCAGGAAGCCCATTTTTTTCCACTGGGCGCCGGTCGTCACGTCGATGCTCCGGTCCAGGGATGACAGGCCATTCAGGTCGTCCAACGCGCCGGTTTCGGAACCCAGGGCGCCGCGGATGAGGGCACCGTTCTGGGCTGCGGGAGACTTGAGAATGATGTTCACCGTGGCGAGGAATGCATCGGCGCCGTAAAGCGCGGACGCCGGGCCGCGGATGATCTCGATGCGCTCGATGGCCGACAGGGGAATGAGCTCCACGCCGAGCCAGTTGCCCGCCGTGGTCCGGAAGGCCACGGAGCGACCGTTGACCATCACCTTGATGGTGCCGCTTTCCGAGCCGAGGCCTCCGGCCACGCCCCGCACTGCTGTGTCCGGGAATACGTGGTCGTCCACCAGGTAGAACCCCAGCGTGTACTGGAGGACTTCGGCCACGCTGCGCATCCCCCACAGGCGGATGTCCCGGGCGGTCACCACGTCCACCACGGAAGGGGCGCTCTCCAGCGTTTCCGCCGTCCGGGTGGCACTCCATACTTCTACGGGAGTGGCGAGCAGTTCTTCGAGGGACGCGGCCATCATCCGCTCCGCCATGTCATCCGGATCCGGTTCCTGCGCCAGAAGGGATCGGATCGGACAGGACAGCAGCAGGACCGCCAGTGTCAGTCCCATGGGCGTGGGAAAGGTGTGCGGTGTCCGTCTACTCATGGGTCACAATCTCTCCGTCTTCGATGGTCCACACAGAGGTTGGTGCCCGCATCTGCTGTCCGGTTGCGTCCAGCAGGAAAGGTCCCGTCAGGCCCCGGTAGGACACCTTGCGCCCGTCCCGCGCGTAGTCCAGACCCTGCGTCAGCTCGTTCCAGTCCACGAGCACGCCCGCGGTCTTTGCCGCTTCCATGACCGCCAGGGCAAGGGAGGCCCCGTCCGGCGGGTCTCCGGCAGCCGCCATCGATTCAATGGCAAAGGCCAGCAGGGCCACCGCATCATAGTAGAACCAGGCGCCATCGTCGGGCATGCGGCCGAAGCGCTGTTCGAACTGCCGGGCAAAGGCCATATCCCGCTGGCTGACATCCACCCCCACGCCCCGGGCCCCGTCGAGGACGCCCGGATAGGTGTTCTGGATGAACACGGGAGTTTCCAGGGTGGGCGACAGAAACCAGTTCCAGTCTTCTCCGCCGGAGGTGAACAGCTCGTTGACAAAGCGGGCGGCGGATTCCGTCGGCAGGGCGAGCACCACGTCCCTTCCGGCGCTGCGCGTCAGCTCGTCCACCTGATCCTCATAGCCGAGCGAAGATTCGTCGATATGAACGCTGGCGGACAGAAGGCCGCCCCGGAAAAGGAACCGTTCCACCAGGGCGGCCGAGTAGTCGAAATTGTAGTCTTCGTTCACATACACCACGCTGATCTGTCGGACGCCGCTGTCGTACAGGTGGTTGGCAGATGTGCGGCCCAGCAGGGCCGCAGAGGGTGCGAGGCGGATCCAGCGGTAATCGGCCGACAGGACGATGTTGTCCGACCCGGAGACCACCGGCGAAATGAGGGGAACGTCCTGCGCGTCAAGGAGGGGCAGGATGCGACGGGCAACGGTGGCGTTTTCCGGACCGATGATCGCGATGACGCCTTCGTCGAGCAACGCCTGCGCCGAGGCCAGCGCCCGTTCCGGATCCGAGTGGGTGTCCCTTGTGATGAGCGCCACGGGTTGCCCGCCGAGCCCGCCGTGGCCGTTGATGATATCCACAGCCATGAGCACGGCCCGTTCATAGCCCGTTCCGATGGCCGCATCCTCCCCGGTGAAGGGGAGCAGCAGCCCCACGCGCACCGCATCTGCCGGTACCTGGTCCCCGTCCTCGACGCAGGAGAACAGCAGCAGGCCGACGGCCAGCAGAACCGGAATCGATGGCGCGGGGCGCATCCTCATGAAGGCCCTCCTACCTGGTCGTTGCAACGGCGTAGTTGTCCACGATCCAGGTGATCAGGTCAGCATCGGTGATGTCTCCGTTGTACAGGGCCAGCAGCTGGTCCGCCATGCCCACGGCCGCATCCTCCGGCGTGGCGCCGGGCACCGAGAACTGATTGATTTCCACGTTGTGCAGGATGGTGGCCGACTCCAGGTGATCGACGGTGCTGGTGGCCACGTCGTCCCAGGCGGAGATATCCACGTCCGGGTGCACGGGGGTGGAACCCTTCAGCTGGTTGAACGCACCCTGGGCGTCGGCGGAACCCACCACCCGCAGGAAGTTGAGGGCGTTTTCGCGGTTGGGAGCGCCCGCGCACAGCGCAAAGGTGTCCACGTTGTAAATGAATTCGTCCGCCGTGCCCGGTGCCGGTGCGGCGCCGAAGTCCACGCCGGGAGTGAGCCCCAGGGACACGTAGTATCCCTTGGCCCAGTCGCCGTGGATGTACATGGCCGCCGTGCCGTCCGCCACCAGTCCCGCTGCCGCGTCCCAGCCCAGGTCGCCGGCATCCGCATTCGCATAGCCGATGATGGTCTGGTAGTTGGCGAGGGCCTCTTCCAGGGTGGCGATGGTGGCCGCGTCGCTCATGTCTGCATTGCCGGTGTAGAACGTGTTGTGGAATTCCGCCCCGGCGGTTCCCGACAGGATGGAGAAGAAGATGATTTCCAGGGTCCAGCCCCCCGTGCCCGCGCTCACCGCCAGAGGAACGATGCCGTCCCCGTTGAGTTCTTCGGCCAGGGTGAGGAATTCCGCCATCGTCGCCGGCGGGGTGGCCACGATTTCCGTGTTGTAGAACAGGGAATTCTGCCGGTGCATGTTGACGGGCACCGCGTAGAACACGCCGTCGTACTGCAGCACTTCGAGTACGCCGGCCGGATACAGGGTGGTCCAGCCTTCCGCGTTGAACAGGTCGTCAAGGGACTCCAGCCGGTTGTCCGCCGCGTCGCCGCCGTATTCCACCCAGACTTCAAAATCCCTGGGGCCCAGCTGGAACACGTCCGGCGGATCGTTGGCGTCCATTCGCTCCAGCAGTGTTTCCCGCGCCACCTGCCCGTCGCCGATGACCGCGGTCATGTTCACCACATCCACTTCGGGATACTGCACCGTGAATTCGTCGATGATCATCATCACATCACGGTCGGGCCTTCTGCCGCGCACGACGCGGTTCCACATACAGAAAGCCCGGTCCCGCGACCGGGCTTTCGCCGTTTCAGGAAAGCCGTTACAGGCTGCTGTAGGAATAGATGGAGGAGGTATGGCCGTCGCTCCACTCGATGGCCACCGCGTAATTGCCCATTTTTTCAATGCGCAAAGGGATGATGTCGGCAGCGATGCTCCCGGGGTTCAGGATGGGTTCACCGGTGAATTCGTCGCGACAGGACGCGCAGCGACACCGCCGTCGCAGATCCGCAGGATCGATCACCCGCCGCTCGTTTCCCTTTGTCACGACGATCCCCTCGCCTTTCACAAATGTCACTTCCGGAATCGAAATGCCGTTGTTTTCAATTTTTTCGATTTCCTGCACGGCGGCCGCCGCAATCCGGGAAAACGTCTTCGACAGAATTCCTTCCGGATCCGCCACGATGGTGGGCACGCCCCGGTCGCAGTTCTCGGCCACCTGGGGCAGGAGGGGCAGCTCGAAGGTGTTTTCGATGCCGTATTGTTCCTTGAGCGCGGCCAGGCTGCCCTGCCCGAAAAGACGGTGCTTCTGGTGGCAGCCGCTGCATTCAAACCAGCTCATGTTCTCGACGATGCACAGGGTGGGCACGTTGACGGTCTCGAACATCTGCATGCCCTTGACCACGTCCACTGTGCTGAGCTTCTGGGGCGTGGTGACAATGACCGCTCCCGACAGGGGCAGCTTCTGGGTCAGGGTGAGGGCGATGTCCCCGGTGCCGGGCGGCATATCCACCACCAGGTAATCGAGGGCGCCCCAGTCCGTCTGCGCCGCCAGCTGGGTGACGACGGATGAGACCATGGGACCGCGCATGACAGCAGCCTTGTGGGGCGGCGTCGCCCAGCCGAAGGACATGAGCTTCAGCCCGCTGCTTTCCAGGGGCACGATGAGACCGTCTTTTTGCATGAGTCCTTCGGCGTGGACGCCCGTCAGGGTGGGCAGGCTCGGCCCGTAGACGTCGGCGTCCAGCAGGCCGACAGCGGCGCCCGCGGCGGACAGGGCGTACGCCAGGTTCACCGCCACTGTGGATTTTCCCACACCGCCCTTGCACGAGGAAACGGCGATGATGCGCCGCACATCGCGCAGTCCGGACGGTCCGTCGGGACGGGACACCCGCGGTTTCGACGACAGGGTGACGGTCACATCCTTCACAAAATCGAGTTCCTTCACCAGTTCTCCGGCGCGGCTCCGGAAGCTCTCCTTCAGCGGGCATGCGGGCGTGGTCAGCTCCAGCGTAAACGACACGCGCCCGTCTTCTTCGGTGAGTTGTTTGACGAATCCCAGCGATACGATATCCCGCCCGAGGTCCGGATCCATGATGGCGGACAGTTTTTCGAGAATCTGCTGTTTGCGGTCACTCATGACATGCGCTCCTTCCCCGCCTGACAATGCGGTGCAGGGCCTTTCTAACCACCCCGGGCAGAGGATGCATGAAAAAAAGAGACAATGGCGCGTCGGGTCTGGTATGGCGGCAGGTATGCGGGTACTGGGCATCGAATCCTCCTGTGACGAAACCGCGGCCTCCGTCATCGATGGAAACCGGGTGCTGTCGGACTGCATTGCGTCGCAGGTGGACGTGCATTGCGCCTATGGCGGCGTGGTGCCCGAGCTGGCCAGCCGACGGCACATCGTCAGCGTGCTGCCGGTCATCGCGACGGCCCTGTCGGAGGCAGGCGTGACCCTCGACGACATCGACGGCATTGCGGCCACTGCGGGCCCCGGCCTGCTGGGCTCCCTCGTCATCGGCCTCCAGGCTGCCAAAACCATTGCCATGGCAAAAAAGGTTCCGTTTGTCGGCGTCAACCACCTGCGGGGACACCTGCTCGCCGCCCGCCTCCTGGACAACACGGGAACACCGATTCCGGAATTTCCCTACATGGCGCTCCTCGCGTCCGGTGGCCACACGGCGATTTATCACGTGCGGAACTGGAACGACATCGAGTGTCTGGGCCAGACCAGGGACGACGCGGCGGGCGAAGCCTTTGACAAGGTGGCCAAGCTGCTGGGCCTCGGTTATCCGGGTGGTCCGGTGATCGACCGGATGGCCGCGCAGGAAGGGGAGATGGAAGAATTTCCCACGGCCTTCCGCCAGCGGGACAATTACGAGTTCAGTTTTTCGGGAGTGAAGACCGCGGTGGCCCAGCGGGTGGCGCAGATGGGACGGCCGTCCCGGGAACAGGTGGACGCCATTGTCCGCGGGTTCCAGAAATCCGTGGTGGACATTCTGGTGCGCAAGGTGGTCATGGCGGCCCGCAGTCGTCAGGTGGACCGGGTGGTGCTGGCGGGTGGCGTGGCGGCCAACGACGGACTGCGACGGCACGCGGCGGAGGTGTGCGCCACAAAGGACCTGCAGCTGTTCGCACCACCGAAGAAGCGCTGCACGGACAACGCCTCGATGATTGCGCTCGCCGGTCTTCTCGCCCTGCAGGCAGGAGAGCGCAGCGCCATGGACCTCGCCCCCCGGGCGAACTGGCCACTGTGATGCGGATTCTCGGTCTGGACGTGGGAAGTGTACGCGTCGGCGTCGCCCTGTCTGACGAGGACGGAATCATCGCATCTCCCCTGGATGTCATTGAAGCAGAGGCCGGGGAGGTGGTGGCGGCGATTGGGGCCCTGTGTGCAGCCCATGGCGTGCGGCAGGTGGTGGTGGGGCTGCCCCTGTCCATGTCCGGTGGCGAAAGGGGTGACAGCGCCCGGCGGGCAAAAGCACTGGGAACAGCACTGGCAGAACGGCTGGACGTCGATGTCATCTTCCGGGACGAGCGGTTTTCAACAGCGGCCGCCGACCGATCGCTGATTGGCGGCAACGTGCGTCGCGCGCAACGGAAGGATGTGGTGGACAAAGTGGCGGCAGCGCTGATTCTGCAGGGATATCTCGATGAACAACGCACCGCGCAGAAATGAACAGCGCGTGTCGCGCACGCAGCTGCGGCTCATTTCACTGGGCGTGCTGCTGCTGACGGCCGTTGCGTTTACCGCTCATGACATTCTGGTCCGGTTTCCCCGGGCGCCGGGTCCCGGCGAAGGCGTGGAAAAGCAGGTGATCGTGCGGCGGGGCGCGGGTCCGGATGAAATCGCACGGGAGCTGGTTCGGGTCGGAGTGCTGGAGAGTGGGGGCCGGTTTGCGCTGTACGTGCGGTTGTCGGGCCGCATGCCCGGGTTGCAGGCCGGGAGCTTTGTCCTGCGCGATGACATGACCCCGCTGCAGATCCTGAAGGTATTATCGGGCCGGGGGAGCGAAAAAGGCATCCGGGTGACGATTCCGGAGGGATTTCGACTCAGCCAGACAGCGGCGCTGCTCGACGGACTGGGGTTGGTGAAAATGGCGGATTTCCGGGCGGCTGCGCTGGATCCGGCGCTGCTCGCGGCCCTGGGCATTCCGGCACAGACCGCGGAGGGATTCCTGTTTCCCGACACGTATTATTTTTCTGCATCCGTCACGGCCCGGGACGTGCTGGCGCGAATGCATGCCAATTTCAAGGAAAAGACGGCGGACCTCGGGCTGAAAACAGAAGAGCTGCTTCCTGCGGTGACGCTTGCCTCCATTGTGCAGGCGGAGGCGAAGATTCCCGAAGAAGCGGCGGTCATCGCCGGCGTGTATGCAAAGCGGCTGGATGGCGCAACGTTTCCCTCGCGGCGATTGCAGGCGGATCCGACGGTGGCCTACGGATGTGATGCGTTCGTGTTGCCTTCCCCGCCTTCCTGCAGGGCATTCAAAGGAATCCTCACCCACGCCCAGCTCCTGGACGAACAGAATCCATACAATACCTACCGTCATCCCGGCCTGCCCCCCGGCCCCATCTGTTCCCCCGGCCTGCCTGCCCTCCGGGCTGCCGCCGACCCGCCCGACGTGCCGTATCTGTATTTTGTCGTATCCCAAAATGGCCGTCACACATTCTCGACCACCTATCAGGACCACCTGAAAGCGGTTCGCCGCTATCGAACAGAACGGTAGTCCGCCTTCCGCCGTCGCGCCTTCCGCTGTGTCAACCGGGGACGTTGGTAACACTTAGACCGGGGACGTTGGTAACACTCTGTTCGTGGCCAATTGGATTCTCCGGTAGGGGACAATCTCTCTGTGCGAGTCGTTCAACAATGCGATCTCCACAGGACCGAGGT
>JAKQNG010000264.1 GCA_029565915.1 Deltaproteobacteria bacterium
CGCCGGGAGAAGGAGCGTTGTCATGACTGTCCGCATTTTTCTGGTTTCGTTTGCAATTCTGCTGCTGGCTTCCTGCGGCAAGGCGAGCAACGGCGATGGCGGCGACACGGACACCGATGCGGACACGGATACCGACGCGGATACGGACACGGATGCCGACACCGATGGGGATTCCGATTCGGATGCAGATACCGACTCGGATAGTGACACCGATTCCGACAGCGACAGTGACTCGGACACGGACAGCGATACGGAGACGGAAGATACGGACACCATGGCGTATGAGAATCCGTGTCCGGACGGGCAGCACGCGCGCTGCTACGGCGACGCTCCCTGGTGTTACGACGGGGAGACGCCCATTGCGCAGCTCGACACCTGCGAAGGGGGCGAGGAGTGCGTGGAAAAAGAAGACGACTACGCGGACTGCCGGTGCATCAGGGATGTGTACCGCCGGTGTCTGAACGGGGACGTGTGGGCCTACAACTCCTGCGATGAGACGGACCGGATCATTCTGGCGTGTGAAGCGCCGGCGCAGTGCCGGGACATCGGGCTGACGGATGCGGACTGCTGCGAGAGCGATGCGTACCTGGACTGCGGTGCGGACGACAGCATTCACTGGTTTGACGAGTGCGCGCTGACGGACGACGTGGAGGCGGGGCTGGAGGAGAGCTGCGATGACGGGGCGTCGTGCACGGGGACGCCGGGGGATGTGGAGTGTTCGTGCCGCAATCACTGGGAGGGGACGAACTGCGATGTGTGTCCGGGCAACTGGGATCCGGACCAGGATTGTGCGGCCTGCGGAGGGGAATGGACGGGTGCGGACTGCGAGACGTGTGATGGTGGAGTCGGCGATCGCTGCCAGTGCCCGTCAGATCAATATCTCCCGCAACCGGGCACTCTGAAATGCTGGACCTGTGCTTTGGGAACATCGCCGGTGGGCGGTGTGTGTACGGAGAGTGGGATGAAATACTCCTTCGCTGATGCGCAGGATGCATGTCCGGAAGGATTCCATTTGCCGACTGTCCATCAGTTTGCAGGGTTGCTGGAGAACTGCATCGAAACGACGAAGTACATCCGGTGTGACCGCTGTCAGAACAGCAGCCCCTGCAAGGATATGTTTCAATACACGTTGGGATGGATTCTTTGGACAGCGAACGAATGCAATGGAAGTTCCGATTATCGGTTCAAATATTCACTGAACGGTGATGAAGGCGGTGAGACAGTCACGATTGAATGGAATGCAATCGCTTCCTATGAAGGGTGCGCAGATGCATCGATTTCCATTAGGGCAATGTGCGTAAGGTAAATAATGTTAGCAACATATACAATATTTACAGAAATGAATTGAGAAAGAGAGGACTGCCATGAAACAGTTTGTCAGAAATATATCAATGGTTATGTGGAGTACGGTGTGGCTGCTGGGTGCATGCGGTGAGGAAAAGTCGTCTGCGATGGCGACATCCGGAACAATTGCGCCTCAGGAGATCTACCATGCCCGCCTGTCCAATGACAGTGCCCAGCAATACGACGGGACCATCACCGTTGAACGACTGCGGGACTGCATCGGCGATTACTGTGGCGTGGTACATAGCGGGTCGGATACCAGTGTCTCCAGATGCACAAAATTCTCCGGTGTGATGATGACGGACGCGGATCCGGGAAACTGTTTTTCGAATTCAAGAAGGCCTCTGCCCCTCCTGCGCCGACCGGACTTGACCTCCACCGCAGTCACGTTTTTCTGCCACTCGTAGACGTAGTCCACTTCATGGATTCCATGACGCCAGTAGTACACGCGCCCGGGAAGGCGCAGCAGCGCGGCCCCCACTGCCAGTTCGAACGCCCTTCCCTTTTCTTCGGCATCGAGCCGGGCATCGCGTCCGATGGCCAGAGAACTCGATCCAAGAAGCACGAGGTCCATGACATCTCCCCCACGCACCTGTTCATCCCACACGCGCTTCACCGCGGAAGACCAGTTCTCCACTTTTTGAATTTCATCCACCACCAGCAGTGCGACCCGGTCGGTCCTCGCCTGAATCCACTGCTCATGAAACCAGGCCGGACTGCGGGACCCCACAACATCACCTAGAACGCGGAGCCGATGGAGAAGTACCAGGCCCACCGGGATTCGTACTTGCGCTTGTCGAGATTCAACCCCACATCGAAGGAGATGGGCCCCACGGGGGTATTGTAGCGAATCCCCAGCCCTCCCACAGGCCGCAGCAACCACGGCGCCGGATCCCGCTCCTTGTTGCGCAGGAAATTCTTCGTGTCGCGCCACAGGTTCCCCGCCTCGGCAAAGACCGCGCCGATGACGTTCTTGCCAAAATCGTGCCGCACCTCCGAGCGCAGCAGGAACATGGCCTCGCCACCGAGTTCGTTTTCCACTTCGATGTCCGGATTGTCCAGTCCCGCATAGTAGATGTCCTGGGGCACCACGGCATCGGAAGCGAATCCCCGCAGAGTCGATACGCCGCCCATGTAAAAGTAGCGATCGGCCCACGCGGTGGACTCGGGGGTGAGGTGGAACATGTAGCCGGCGCTGGCGGACAGGGCAATGACGTTGGCCTTGCGCGCAAAGGGAATGTAACCGGACAGGGACACCATGGCCTTGATGTACCGCGACTGCCGGTCCACGTCCTCTGCCTGTCGTTCCGTGCGCAGGAACTGCACGTAATCGCCCCGGATGTTGGCGAACACCCCTTTTCGCGGATCGAGGGGGTTGTCCCGGAAGTCCGCGGAGACCGAGAGGCTCGTGACAAAGAACAGGGCCTTTCCCGAGGGAAGCCTTGAATACCGGTATCGCCCCAGAATGTCGTCGTTCACGTCGGGATCCTGGGACGGGATGACAATGGTGCCTTCCACGCCCGTCTTCAGCTCGATGGGGAGGAACCGCAGGTAGTTGGAGGTGAGGCGGTAGTAGGGTTTGATGGACATGGCGCTGTATCCGCGCCGGTTCACGTTTTCAAAGGTGATATCAAAACCGGTACCCAGCAACCCGCCCGTGCCCGGCACGTTGGTGGTCTTGATGCCCAGCAGCACGTACCACTCAAACCACAGGAACGACCGCGCGATCATGTCGTCCTGGTGGTTGGCCCAGCGCTGTTCGAGATCTTCCTTGAATTCCTGCGCGTCCGGGCCGAAGAACCACACATCCGGATGCCGGAAATTCGCCCGCATCCGCAGCTGGGACGCAATCGCCAGCCCGCCCATGTTCCGGTGGCCCCATTCAAACCCGCCCCGGATGCCTTCCTCCGTGGCCACGCCCGCCCGCAGCTCCAGGTACTGGGGTTTGCGCTCGATGACCGTGACGACGATGTTCTTGCGTTCGCTCACCGTGGTGGGGGACTGCATCTGCACCGTCACCGAATTGAAGGTGCCGATGGCCAGCACCCGGCGGCGCGCTTCGGCCAGCAGCTTCGGCGTCACCACGTCCCCGGAGTGGAATCCCAGGTTGTCCGCGATGAACCAGCGATTCGTATCTTCGGCGTTGATGAGGATGGCGTTGACATGCACCTTCGGGCCTTCCTCCACGGTCAGGGTCACGTCCGCCGCCTTGCCGTCCTTTGACACGCTGCTGCTCCAGGCCACCGACGAAAACATGTACCCGGCGTCCTTGTAGGCATCGTCGATGTCGCCGGCAGCCACCCGGATCCGGTATTCATTGTAGGCATCGCCGATGGCCAGACTGCCGATGTCGAGCAGGGCGCTGGCGGTGAACACGTCGGGGTTGTTGCCCCGGACTTCCAGCTTGCGGATGAGGGTTCTGGTGTTTTCGCGCACGAAAAATTCCACCAGGATGCCCCGGCGTTCGCCGTCCATCCACACGCAGGGGACCCCACCGTCCGCGCCATCGTCGACCGCGGGCATTTTCAGGGGCAGGTAGGTTTCGTTCCGGTACTGCCGCGGCGCCATCTGTTGCGGCAGGCAGGTGTCATCCACCGCAACGGACAAAAAGCCGTCTTCCTTGTAAATGTCCTGCAGGTGGCCGGTGGCCTCAAGGTAGTGCTCCCGCACATAGACACGGTCGGGGCGTTCGAACACCGTGCGATTGCCGCTGGTCCGGCGGGTACCGGCGCGACGGGACACGGCGCTGTCGAGGAGGCCCGCCGAAAACGGTTCGAAGGTGTCCTGCGGCGCGTTGCGCTCGGCCATGAACGCAAACACCTCCTCACGCAGCTCCCGCTCGGAGAAGAACTCGTTTCCATTGATATAGATCTCTTCTACTTCCACCGGCGGCCCTTCGCGCAGGAAGAACACGATTTCCTGCCAGGCGGCGCCCGGGCGACAGCGATACCGCGGATCCGCGGGATAATAGCGCAGGGCATTCGCGTGGCAGTGGCGCTCGGCGGTCACCGTGGCGTGAAAGAGTCCCCGGCGGACGGCGAAATCCTGCAGCTTTGCCACCGCCGCCAGAACGCCCTCGGGGGAGCTGCGGAAGGCGCCGGACGACAACACGTGGGCGCGCAGGGCCCTCTCCCGCAGACGGCGGTTGCCCTCCACGCGCACCTTCGTGCGGATGCCCGGTACGACGGTGATGATCAGCCGCAGGGAATGGCTCCCGGTCCGCGCGAAGCTGTAGTTCTCCAGCACCACCGCGTCCGGATAATCCCGCTCGTAGAGGACCGCGGCCAGCTTTTCGATGGCTTCCTTCACCAGCAGGTCGTCCTTGACGATGCCCTTCTTCAGGTCGGCGCGCCGCAGCATCTCCTCTTCGCTCAAATCGTCGGGCAGGCCCTTCAGGGACACGACGGTGAAGCGATCCGGCGCGCCTTCGTCCACTTCCACCCGCAACACCACTTCACCGGGCACTTCGGCGGTTTCCAGCCGGATCGCCGCCCGGGCGTCGGGATAGCCGCGCCGATCGTACTCTTCCTCCAGACGCTCCCGCAGGGCGACCATCGTCTCGTCCGACGGCACCACGGTGGCACCGGGAATGAAGTTGATGGCCCGCTTCACCCGGGCATCGTCCAGCGCGCTATTGCCCGAGAGCTGCGTCCGCACCATGCGGAACATGGGTTCCACGTGCAGCGCCAGCGCCACGCCGATCCCTTCCTTCTGCGCGCGGATGTGGATTTCCCGATATCGCCCCGTTTCCCAGATGTTCAACGCCATCCGCCTCGCCGTCTGCCTGGTGAGCACCGTACCCAGCAGAATGCCCGCATCATTTGAAGGCTCGAATCCGGGGGGCGGCGACGGGGTGAAGATGCGGACGACGGGCTGGCCGAAAAAGGCCTCCAGCTCGTCGAAGGCAATGCCCGGCACCTGCTGGGTTTCACCGGGGATGTCCACGCTGAGGAGCGGCGCCAGGGATTCAAACAGGGCGCGGCCCGCTGTGTTCTCCGCCGTCTCCAGCGCCGGGGCCTGCGCCGATTCCACCGGGGCGTCCGGCGATTCCACCGGGGCGGCGTCGGGCAGCACGGCGTCCTGCGCCAGAGCGGTGGCGGACAACAGCAGAACCAGAAACGGCGCAACGCGATTCATCGATCAGAACTCCAGCCGGAACTTGAGATCGAGACCCCAGTTGCCGGTCTTGCTGGACTCGTCCTTGTTATCATAACTGGCCGACAGGGACAGGTTGTCGTTGATGCGATAGGTCAGCAGCCCTTCCACGTCCTGCCCCTGGCCGATGCTGGAGGACACCTGCACCCACAACCGGTCCGTCAGCTTCCGGCCCAGGGCCACCCGGGTGGTGTCACCGCCGGCCTTTTCAGAATACTCGCTGTACACACTCACCTCCACGGGAATGACGCCGGAGCTGACATTCTCGATAATCGGCGCGAGAGACATGGAGAGGCCCGTGCTGCCGAACTGGGCGTGCTCCTCTTTCAGCATCTTGGTCAGCAGCAGCATGATCACGTCTTCCTTGGAGAGCCAGGGCTGGGCCGACAGGAACACTTCGTATTCTTCCACGGTGCCCTCCGCCGTAATCGTGATTTTCCAATCCCGGATCTCCGTATCCGCCGTCACCCGGAAGAAGGGATTGTCCGGCCGCAGGGAATCCTTGAAGGTCACCGCGGCGTTGCGGATTTCGAACGTGTTGCCCGCGAACCGCACAGTGCCGCCCTGGCTCTCCACACTGCCGAGGAATCCCACGCTCTGGTTGGAGCCCACCAGGCGCAGGGGATCGTCCCGGTCGTCGATGCGCAAACGGGTGTCCAGCAGGTTGTTGACGATGGCCAGATTCCGATCCCCGTGCAGATGAATGTCGTATTCAAAGACGTCCTTGTTTCGATCAAAGAGCCGCGGTTTGCGCGTGGCGCGGCGCTTGCCCGAGAGACCCGTTACGTTCAGGTCGGACACCTCGATGATGTGGACGTCCTGCGTGTACTTCAGGTTGGAGACTTCCACGTCGCCGCTGACAAAGGGCAGTTTGCGCTTCTTTCCCGGGGCCATCACGAGCCCGTCCTTAACCGTGGAGACGCGCAGGTTGAGGTCTTCGAGGACGGTCAGCTCCAGATCGGCGAGCCGCAGCCGGAAGCGGTAGTCGTCCATGGCGCCCCCTTTCAGTGCGATCCACCCGTCCATGTCCAGCACGCCGCCGGCGCTGCGGGCTGAGAAGTCGTCAAACCGGATGACGCTGGCGCCGAGTTCCACCCTTCCTTTAACGTCACTGATTTCGTTGGGGAATCCGTCCACCAGAAACGCGCCGTCCGCCACCTCGGCATTGCCGCGGAAGCTCAGGTCGTCATAGGGACCGCTGACAACCACGTTGAACCCCAGCTTTCCCTCCGCCCGACTGACCAGATCCGTCAGCTCCGTGACCGCCTGCAGATTCACAGCGCCTTTCAGCACCAGCCGCAGGTCGGACAGGCCCGCGTCCCCTTCCACTTCCACCGCCACGTTCTTTCCGCTGAACTTTGAAGCGCTGACCAGAAAGCGGTTATTGCGCAGGTCCACCACCACCGGCGCCCGGTTGTGCAGCGTGATATCCCGGTACCGCAGGGACAGGTCGAACATCCGCACCTGGCCCGTGAGGTTTGGCGGGCCGCTCAGGTTTCCCTGCACGTCCATTTCACCCGTCAGCAGAACGCCGATGTCGCTGCTGGTCCGGTCCAGTCCCAGCAGGCGCACGGCGTCCAGGTCACTCACGAACGCCTCCAGGGCAAAGCGGTTGTCGCCGAAATCCGCCACGCCGTGCTCCAGCACCAGGGAGCGTCCCGCCACCGTGCCCCGCGCAGTCAACCGGTCCCCGTCCAGGGTCAACTCCATCTCGCTGGGCCCGTAGCGCAGTCCCTTGCGCACGGTGTCCGACAGCCGGACGGTCATCTCCCCCCGGGGATGGGCCACGGTGCCCTTGAGCACGGCGTAGACCTGCCCCCGGCCCGTGACTTCCAGATCGCTCACCGCGGGAAACACGATATCTTCCAGCGCCACGTCCGTCGCCAGGCCGACAAAGTTCAGCGCCCCGTCCGCGGCCATGGCGCCGCTCAGATCCACGCGCCCTCTGCCCTTGGACATATCGAGCCGCGTGAGGACCAGAGCGCCCGTGTCGTACGTTCCCTCGATGACGCCGGGGCCGAACACCTCGTTGAAGAGGGTGAGACCTTCGTGGGAGAGGGCGGTGGTGACCAGCAGCTTTTCGGGTTTCGCCGCGTAGGTGATGTCCATGGTACCCGCCACGAATCCGCCCGGCGAGCCCCATCCCTTTGTGTCCACGTGGAAGGAACGCGCCATATCGTCCAGCTCCGCTCGCTCGATGTCCACCTTCACCGCCACGGCGAGTCCACCGGGCGCGTCGAAGTCCAGGGCGATCTGCTGCGAGCCGAAATGGCTCTCGCGCCCCCACACATCGATGCTCTCGAACAGCAGTTTCTGTCCGTCGAACCGGATGCTCGATTTCACGCGGTTGAAGTCATAACCCGCAAAGCGGAACCGCCGGAAGGCCGCTTCCGCATCGATGACGGGCGTCCCGTAGCCCGGCGCCTTGATGCGACAACTGAGGGAACCCTGACCGCCTACCTGGAAGCCGGTGATTTTGCGCACGTCCGCAAGGTCGAACTGGTCGGAGCGGATCTGCATGTCCCAGCCCGACTTCATGCTGAAGCCGAACCGCATGTCCGTCTCCACCCGGGAGTTGCCGCTGCGCACGGCGATGCTTTTTCCGAAGAACCCGCCGGGCGAAATGGAAAACGGCCCGCGCACGTGCACCTTCGGCACCTGCAGCAGAAATTCCTTTTTCTTCCGGGTGAAGCCTTTGTCGAACACCGCCAGATCCCGGGTGTCCAGATCCGTCGTTCCCCGCAGCTCGAGGGGCAGGATTTTCCCCTTCACATTCACCTTTCCCGAAATCCGCAGCATCGCGTAGGCGTCCGGCAGGTCCAGGTTTTCGAGGAGGCGGGCCAGCTCGATGTCGTCGATGTCCACCGCCGCTTCCACGGGAAGGCCCTCGCTGAAATCCACATTGCCCGTGGTGGTCAGACTGCCATCGGCGGTGCGGATTTCGAGTTCGGAAAAGGACACGCCCCGGTTGCTGAAGGACACGGTGCCGTCCACGTCGCCGATGGTAAAGACATCCACCGCGCCGTTGCGCAGTCGCACGACGCCCCGGGCCGTCACGTCCGGCGGGCCTTCCTGGGGAAACGCCACGCCCACCTGTCCGCTGAAACCGGCGGTGCCCTTCATGGGCGGCGCGGGAATGGGCAGTCGCCCGAGGACGTCGAGGGGCACATCCACCGAAATGAACATGGCGTTCAGCCGGTCGCCCTTCAGGGGAATGGGAATCTGCAGCTCCCGACCGCTCAGCACCGCGCCGGCGATGTGCCCTTCGAAGGTGCGCACCACCAGCTCCTCCTCCGACAATCCCGCGCGCAGGGCCAGGTGGTCCAGGTTTTCGCGGATCTGCACATCGTCCTTCCGGTAGCTGCCCGAAGCCTGTTCCAGCAGGGCGCGGATTTCGATCTGCTGTCGTCCTTCGCCGCGGCCGGTGATGTCCAGATACAGGCCGTCCACGTCCAGCCCCACGGTTCCCAGATGCGCCGGATCGTCGATCTCCACGTGGAACACGCCGTCGGAAAGGGCCACCACGTCAAAGGGCGGCAGAAACGAGAGGTCGAGGCGATCGCTGCTGTCGTCGCCGGCCTTCGACGCCGCCCGCAGCCGGGCCATGTCCGCCGCGTTCAGGGACACGCGGCAGTCGGGGGCACCGAGGTAGATTTCTTCCACGGTCAGCCGGCCGGCCAGCAGATCGAACGGATCGGGCGCGATTTCGACTTCTTCCACGCGGCACCCGGCCTCGATGTCGATGCCGCCGGCGCGCAGGTTTTCCAGCACGAGCCGGGGCGGGAAAAACTGCAGGTCGATGTTGGTGAACGCCACCTCGAAACCGGTTTCGCGGAAGGTCTGTTTCAGTTTGTCCGAAATCCACTTCGACCCGGCGGAGGAGGTGGCGAACAACAGGACGCCGGCCACCAGAAGGCCGATGACCATCACCACGACGAACAGGGCCAGGCCGATGCGCTTAGCCACGGGCATCCCTTTTGTCGTTGTTGCAGTCGTTGTCGTGGTCGAACCCGAAAAACATGTCCCTATTGTAAAGAAACGTCGTAAGCATTCGAAATAATTGAAAAAAATGTGACCCGAACCACTCGACGGCCTATCCCGCAAGTTGGCGGAATATATCACGAAATGTGTTCTTTTGTCCTACACTTAATCCTATGTGGACAATTGGCTCACACTGCTGTTTTTTTACATTTGATGACGAAGAAAAGCAGACTGCCCGTGTCCGGTCCCTTCCCGGAGCGGGGATGTTCCGGGGGATTGCCGGGACCCTGGAAAGGAACGCCATCGCCATGTCTGCTGTCCCTGTTCAATCCGCTGTCCTGTGCCTGTTTCTGTTAACCGGCTGCACGCCGTCCACACCCCGACCGGACCTTCCCGATCCCCCGCCGGCGGCTTCCGCCATGCCGGCCCACACCAGCGCCATCAACGCGGACGATCCGGGGTTTTCCATCATCCGCACCTGCGCTGTCGCCTCCGCACAGAAGGCGGATCCGGCACTGCAGGCCGCCCTGGACGAAGTCGTCGCCTGTGTGCGCGCGGCAGGCAAAGGAAACCGGCATCCCCTCACCCGGGGAACCGGCCTCGAACAATGGATCGGGAATGCGGCGAAAAATTCCGCCGGGGTGCGCACCGTCTGCGGGAACGCCGCAAAAAAAATCAGGGGCAATCAAATAGCGCTGCGCAACGACCGCACCTACACCTTCGGCGAGCTGCACAAATCCGTCACGGCGGACGGCCAACGTCAGGTGGTCTACCAGTTCTGCGGCGAAGGCCTGCCCGAAAACGCCACCCTCGAACTCACCTTTCCCAGATGATTCCGCCAACCCCGGAAGGGGTGCCCAACCCCGGAAGGGGTGCCCACCCGGGAAAAATAAAGTGCACATTTATTTCGGCAAAGGGATTAAACCAGATGATACCATTCCACAGGAGGCAGGAAATGAAGCCATTCATCACCGCGGGTGTTCTGTTGCAACTGATACTCTGGAACACCGGATGTGACACAGTGCAGGAATCTCCTGACCAGGTTCCGGAGGATGTCACCTCGACAGAAGAAACGGATTCGGAACCGCCGGTATCGACAGAACCGGATTTCGAAACCATGACCTCTTCGCAGATCGAACGTCTCGCCAGGGAAGTTCCCATGGAAGTCAGCGGTTGTTCCGACGAAGGTGTCATCCCGTGTCACGTGTCATTTCTGGACAGGCCCGTCTGTTCAACAGATGGATTCATCTATTCCGGTGAAGGCGTGTGCGATGAAGGAGGACCCGGATATTTCTGTGCGCCATCCAGCTATGATTGTCGACACGACTCAACCGCACGATGCGCACAGGACGGGTCCGGCGGTTGGCAGTTTTTCAGCGCCCCGGGCACCTGCATTGCAGGAGAAATCGAACCGGAATGCGTTCTTGAAGAAGAACTTCCGGTGATGGCATGCAATGATCTGGTCGGTACACGGTTCTGCGATGAGGACCGACAAACGATTCTGGAAGTCGTCGAGGCGGGATGTGTTGAAAACGTCATTACCACCAACGAAAACCCGGAGACCCCCGCCGGGTGTGTCGCCGCCGCAACCGAACAGATAGCGACATGCGGGGATTCAGAGATCTGTGATGATTCTCAGACCATCATCTATCTCATGACCGATACGGATGATGATTCGCATTGTCGCGGCCCATCCATCCAATTCCGATCTGATGCCCAGTGTATTGAAGATCCCTATCCCTGCGGCGAAGGAGGATACTGCGAAAAGAAACGGGAGCTTCGTCCGGCGGCGACAAAACTGCACCGGGACTGAGCGGGTCGGATGATCACGCCTTCATTTTCCTTTCGTGGTGCAACACCCCGAAAACCTTCTGACTTCCCCGGCCGGGCGCGGTAAGATATTTTTTTCGACTGCTGCAACAAGGAGGCAACATGGCAAAAAACAGACGGTCACAATGGGTTCTCCGCATCACCACCGCCGCGACGTTCGCGATTCTCTTCGTCTGCGGGTGTCCAACCGATGCGGCGGAAAAACGCCGGGACCTGAGCAACAGTGCGCTCAGCCCCATGACAGTTACGGTGGAAATCAGCGGCATCACGGATACGGGATACCTCATTCTGGCGAGCCCCCTGGTGATGAAGGCCGGTGCTTCTGGAAACGCGGGCAAGGGTCAGGCGAAACCCGGAGACGGGTCAGAGCCCATCATCATTCAGGGCACAGGTGCGATACCCGCGTCCATCCGCACATGGTGGACGGAAGCGGGAAACCGGTCGTCTGCCAGAAAAGACATCACACTGCGGATGCTGGATGCATCGACCGGTGCAGTGATGCAGGTTGTCATGCTCCGGAGCACCGTTCCCGACCGGTTACAGCACGACATGTCTGCGGGTATCTGGCAGCTCACCGTGCTGGTGACTGAAGTCCAGTATCTGTAGCCGTCGCGCCCTTCACACGCGCATCGTCGGTATCCGATCACTCAATGCACGCGGGGCAGATGTCGCGCACTTCGATGCCGTCGTCCTTGTCGTAAATCCGGATGTCGTCGATGTACACGCGGATAGTGGACCGGCCCGCATCCGCCCAGGCGGCGTACAGGCCCAGGCCGAAGTAGAGGTCGCAGATGCCCAGACCAGCGGGAAACTCGTCGAAGAGGGTCTTTACGTTGTCCACGCGCAGCAGGAGTTCCCCGTTCTTGTAGATGCGGTAATACCCGTTGCCCGTGTTGGTCCAGTAGATTTCCTTGATGAAGGTGTGCCAGATGCCCTGGTCATTGCTGACCAGGAGGTTGTTGCAATCCGGGTTGGCCCGGAATCGCATTTCATAGGAGTAGAGATCGCCGGCGTCCATTTCGACATCGTTGAAGATGCCGCCGCCTTCGCAGATGTGTGTCGCGTAATCGACCGTGTCGTAGGGGGAGACGGACGGGTTGTCGTATTCGCCACAGGGCCACGTCTTCCACTGGGCGTACACGAGCCATGAGACGTCCGCCCCTTCGAGGTAATCGGTGGGAAACAGCTCTTTCCAGGTGAAGATGTACGACTTCTCGTCCATTTCGAGGCGCGTCCCGTTGTGGTACTCCGCCCGCACGCTCGTTCCCGGAGGGATGGTCGGCATCAGGACGCTGCTCGACGTGTTCGCGCCCTGTGGATACGGGTTGTCCACCACCGAGAGAGTGCCGCCGTTGTTCTCGTTGACGAGCTCCGGACCGCCGATGTCCGGCGTGAGATTGCCGGTCTCGAACGTCGCTTCAAAGATCGGAACGGCGTCGATGGCAATTGCCCCCGTGTCACTGTCCGTATCCGTGTCGGTATCGCTGTCCGCATCCGTGTCGGTATCACTGTCCACATCCGTGTCGGAATGTCCGTTGCCGGTCTCATTGCCGCAGGCCGTGGCAATGAATCCGCTGATCACGACAACAAGTGCTAAAAATCCGGTCACTCCGGGCTTCTTCATTTTCCACTCTCCATTGCGGATTCCTGTCCGGCGGACATGCTCAACCGGTTTTGAACTTTTTTGCGCGGATGCGGCAGGAGGCGCCCGCCACAAGCAGGCACAGCAGCGTGCTGACGGGCGTAAACGAACAGTGGGCCCGGTAGCCGAGCAGGCAGTCCTTCGACACCGACGCCTGAGGAATGATGGTGGAGAGGGCCGCCAGTGTGGCGACGATGGTCAGGGCGAGGAGAATCGCGTAGCCGGGTTGTTTTCGCATGATGGTTCCTTTTCAGACGTCGCAGCTATTCCAGGATGATCTCTTCGAGATCGCCGATGGTGGTTTCGATGCGGAAGGTGGACTGGGAGGTGTGGCGCTCGGCAAAGAAGAAGTCGAGGGTGTAGCGGTTGCCGGCTTCAATCTGCAGGTCCGCCGCCTGTTCGTCGAGTTCGACACTGCCGGTGAGCGGGCCGTGCACGCCGCCGAGGTCGATGGCCAGCCGTCCGTTGATGAACACCCACAGATCGTCGTCGCCGATAAAGGTGAACACTTCGCCGCCCGTGTAGGTGAACTCCGTGTGCAGCTCATAGGTGAAATGGTAGTTGTGGGCATTTCCCTCGTTGCCGAAGAGCTCGTCGTCGATGGGGAAGAACTCCTGATTATCGTAAAAGTACAGACCAGTGCCATCGTTGGTCAGTGTCAACGCATAGTGGATCGACATGTTCACATCCTCCACGTCGTTGTACCACTGGTTGAAATTCTCCTCGCCGGTGGTGGAGGCGGTGCCGTCGGGCCCTCCCGCGTACACGGGCTTTCCGTCGCTGCCGATGTCAGATGCCACGATGCCCGTCTCCGTGACGATCTCATATTCGAAATCCGGATGGTCCTCGCGGAAATCCCGCAGGACGCCCGTCAGGGAACCGGTGGTGCCGTCGCCGTCGCTGTCGCCGTCGCTGTCGCTGTCGCTGTCCCCGTCGCTGTCCCCGTCGCTGTCGGCATCGCTGTCACTGTCCCCGTCGCTGTCCCCGGACTGGTCGTCGCTGCACGCCGGAGCGGCGGCAACCATCCACAACAAAACGAGCCATTTCAAACCATTCATCGGTTTTCTCCTTCCCCTGTTGCGTTTCTCTTTTTACACATCATACCTCACCCGAAGGCCGCCGTCAGGCTCTCTTTCACCACGCAGAAGAGTTCGTCGATCTGGGCCACGGTCACCGTGAGGGGCAGGGCAAAGTACACCACGCTGCCCAGGGGACGGATGAGGGCGCCCCGCTTCTTTGCTTCATTGTAAAAGCGCCATCCCGCGTCGTTCAGATACCCGCCGTCGTCCGGGCGCTGCGGATCGACCAGCGTGAAAGCCGCCACAATCCCGGTTCGGCGCGGCGCCCGCACCCACGGATGGGAGGCGATGCCGTCCAGGCCCCGCTGCACCACCGCCGCTTTTAGGGGCAGCTGTTCCATCAACCGCTCATTTTCAAACACATCGAGGGTGGCGTTGGCCACCGCGCATCCCAGGGGATTGCCCGTGAACGAATGGCCGTACCAGAGAGTCTTCGAAGGATCTCCCAGAAATGCCTCGAACACCCGCTCCGTGGTCACGGTTGCCGCCATGGGCAGCTCGCCGCCGGAAAACCCCTTGCCCAGGCACACGATGTCCGCCTCCACGCCCGCCTGCGCGTGGGCCAGAAACGTACCGGTCCGCCCGTAGCCCGTAAACACCTCGTCGCAGATCAGCAGGATGTCCAGCTCCGCGCACAGGGCCCGCAGCTCCCGCAGGTACGCGGCCGGATACATGAGCATGCCCGCGGCACCCTGCACCAGGGGCTCCACGATCACTGCCGCCACATGGCGATGGTGCGCCAGAAGAATTTCCCGGGCCCGGGCAAAGGCCGTTTCATACCATGGCTCCCCGTCCGGCGCGGCCGATTGCGCCGGCGAGGGCAGCACGATGCGATCGAACAACAACCCTCGCAGGGCCTCATGGAACACCTCCACCCCGGACACGGAGGCGGCGCCGATGGTCTCTCCGTGAAACGCACCGCTCAGGGTCACGAAGCGCCGCTTGTCCTCCTGCCCCCGGTTGGAAAAAAACTGGGCCGCCATGCGGATGGCCACTTCCACCGCGGTGGAGCCGTCGTCCGAAAAGAACAATCTTGAAAACGTCTTTCCGCACAGGGGCAGAAGCCGCTGCGCCAGCCGCACCGCGCCCTCGTGGGTGGTGCCGGCAAAGGAACAGTGCACCATCGTTTTTGTCCGCTCCACCAGCGCCGCCATCAGCACCGGATGGTTGTGTCCCACAATGCAGGTCCACCACGAACCATTGGCATCCATGTAACGGGTGCCGTCCACGTCGTACAGGTAGAAGCCCTCCGCCCGGGCGGCCACCACCGGATCCGTCGTTTCGATATACGCCTTCATCTGCGTATAGGGATGCCACAGCAGTTTCCGATCCAGTGCAACAATGTCTTCCCTGTTCACTTTGTGCCTCCGTCGGTGCCGACCACACCCGTCACGGCCGCGTCGATCATCCCTTCGGCCAGCCGGACGCGGATCGATTCGCCCGCTTTCACATCATCTGCCCGCTTCAGCACAACGCCGCCGCGGCTCACGATGGCCCAGCCCCGGGACAGGTTGGCCAGGGGAGACAGGGCCTGCAGGCCGGCCCCCAGCTGTCCGAGGTGTCCCCGTGCGCGGGCCAGGGCGGGCTCCGGCCAGCGATATACGCCGTGGGATGCGTTCATGAGCGCCATCCGCCGTCCGCCCAGGGCGTGATCGGGCCAGCCCCGCAGAAACTCCCGGCAGGCGGAAAACCGGTTCATCTGTGCCCGGAGCCGCGTGCGGGGATCCCGCGCCACCATTCGCCCCTGCAGCGCCGCGTGTCGCGCCCGTTCGGCGGCCATCCGCAGGTGCGCGCCATCCTCCATCCGCCGGCGCAGGGCGTTCAGCTGACCGGCCACCGCCGTACCATCCGGGACGGCCAGTTCGGCGGCTTCCGAAGGGGTCGCGGCCCGGCGATCGGCCACCAGATCCGTCAGCGTGGTGTCCACCTCATGCCCCACCGCACTGATCACCGGTACCGGGCACGCGGCCACGGCCCGCACCACCCGCTCGTCATTGAAAGCCTCCAGATCGTCGATGCCGCCACCGCCACGCCCCACAATCACCACGTCCACGTCCGACCGGCTGCCCATGGTGCCGATGGCCCGCTCAATATCCGCCGGCGCCTCCGCCCCCTGCACCGCGGTGTGACACAGCAGCAACCGCACGGGAAACCGCCTGGACGCCACCTTGATGATATCGCGCAGGGCCGCCCCCTGCCGGCTCGTCACAATGCCCACGCAGGACGGCCACCGGGGAAGTGGCCTGCGCCGCTCGGGGGCCAGCAGTCCTTCGGCGCGTAACTTTTCCGTCAGCTCGGCCAGGGCCCGGGCCCGATCACCGGCGCCGGCAGCCAGCACTTTTTCGGCGATGAACTGGTATCGGCCGTTCACCTCGTACACCGTTGCCGTGCCCAGGGCCAGGATCCGCGTGCCTTCCCGGATCAGGCTGCCCCAGCGCACGGCGTTGGTCCGCCACATGACCGCCGGCACCTGCGCCTTTCCACCGGGATCACACAGGGAAAAATAAATGTGGCCGGGCCCCCAGACCTTTGCCTGGGACACCTCCGCCTCCAGCCATACGCCGTTGCAGGTCTGTTCCGCCGCCGCCCGCACTTTCCGGTTCAACGCGGCCACGGTCAGCACCTCGCCCACCTCGTCCGTCCGCAGGGTCATGAATGCTCCGTCCTCCCCGTTTCGCGGGTGCCGCGCCGCCCGGCCGCCCGCCGTTTTTTAATGCAAAAGTGCAGTTCATCCATTAAACAGGTGTTGACTGTCAGCGGTTTCATTCTTACTGAATCCGCCGGCCGGACCATCCCATTGAAAACGGAGAACCACATGCACGACAAGGAAAAACTGCTCGACGTCAGGGTGATTGAGCGCAACCTCCGCAAGGGCCTCGTGTCCCAGAAGGAGCTGGATACCCACCTGAACAAACTGCCCGACATGCAGAAAGAGGCCGAAACGCTGATTGTCGAACCCCCCGACGACGGGGCAGAAGCCGACGCTTGACGGGAGATCATGTTATGAACGACGAACGCGCACAGAACGCGCAGGACGAAGAGTTTCCCATCGATTTCAACACGTTTGTGCTGTCGCTCTGTTCGTCGGCCGTCTTTCACCTGGGCCTGTCGCCCCATCCCGAAAAACAGAGCTGCTGCCGGAACCTGCTGATGGCGGAGCAGACCATCGACATCCTGAAGCTCCTGCGATCCAAGACCCAGGGCAACCTCTCCGGCGACGAAGAGCGGCTCCTCGAAGGTCTCATCGACGACCTCGAAAAGAAATACGATCGAATCAAGACCGAATGCGGATGCGCAAAATAGTCTGTTTTCTGGCCGCCCTGTCGGCCTGCGCCGCCCTGTCGCAAGGATGCCGGCCCCTCCAGAAAGTACAGGACGATCCGCCGCCCGCCCCTCCGTCAACTCCGGCACCGGCCGAGCCGCCCCGGGTAATCTATCCCAATGTGCCCGGCTCCTTTGTGGCCACCGTGAAAAAGGTCAAGCCCTCCGTGGTCAACATCTTCACCGCCCAGGTGGTGCAGGAGCGCGTTCGACGGGGGTTTTCCCTGTTCGAGGATCTCTTCGGGGGCACCCACCGGGAGCGGATCCAGCGCTCCCTCGGCAGCGGGTTCATCATCGACGCCCAGGGCTACGTGCTGACCAATTACCACGTCGTCCGCGGCGCCCAGCAGATCCTGGTCCAGCTCGAAGATCGACGGCAGGTGCCCGCCACACCGGTGGGCATTGAACCGGGCAGCGACGTGGCCCTGCTGCACATCGATGCGGATCGCCTGACCCCGGTCACCATGGGCGATTCGGACGCGCTGGAAGTGGGCGAATGGGTGGTGGCCATCGGCAATCCCTTCGGTCTGGCCCACACGGTCACGGCGGGCATCGTCAGCGCCAAGGGGCGCAACTGGAGCGATCTGGGCGACAGCGGCAATCACGGGTACCAGAACTTCATCCAGACCGATGCCTCCATCAATCCGGGAAATTCCGGCGGACCACTGGTCAACACCGCCGGACAGGTGGTGGGCATGAACACGGCCATCACCGCCGAAGGCCAGGGCATCGGGTTCGCCGTGCCGTCCAGCATGCTGCAGATGATCGTGCCCCAGTTGAAGCGCTCGGGGCGCGTGGTCCCCGCCTGGCTCGGCGTCGGCATCCGGGAGCTGGATCGCAACGTCACCGCCGCGACCGGCGCGTCCTCGGGTGTGCTGATCACCGAAATCTACCGGGAGGGACCTGCCCACGAGGCGGGACTGCGACCCGGCGACGTCATTGTCTCCTTCAACGGACAGCCCGTCACAGATCCGTCCATGCTCGCCTGGATGACAGCCACGGCGGGCATCGGCAATGCGGTGACCCTGGATATCATCCGCAACCGGAAGCCGGCCCGCCTCACCGTGCAGGTCGAGGCGCGGCCCATGAACTGAGAGGACACCATGCAGCGACCCAGCGCCCACGAAATCGAATATTTCCACCGGATGGAAACCGAAAAGCTGAAGGAAGCCCGGCAGAAACACGCCCAGGAGATGGCGCAGAAGGAAAAGGAGGACATGAAGGCCCTCCACTACATGCACTGTCCCAAGTGCGGCATGCCCCTCGAAGAAATCGACTTCCGGTCCGTTTACGTGGACAAGTGCTTCCACTGCGGCGGACTGTGGCTGGACGAAGGCGAACTTGAAAAGCTCACCGGCGAAGACGACGACAGCATCCTCGGCCGCATCTCCCGCATCCTGAAATAGGCCCGGAAGTCAGATCAATCCCACCGGCACCGCCTCAGCAGACGCGGTGATCGGCATGCGCAGAGGCGCCAGCGAAATGACCGCGCCGGGACCGATGGGACGTTTCAGCGTGTCCAGCGCATGGAAATGGCGGATCGCATCTCTGCCCGGGTTCGCCGACTTCTTGATCTCAATCGGATGAAGTGTTCCATCCAGCTCCATCACGATATCAATCTCCTGGCCGTCCTTGTCCCGGAAATAATACATCGGTGCCCGCCTGCCGTTATGCCACCAGCTTTTCAGGATTTCGCCCACCACCCAGGTTTCCAGAAATGCACCGGACATCGCGCCGGCTTCGAGCGTTTCCGGAGTGGTCCACCCGGTCAGGTACGCGGCAAGGCCGGTGTCCAGGAAAAACAGTCTGGGTGTCTTCACCAGCCGTTTGTTGAAACTGGAGTGCCACGGTTCCAGCAGAAAGATGAGACCGGAGCTTTCCAGGATCGACAGCCACCGCTTTCCGGTGGCAGCGTGGATGTCACAGTCCCGACACAGGTTCTGCATGTTGAGCATCTGACCGGTTCGCGCGGCGCAGGCCCGTAGAAAACGCAGAAAGGCCCTTTCATCACCAACGTTGGCCAGATCCCGCACGTCCCGCTGCAGGTAAGTCTGCACATAGGAACTGTAAAAGATGTCCCTGTCGGCCGCCGCGTTCTGATGAAGCGCCGGAAAGCTCCCGCGCCAGATCCTGAAAAACAGCTCCGGAAGCAGCAGCGGCGCTTCCCTGCGACCATTGAGCGTTTTCGGGTCCGGACAGAATGGCGCGGACATCGGGTCGCCCACCAGTTCACGGTTGGAGAATCCGAGAAGTTGCACCACGCCCACCCGACCGGCGAGGGACTCCGAAACGCCCCGCATCAGATGAAACTGCTGCGAACCGGTGAGCCAGAACGCGCCGGCGCGCCCATCGCTATCCACCGCCATCTTGATGTGCGGCAGCAGCGAAGGGGCGTACTGGATCTCATCGATGAGCAACGGCGGCGGAAATCGCTGCAGAAAGAGCGCCGGGTCATCCACGGCGAGCGCGCGGACCAGCGGGTCGTCGAGGGTCACCACCCGCCGTTCCTTTCCCGCGAGATGGGCCAGAAAAGTGGTCTTTCCAATCTGCCGGGGGCCGGTCACCAGCATCACGGGAAACTGACCCGAGGCGTTCAGGAAAAAGGATTCAAGGGTCCGGGTTCGGTAGTTCATTTTCCGTTCAATCATACACTCAACTGTAAAAATAGCCGAACATCAGTCCGGAATCCAGTTCTTTTTCAGGTGGGACCCCGGGTGGGGTGCCCGATCGCGGGTAGAAAGGGGATCTCACATCAGCGGGCAGTTGTCCGTGTCGTCGTCGCAGGTATCCGGCGCATTGTCGTAGATGCAGACTTCGCCGGTGTAGTCATCGATCTGACTGAGGAACTCAAACACCTCACACTGGGGAATCAGAACGTTGCCTGCCAGTTGTACATAGTCTGTGACCTGAGCATTGTTCAACGCGTCGAGCGAAAGAAGCGAATCGTTGAAATTTACAGACAATTCAGCAACTTCAGTTACGTTTGACAACCCTTCAAGCGAGGCCAATTGAGTGTTTCCAGAAATAGACAGGGCATCTATTGAGGTCAATCCGGATAAAATTTCAATACTGACAAGAGCATCATTATCACAAATTGACAAAATAGAAATTCGACCGGCCAGGTTGTCCAGCCCATCGAGATTTGTCAGTGAAGCATTGGAATGAATCTGCAAGTATCTGACGCTGACCAGACTTGATAGTCCTGAAATATTCGACATCATCGGATTTTCAATGATGTAAATACCTCCAACGATGCGCTCCAGAGATGAAAGCCCGTCCAGATTTTCCAGCAGCGGATTATACTCAATCCACAAGTCCACCTCCATTTCATTGCCGCCCTCTGCACCCACCAGGCGCAGACCCGACAGTTCCAGAAGGGTCATCGCTTCGTTTTCCCGGACCGCCAGTTCGCCGTTCACTTCTGTCAGATTCGGCAGGCGGATTTCAGTCAAACCCGGTGCGGTGATGGTGAGATTGCCATTGATGCAGGTGAACGAAGAAAACGCCACAAGGGTGGCTTCGTCCGAAATGGTGTAGTCACCTTCATAACAACCACCGTCGCTGTCCCCATCCGCATCTGAATCCGAATCCGCGTCTGCGTCCGTGTCTGCATCCCCATCCGTGTCCGTATCCGCGTCCGTATCTGCATCCGCGTCCGTGTCTGCATCCGCGTCCGTGTCTGCATCTCCGTCCGTGTCCGTATCTCCACTCTGCGCATCGTCCACCTCATCGCAGCCGATACTGACTGCAATCAACACAACAAGTACGAAAAACAGGAAATGTCGTTTCATTATTTTTCTCCTTGAAAACTGCTTCCTGACTATTCAATCCCTGCCGTCGCAAAAATGCGTACCGTTCATGGATCAGTTCATTACGTCCCCTGCAGTGTCGTCCACCACGGGTTGCTCAACGGCTTTCACAGATATCGGCACAATCTTCTTTCCGAACAGTGCGTTGTCCGCTGCGGAAGCATTCACCCATACCACCCGTCTGGATGACATCGGTTCTGTCACATTGAAATTCCGCACAATGACCTGACACCCGATCCCTGCCTCGGACTGTGCGAAGGAGGCATCTCCTTCCACGTACCCGCACTGCATTGATTCCACCTCTTCCTGTTCCGCCCTTTTCAACTGATCCTCTGCTGCGGCAACGATGTCGCTTGCTGAGCGCAGCGAAACCAGATTCGATTTTCCGCTCTCGGATGCGATGTCACGCCATTCCTTCTGAAACGAAATCAGGTTCCCGTCCGCATCCAGCTTGACCCCGAGGGTTTGACCGATCACCGGCACGCCTCTGAACCGTCGACCGAAATGCACCATGTATTCATCCTGGAATTCCGATACTGCTTCTTTCATTCCGTTGTTGAACTGAAAAGCAACAGAAACCGGGTTTCCGGCCTCATCATCGCCATAGAGGGCGTAGTGTGTTGCCGTAATAGAAATGATATCCAGCGTTTCATCCGGATGAAGCGTCAACAGGTTGGTTTTTACCACCGCTTCCAATGCCCGATTCACCGCGTCGTCCGCACCTTCGACGCTGGTCGGATGCTTGTTCGTATAGATTCGATGAATGACGGCTGATCCGGTATTCTTCTCCGAATACGCCAGACCATTCTCCAGCTTGACGCTGAAGGATTCAGGGTCTTCCTTCCATGCCGCGCTCTTCACGTCGTCACCGATCACCAATGCAGCCATCTGCGCCAATCGATCCCGTGTGATCCGCTTTTCAGGTCCGACAAACTTCACCAACGGCAACTGGTCCGCCGTCATTCGAAAATCCTCGCTGCGACGAAGAATCCGGTCCTGCCCGAGGGCTGTCAGAACGTCATCTGAACGAATCGCGATCGACAGATTATCCGGTCCGGGCTGCCGAGCGACGATCGCCGGTGCATCGACCAGTACACCGCTGGACGGATCCGCCGGATCGCAGGCAGAACAGACAAGACAGAAAGCAACAAGGAGAATGCCATCAACGACCGGCCGACGGTTGCTGTATTTTGAATTCATGTAAATTGTCCTTTCAAAAACGCGCATGTTCATCACACCCCTTCATTCCAGGAAACCGTGTAAACCAGGGTTCCCGTCGGATCCGGCAGAGGGGCATCCCATTCGTCCTGCGTCATGTACTTGGTCACACAGGAGGGACCGCAGTACCATGTCTGAGAGAATTCCTGCCAGACGCAGCATTCATCCCGCGAAACGGCGGAAATTGCGGATGGCTGCCCCATCGCCAGATCATCCGAATTGTGAAGATCGAAATATGCATCTTTCAAGGGATAACCTGCTTTCATCCGATAGGCGAATGTATAGAAGTTGATCAGTTGCGACGTATAGGCTCCATAGTAGTGCCCCATCACGAGGTGCATCCTGTACCAGACTTTGCTCCAAATATTCTTTCCTCTGGGATCCGACCAGACATCCGTTTGGTTTGCATCTGATCTGGCCACCGGAACGGCATTGCAGCCGTTCGCGATGAACCACTCCACTTCGCCATCAGGTGTACCGAGGCGTCCACTGTGTGTTTCGCCAGATGACGTAGGCGTGTTGTGAGTAGTCCAGTTCCCGTCAATGTAGTCGTTGCCGATCAGAATGGAAGTAATCGGATTATGTGCGTAAAAGACGGCGTACGGATTGCTGGAAGAAGCATTTGTGATCATTTCGGGCCAACTGTAGTAGTAGGTATCAGAGGAAGTTCCCCAATACATCACGTCGGCGATTTCGTCCTGATACCACTCCCAATTCGTGCCCAGCCAAAACGGACGCCATCCATCCAGGGAGTGACTGTACGAACCTGTAAGGTGCGAGTTATGGCCGTGAAAAATGACCATGTCCGCGTCGTTGAAATCATTTCCGCCATCGTTGCACATGCGGTCAACGGTGACAAGGCTGTCTTTCCTTGCGTAGGAATAGGTATACGCACAGGAGTCACCCCAAAGACAATTGGTGTAAATCCGATCCCAGAAATCCACAGCGGGATTCTGGCTGTTGGAAACATCAATAGTGGGTTTCCAAGGAATATCTTGCGTTCCAGGAACTAGGATATCGTCAAGAATCCCATAATTTTCAATACTATAGATCATGATCTCGTGCTCATAATTTGAACCGGGTCCAGCAGAAGAGACGCTGCAGACAGCCAGTGCGGCAAGGGCGACAATTGCTGTCTGAAAAATTCTTCTTCGATTCATTTTGAATTCCTTTCCATTTGAGTTTCCTTTTGCGTGACGAACACAATTAATTTCCACATCGCCAAAACCGAAAACCGGCGGCCCGCGGTTCTGAATGTTCCTTTCGTGAATTTCCGGCGGAACGCTGCGCGACAACGCAGCAAGCAGAGTGGAGCGGGCGAACGAAACAGCGTGAATATACTTCGCGCCGGTGACCGGTGATATTGCCGATATCGCCAGTGCGACGAATGCATCAGAGGTTATCTTCCTGTTTCCTGTTTCCTGTTTCCTGTTTCCTGTTTCCTGTTTCCTGTTTCCTGTTTCCTGTTTCAAACATCTTGAACCGCCTCGCTCTCCCCCGTTCATCAACGGTGTTGAATGGATTT
>JAKQNG010000244.1 GCA_029565915.1 Deltaproteobacteria bacterium
TCGGCATCGCTGTCGGCATCCCCGAACGGGATGTCGTCGGAAGCGGCGCTGCTTTCTGCGGTACAGGCCGCACAGGCGCAGAGGGAAAGAAGGCTGACGAGAACCGCCGCGGATTTCATGATTTCCTCCATTTTTTTTAAAGGCAGGCCGTCCAGTCGGCCTGATTCATAGTAAACATCCAGATGAAGGAAATTCAACACTGAATTTCAGTGAAATTGAAAATCGGCTGAGATATTCCTGTGTCGTTGGATTCTTTGTGCGTTTTTCAGGGAAAGACTTCGCTGTGCAGGAGAGGTCCGGGAAAGGCCGTGAGGATTTCGGCACCGGTCGCCGTCACCGCAATGGTGTGTTCGAACTGGGCGGACAACCTGCCGTCGGCGGTCACGGCGGTCCAGTTGTCGTCGAGAACCAGACTGCGCCAGTCGCCTTCGTTGATCATCGGCTCGATGGTGAAGGTCATTCCCTTCTGCAGGCGCTGGCCCCGTCCGGGTTTTCCAAAGTGGAGCACCTGGGGCGCCTCATGGAAGGATCGGCCGATGCCGTGTCCCACAAAGTCGCGCACGACGGAGAACCCGTGGCTTTCGGCGTGGGACGCGATGACCGCGCCGATGTCGCCGAGACGGGCCCGGGGATTGACCGCCGCGATGCCCCTGCGCAGGCATTCCCGCGTGACCTCCACGAGGCGACGGGCGGTTTCTGAAGGGGTTCCCACGTAGAAGGTGGCGGAGACGTCCCCGTGCCAGCCGTCGAGGATGGAGGTGACGTCCACGTTGATGATATCGCCGTCTTTCAGGACGCGCGGTCCGGGAATGCCGTGGCAGATGACCTCGTTCACGGAGGTGCAGACGCTCTTGGGATATCCCCGGTAATTGAGGGGAGCGGGAACGGCGCCGCGGGCCACGGTGAAATCGTGGACAAAGGTGTTGATGTCGTCCGTCGTGATGCCCGGTTCGATGAGCTTCGCCGATTCGTACAGCGTGAGCGCCGCCAGCCGACAGGCCGCCCGCATCCCTTCCATGTCCCGTTCGCTTTTGATGATGATGCCGCCCACGGAGTTCCTTTCAGCCTGCGACGATATTGACGAGTTTTCCGGGCACGACGATGACCTTGCGCACGGTTTTTCCCTCGATGTGACGTTGGATGTTTTCGTGGGAAAGGGCGAGCCGCTCGATTTCCTGCGCCGGGCATCCGGCGGGCACGTCGATGGTGCCGCGCATCTTTCCCGAAACCTGAATGGCAATGGTGACGGTGTCATCCGCGGCCGCCCGGTCGTCCCATGCGGGCCAGGGCGCCAGGGAGACGCTGCCCGGTTCGCCGATGGTGCGCCACAGCTCTTCGCAGATGTGAGGTGCAAACGGGGAGAGCAGGTTGACGAGGGCGGCCACCGCCTCTTTCTGCACGGCAGCGTCGTTGCCCTCTTTTGCGCGGAATCTGGATATCTCGTTCATCAGTTCCATGCAGCGGGCAATGGCGGTGTTGAAATGGAAACGGTCGTTCACGTCGGCCGTTACGTCCCGGACGGTCTGATGCACCAGCCGCCGGAGGGCCTTCGCGTCGCCGCCGAGGTCACTGCCGTCGCCATGGTACGGGATCGCGGCGCGCAGGGAATCCTGCCGCTGCTCGACCATGTTCCACACCCGCGTGAGAAACCGGTGAACCCCGTCCACGCCCTCGTCCTTCCAGACGAGGTCGTTTTCGGGTGGCGCTGCGAAGAGGACGAACAACCGGGCGGAATCCACCCCGTACTTCGCCATGATTTCTTCGGGGTCCACGCCGTTGTATTTTGATTTGGACATTTTTTCGACGCGACCGGTGAGCACCTTCTGCCCGTTGACTCGACTGATGCCGCTGTCGTCCACCTGGGCGTCCGTATGCCAGACGGGCTGGTTGTTGGCGTCGAGCGTGTATTTTGTTTCCTTGCAGACCATGCCCTGGGTGAGGAGCCGGGAGAAGGGTTCCTTGTTGACGGTGGCGGGAAAGAAGCCGAGATCCTGCATCAGACGATGGTAGAAGCGGCTGTACATGAGGTGCCCCACCGCGTGTTCGATGCCGCCGATGTACTGGTTTACGGGCAGCCACCGCTCCACCGCCGCCGGATCGAGCGGGGCTTTTTCATAACGGGGGCTCGCGTAGCGCAACTGGTACCAGGATGACTCCACAAAGGTGTCGAAGGTGTCGGTCTCGCGCCTGGCCGGTCCGCCGCATCGGGGACACCGGGTGTTGACGAACTGCGGGCAGCGGGCGAGGGGGGAGCCGCCTTCGGCCTTGAATTCCACGTCTTCGGGCAACCGCACCGGCAGCTGGTCTTCGGGGACGGGGACCACATCGCACTGATCGCAGTAGATCACCGGGATGGGGGCGCCCCAGTAGCGCTGGCGGGAGACGCACCAGTCCCGCAGCCGGAAGTTGACGGTCTTTCCGCCCCAGCCCTTCTGCGCGAGATAGTCGGCGATCTGCTCGATGGCCTCCCGGTTGGGCATGCCGTCAAACTGTGCGGACGCCATCTGGATGCCGTCGCCGGTGTACGCTTCGGTCATCGCCGCCGGGTCGGGGGCCGGTCCATCTGCGGGACGGATGACCACCCGGATGGGCAGCTGGAATTTTTTTGCGAATTCAAAGTCGCGCTGATCGTGGGCGGGAACCGCCATGACGGCGCCGGTGCCATAGTCCATCAGCACGAAGTTGGCGATGAAGATGGGCACCCGTTCGCCGTTCACCGGGTTGATGCAGTATCGGCCGGTAAAGACGCCGTCCTTCGCGTAATCGTCGGAACCCCGCCGTCGTTTGTCTTCCACGAGCACCTTCTGCACGAAGTCGTTGACGGACTTTTCGCATTCGGTGCCCAGGGCCAGCTTGAGGGACAGGGGATGCTCGGCGGCCAGGCTCATGAATGTGACGCCCCACAGGGTGTCGGGACGCGTGGTGAAGACCGGCAGCACTCGCTCGCCGTCGATGGGCTCTTCGAGGGTGAATTCCACGCGGGCACCGTGGCTCCTGCCGATGCGGGCCCGCTGCTCCAGGATGACGCGCTCGGGCCAGTGGCCCTCCAGCTGCGAGATGCCCTCCAGCAGTTCCTCCGCGTAAGCCGTGGTGCGGAAGAACCACTGGGTGAGTTCCTTCTGGACCACCGGCAGGCCGTAGCGATAGTCACAACCGTCGATGACCTGTTCGTCGGCCAGCACGGTCTGCATTTTTTCGGACCAGTTGACGAGGGCCTTTTTGCGGTACACCAGCCCTTTTTCGAGTGCGCGGATGAACACCAGCTGCTCCCAGCGATAGTAGTCCGGATGGCAGGTGGCGATTTCCCGATCCCAGTCATAGCCGAGGCCGAGTTTCTTCAACTGGCCCCGCATGTCCCGGATATTCGCATAGGTCCACTCCGCCGGATGGATGCCCCGCTCGATGGCCGCGTTTTCCGCAGGCAGGCCGAAGGCATCCCAGCCAAAGGGGTGAAGGACGTTGTACCCGCATTTTTTTTTGTACCGGGCCACCACGTCGCCGATGGAATAATTGCGCACGTGGCCCATGTGCAGCCGCCCGGAGGGATAGGGAAACATCTCCAGCATGTAGTAGCCGGGCCGGGTGGACTGTTCGTCCGTGTAGAAGGTGCGGTTCTTTTCCCATTCCGCCTGCCAGACGGGCTCAATTTCCTGCGGATTGTACTTGCGCGTCATCTGCGTCGATCCTCGTTTCTACTTTTTGCGGGATGCCCACGTGCGCAGCCGGACTGCATTGATGCGGATGAATCCGCCCGCGTCCTTCTGGTCGTAGCCGCCCTCCACATCCATGCTCGACATGTTTTCGTCATACAGCGAGTCGGGGCTTTTCCGGCCGTTCACATAAACGCCGCCCTTGTACAACCGCAGCGATACGGTGCCGTTGACGGTCTCCTGGGACTTGTCCACGATGGCAGTCAGGAATTCCATCTCGGGGCTGAACCAGAATCCGTTGTAGATGACGTCGGCATAGCGCTGGGCAATCAGGTCGCGGATGCGCATCACTTCGCGGTCCATGGTGATGCCCTCCAGGTCGCGGTGGGCCTGCAGCAGGATGGTGCCGCCCGGGGTTTCGTACACGCCGCGGGATTTCAGCCCCACAAAGCGGTTTTCGACGATATCCACGCGCCCCACGCCGTTGTTCGCGCCCAGCTCGTTCAGGTACACGAACAGCTCCAGGGGTGAATCCTTCACCGTGCCGTCGGTTTCGTTCTTTACCCGGACGGGCACCCCTTTCGTGAAATCGATAGTGATATCCGTGGGGCTGTCCGGTGCATCCATCGGATCGACGGTTTTTGAATAGACCTCCTTGGGCGGATGGTACCAGGGATCTTCAAGAACACCGGCCTCGTGGCTGATGTGCAGCAGGTTGTCGTCTTCGCTGTAGGGCTTTTTCACGGTCTGGCTGACGGGAATGCCTTTGGCGGCCGCGTAGTTGATGAGATCCGTGCGACCCTTGAACTGGTTGAGGAACTCCTGATCCTTCCAGGGCGCGATGACCTTCGCTTCGGGCATCAGGGCGTAGTAGCCCAGCTCGAAACGGACCTGATCGTTGCCCTTTCCGGTGGCGCCGTGGGCGACGATGCGGGTGCCTTCCTTCCGGGCGATTTCCACGTGGCGCTTGGCGATGATTGGCCGGGCCACGGAGGTGCCGAGCAGGTAACGTCCCTCGTAGACGGTGTTCGCCTTGAACATCTGAAAGATGTAGTCCGTGACGAATTCCTTTTTCAGATCTTCGATGTACACGCGGCTGGCGCCGATTTTCAGGGCCTTTTCCTTTGCCGCGGCAAAATCGTCGGCCTGTCCCACGTCAGCGATATAGGCGATGACTTCGTAGTTCCTGTCGAGGAGCCACTGCAGGATGACGGACGTGTCCAGACCGCCGCTGTACGCGAGTACGACCTTTTTCGATGATTCATTCATTTTTGCTACCTCCCATCGGTTGGGGAACCTCTACCACGCCAAAGTCCCCTGAAAAAGTGCCTAATTTACATTCATTGATGAACCGTCGGCCCGCGCGTGGACACGGGTTGCATCGAAGGGTGGTTCGTGCCAGCATCGGACCATGTTTGTCCGGACCCTTGTCGACCGGGATTTTACGCTGTTCTACTTTGATCGCCACGGTTCCCTTGCGGATCTGGTTGAGGCGGTCCGCATCTATCTCGACCGGGGGCCCACGTTGAAGGAGCTGTTCTACTTCGATACGGATGCCCAGTTCATCACACCCGTGCAGATGCGACAGATCATTCCCTTTGCCTCCCGTGCCGTGGCGCTGCGCGGCCAGGGCGCCCGGACGGCCCTGCTGTACGGACGCGATTCCCTCTACGGACTCGGGCGGATTTACAAAGTGCTCGAGACCCGGATCGCGCGACGGCCCTGGACCACCGAAGTATTCAAGGACCTGGGGAAAGCGAACGCCTGGCTGGACATCCCGCCGCCGCTGGTTCCGGATCTGATCGCCGCGCACAACGTTCCGGCGGGCTGGACGGCGTTTCCCTTCGGCCGGGACTGATTCGACTTTACGAGTTGCTGATAGCAACGGGCTGAAATCGGCCTGAATTTCCATTCAAACAGCAGGATTCCTTCCGGGCTGGACAGAATTGTCACTTTTGTTCGTCTTGCGGCCGCTGAAATGCGGGCGGTAAAATGGACGACATGCAGGGCAGAATTGATCCGGAGGTTCATTCAACACCGTTGATGAACGGTGAGGAGCGAGACGGTTCAAGATGTTTGAAACAGGAAACAGGAAACAGGAAACAGGAAACAGGAAACAGGAAACAGGAAACAGGAAACAGGAAACAGGAAACAGGAAACAGGAAACAGGAAACAGGAAACAGGAAACAGGAAACAGGAAGA
>JAKQNG010000261.1 GCA_029565915.1 Deltaproteobacteria bacterium
TCTTCCTGATGAAGCATTTCATCGGCCGGCTCAACGGCTTCACGGCCGAAAGCCTTTCGGGCATGAACACCATCCAGGCATTCCATGTGGAAGATGCACGGGAAAAGGATTTCACCTATCTCAACGGTGAATATTACAAGACCACCGTCACACAGGTGCGGCTGAACAGTTTCCTCAAGCCGGCTTCGGATGTGTTCCAGAACCTCGCCATCGCCCTGCTGCTCGCGTACGGCATCGGACAGGTGTCCGGCGCGGCGCTGCCCATCGGGGTCCTGTACGCCTTCACCAGCTATATCAAGCAGTTTTTCGGCCCCATTTCGGACCTGGCGGACAAATACAACAGCATCCAGTCGGCGGTGGTGTCGGCCGAGCGCGTCTTCTCCCTGCTCGACGAGGAACCGCATCTTGAACAGGTGCAACAAGGCGCGGACATGCCGCAGGCGGAAGGCCGCATTGAGTTCCGGAACGTCTGGTTTGCCTACAACGAAGGCGAATGGGTTCTCAAGAATGTCAGCTTTGTGGTGGAACCCGGGCAGACCGCGGCGTTCGTCGGTGAGACCGGCGCTGGAAAAACCACCATCATGAGCCTGGTAAGCGGTTTTTACGAACCACAAAAAGGGGATATCCTGCTCGACGGCATCCCCATCCGGGAGATGAAAAAGGCGGATCTGCGCCGCCGAGTCGCGACGGTGTTCCAGGATGTCTTCCTGTTCGCCGGCGACATCCGCAACAACATCACCCTGCACGACGATGTGCCGGACACGCTGCTCCAAACCGCGTTGGAGGCCTCCTGCACCGACACGCTGGTGCAGAAGCTGCCCGGCGGGCTCAACGAGGAGGTCACCGAGCGTGGCAGCACCCTGTCCGCGGGGCAACGGCAGCTGATCTCCTTCGCACGGGCCATCGCACACGACCCGGCCGTGCTGGTGATGGACGAAGCCACCGCCAACATCGACACCGGCACAGAACGGCTCATCCAGAAGGCCCTGGCCCGCGTGACCGAGGACCGGACCACGCTGACCATCGCGCACCGGCTGTCCACCATCCGTCACGCGGATCGCATCTTCGTGATGCGTCACGGGGAGATCGTGGAATCCGGCACCCATCAGGGGCTGCTGGAACAGGACGGTTATTACGCCTCCCTGGTGGAGGAGCGGGAGGAGCCGGTGGCGTGAGGCCTGTGCCCGTTTTTTGGAATTCCCTTTTCTGCAAGTTCATGATACGATAATTGCAAATTGTCGCGCCGCATTCTGCCCGGGACCGCAAGAAACAACAAACAAGCGACAACAAGGAAAAGGGAGGCAACCGTATGGCAGCGCATCTTCAAATCCCCGAAGGGTATGCACCGAAACTCAATCTTCGCGAGACGGAGATTGCCATCAAGTTCATCAAGGACCATTTTGAACGGTCCCTGGCCAACGCGCTGAATTTGACGCGCGTCTCCGCTCCCTTGTTTGTCCGCCCGGAATCCGGCCTGAATGACAATCTCAACGGTGTGGAACGTCCTGTCGGGTTCGACATGCGGCACATCGACGGCAACTCCGCCGAAATCGTCCAGTCCCTGGCCAAATGGAAGCGCATGGCGCTCGGACGCTACGGGTTCGAGGCCGGGGAAGGGCTGTACACGGACATGAACGC
>JAKQNG010000292.1 GCA_029565915.1 Deltaproteobacteria bacterium
TAGAGCGCCGCAGCCATCACATCACGTCGAAACCGGCGATGAAACGACCGCGCGATGGCGTGGTCTGCGCTGTGACGAAAAACTGCTCACCTGCCCGCCTCCTGCCTCGTCGAATTGTTCACGAATTGCGCTCCGAACACCCCGCCCGCCCCGGCAAACCGGATCAATTCATCCGAAAATCCCCCGCCGCCAACTCCCACAAAACATTACTCCCAGCAAAATCGATCACTGCATTCGCAGATACAGCCAGACGAGCAACACGAGAACGGGGATGTTGACGCCGTGGACCGCCAGCACAATCCGGTTGGGAGTACGCAGGCAGTCTTTCGGACGGGAGATGATGTCGATGGTGGCCGCAATGGTGGCCGCGGACCAGAACACGGCGATGAGGATGATCGTGGGCAGCAGGAAGACCACATCCACGTAAACCGACAGCACCAGAATCACTGTCAGCGCAATCCAGCATGCGATGGCCAGCGCGCCCCACCCAATCCAGGCCGTGAGCAGGGCACCGGCGATGCCCAGCGCGAACGCACCCATGATCAGGCGGGCGACGGGACTGCTCTCCACACGGGCTTTTTCTTCGCGGAACAGGTTGACCGCTTTGCGCGTAAGCCCCGGACGGATCGGCGCGGCATCCGTGGAAGCCGACGTCCGGTTGTCCGGCGAAAGTGCGGGAGATGGGGTGGGGTCGTTCATGCTGTCACCATTGGGGCGGAAGCGCCATCTTCGCGATGTACGCATAGTCCTCGTCGGTCGCCGCATGCAGGATGCGATACACCGAAGAGAGTGCGTGATAGGTGTAGTCAATGCGCTGTTTACTGTGGTTGAGGCAGTAGCGCACACCACCGGCTGCCCGGTGGGGATTGGGGAAGTAGTAGTCGTTTTCGCCCTCGCGGATCTGTTGCTGCAGAATGAACCGGGCCGCCAACAGGCAACCCTTCCGCAGCTTGTCAATCACGTCCGTCGCAGCCCCGGCCCGGCGGGCGAGCATGTAGGACGCGGCCGTGCCTTCCGTGTACACGAACGTGTGCATGGCCGGCAGTTCATCGAGCACCTTCTGGTAGCCGCCCAGATAGTCGGGGTAGAGGGCCCGCGTGTCGTCATACTGGTAGGAATCGATAATCCACAGGGACACCAGATTGGAGGCTTCCACATAGGACGGATCCGGATCGTGCCGGTGCATCTCCTCCATGCTCATGGCAATCCACGGCTGGAACTGCACGAGCTCCTTGCGGCGCGCTTCCATGTAGGTCCCGTCCGGTTCCCGCTGCACCATCTCTCCTTTGAACCAGTCCAGGTAGTTCTTCATCCCGGAGCGGAACGACGTGCGGAACCGTTCGTCCCGGGTCTCCCCGTACAGCCGCGCGATGGCATACAGGATTTCGCCTGGATAAATGGAATTCTGCTGCCCGTAGAACTGGTTCTCCCGCGCCACGTAGTAGTGGTGAAAGGAGCCGTCTTCCTTCTGCATGTAGAGAAGGAAGTTGGCGAGGCCCTGAAGGATCCGCTGCCGCTCCACCCCCAGCTCCCAGCCCGCCAGACGGTACTGGGTGTAGCCCAGGATCGCTACGGCGACCATGCCCATCTTGTTGGACCACATGGGTTTCGCATGATCCATGTACATGTTCTCATCCGCTTCCAGGATGGCCACATCCGGTCCCGGCAGAGGCTTGTCCTGCCAGGTGGGCAGCGTATCGTCGAGGGTACCGTCCTGCCGGCGGGGCGGTCCGCCCCAGCGCAGTCGCTTCTCCATCCAGCGCATGCAGGCTTCCGCGGTTTCCCGGTGTCGTTCGTCCGGCGCAAATTCCTGCACCAGCGCGGCGGAATAGGCCCCCAGTGCATGGCGGACCATGTTGTATTCACCGTTTTCCCCGTCCTTTGTGGGAAAGTAGCGGTAAATCATCCGGTCGTCCGTGTAGTGGGTGCGATTGACGGCGAACCAGTCGCCGAAGGCCGCCAGCGATGTGATGAGCGTGTCCCGGGTGATGTCGTCCGGCGAAGGTACCCGGGGCAGGGTCCGGTAGAGCACTTCCGTATCGCCGCCGGCTTCCTTTTCGCGGAAGTGGAGCGTGCGGAAGCGCCACAGGGGCATGTCCGCGTCCTTCCACGCCTGGTTCTTTTTGCCTGCCGAGGCCATCAGTTTGTCCAGAACGGATTCCACCGTGCGCAGGTTGTTGGTCACGCTGTACCAGGGCGGCAGGCGGTGGGCCTCGTTGCCGGATACCATCTCCACGCCGTAGATGCCCGGTTCAAACGCCCGCCACACGAATTCACTGTCCCGGGGCCCGGTGATCACTCCCTTGTCGTAGACGATTTCCACTTCGAGGCCGATGCGATTGGCGAGGGCCTGTTTCAGAGGTCCCCATTTCCGGTCGAATTTCTTTTTCCGATAATGGCGTTCAATGCGGCGGCCCAGGGACTCCGCGGCGTTTTCCAGCGTGTCCGCACGGACGGTGTGATAGGACAGGTGGTTTCCCGTGAAGGGGCGCAGGGTGAGGATCACCTGCCAGTCGCCCACGTCCCGCAGGCGCCGCGAAATATCGACAGGCCGCTTTGCGCCGTCCACGTCGGCGGCAACCCGGACGATGTCGAGCAGGTGTCGTCGATCCACTGCGGTCAGGACAGGGGCGCCGTCCGTCAATATATAGACCAGGAAATCCTTTGTCAGGTGGGTGGCGCTGAGCCGGCCCGCGGGCGCGGCAAGGGCGAGCCGGTGGCGCACCGTGTTGTCGGGAATGGGCATGCGCGCCACAATTCCGGGATCCACCACCAGGGATCGGATGCGACTTTTTTCCATGAGACGGATCAGCGCGTTCACATCCGTCCCGTCCAGAACCCGGTCCATGCCGGTGATCGTTTCGGGTCGAATGAGGGTGGTGCCCTTCTGTGGCGCCATCCGGGCCAGCCGATCCCCCAGTACCAGCGCGGAGCCCAGATTGGAGAGTGCCTTCGACGGATCGGGCACTTCGAGCAGCTGTTCGATCCCGTCCCCGGACGGGGATCCCCCATGCCTGCGGCTGTTCCGGTAGAGACCAACAGCCACCAGCAGGCTGATGATCAACATGACGGCGATGAGACCCGGCTGAATGCGGAACGGTTCCTTCTGCTTGGCAGTGGCGGCTTTTTTTGGTGCGGTCGATTTCTTTTTCACCATGTCAGGCGTTCTCCCGGAGTGTTACTTCATTGACAGGATGCGGCGGATACCCAGTTCGGTCTTCATGTCTTCGATGGTTCCGTCCTCGCACATGGCCAGAACCCGGTCAAGGGGAACCCAGGAAACGCAGGCTCCTTCTTCCACCGCGCTGCCGTCTCCACCGGGTTCGCCCCGCATGTGCGGCTCCAATACCCGTGCCGTCGCGTAGAACAACCGCTCGGGGATGACCCCCGGCGAGATGAACGGCGCCGTGCCCGCAATGGAAAAGGATGTGACCGGCAGATCGTAGCCGGTTTCTTCCAGTGTCTCGATGGCGGCCCGCGACAGGATGCCTTCTTCGCCCGTGTCGCCTTCTTCAATGATGCCCGCGGGCAGCTCCCAGAGACAGATGGGCCGGCGGTTGTCGCGCACCGGCAGCGTCGCGGTCTCCCGCAGGAGAAGAGGCGGGCGGACCGCGGTGCGCAGGAGCAGGCATTCTTTGTTGTCCACTTCTGCGCGCAGGATGATCGCCACCGCGTCCAGGCCCTTGCGCATCACCGCGTCCCAGGCGTAGGGGCGGCTCACCTCCCCGTCGGAGAAACGGGACTGCAGGGTCAGCCGGTACAAGAACAGCCAGGGCCGCGTCGGGGCTTCCCCCGTTTTTTCCATTTTCAGAATCTGTACGTCGGCAATTTTCGAAACAGCTGACAAGGACGACCTCTTACCCCAGGTAGATGCGAGCGATATCCATGATCACCGCCCAGACCATGAGGGCGAGGACCATCACCGCCCCCACAAGGAGAATCCGCTCCTGCACCTGCCGCGACAGCCGGCGCCGGGTGACCACTTCGGTGGTGATCAGCAGCAGGCGGCCGCCGTCCAGAATGGGAATGGGCAGCAGCAGGTTCAGCAGGCCCAGGTTCAGGCTGACGAAGCCCATGAAACCGAAAAAGGCGGACGGTCCTTCGGCACCCACCTGGGCCGCCGCCTGGCCGATGCCCAGGGGCCCGCTCATGGACTTGGGCGACACATGTCCCTGCACCACGGCACCCAGCACGTCGAGGATGATGCCCGACCAGAACAGGGTCTGGGAAACGGACATGCGGGCCGCGTAGGCAACGGGCGCGGGATTCGCCACGGGCACCGGTGCCTTTCCCACCCACTCGGCGGACCAGGGGCGTACGTGGAACCCCGGATCGATCAGGTCGTCTTCGAGGCCCAGATCCCGGCGGGTCCCGGCGGACACCCAGTCGGCCTTGTAGGAGATGTCCATCCGGGCGCCGTCCCGTTCGACGGTGAGGATACGGCGGACCGTGTCCTTTCCATCCGGCGCGACATCGAACACCTTTGACATGATTTCGAAGGCACTCAAAGGCCGCCCGTCCACGGCCATCAGCCGATCGCCCCGACGCAGACCCGCGCGCTCCGCCGGACCGCCCGGTGTCACGTTCATCACGTGGCCCAGGGAGTGGTGCAGCCCGACGGCGTTCAGATCCGCCGCGCTGGAGGGCACGGACAGGCGGATGGTCAGCGGCGCTTTGTCAAACAGGTCCGGCTGACGGTCGAGGGGCAGGGAAGCAGCGGTCTTCGCGTCGGGGAATGCGGCGTCGGGCAGCTTTCCCTTCAGGCGGGAAACGGTGAGCGACACCTCGCGGCCCCCGGCGGACAACAGGGCCTTTTCCAGATCGAAGAGGCGCTCAACGGGTTGGCCGTCAACCGCTTCGACCCGGTCGAAGGTGCGCAGCCCGGCCCGGGCGGCCACGCTGTCCGCATCCACGCCGACGATGGTGTCCGGATAGATGCCCAGAATGCCGATCTGACCCTTTACATCCCGCAGGTGGCGCAGCATGGGCAGATCGTATTTGGGGCCGTGCTTCGGCGCGGGCACCACGGGTACCTGCAGGGTTCGACCGTCCCTTTCCACGGTGAGCACGATGGCGCGGCCCGGATGGCGCTGGATGACTTCCACCATGTGGTTGAAGCTGTAGATGGCTGCCCCGTCGATGGCGACTACCCGGTCTCCCGTGCGCAGGCCCGCCCGCTCTGCCGGACTGTTGTCCAGCACGGCGCCGATTTCCGCCGGCGGAACGGTGGACTGGCCCAGGGCGAGAAAAAAATAGAGGCCGAAGGGAAACAGCAGGTTGGCCGCCGGCCCCGCTGCGTAGATGACAATCCGCTTCCAGGGGGCCATGGCCGCCACCGAACCCTCGGATTCGTCCACTTCTGCGGTGGGGTCTTCGCCGAGCATCCGCACATAACCGCCGATGGGTACGGCACTGATGCGGTAGTCCGTGTCGCCTTTCATGAAACCGAAGATGCGCGGCCCCATGCCGATGGAAAAGACTTCCACCTTTACCTTGAACAGTTTGGCGGCGAGAAAATGGCCACCCTCGTGGATGAAGATGAGGATGCCGACGAGGACGAGAAAGTAGAAGATGCCGAGGAGCAGGCTCATGGGCCGCCCTGCAGCACTGCGTCGATGAACTCGCGCACCTGCTGTGTGGGCACGCAGAAGGAGATGCCCTGGGAATTGACGAGCACGGCCGTGTTGACGCCGATGAACGCCCCCGAGAGGGTGACGAGGGGACCGCCGGAGGAGCCGGGATTGATGGGAGTGTCCGTCTGCAGGAAGCGGATCTGGCGCTCGCCGGACTTCAGCTCCGGATTCAGCTCCCGCCCGGTCTGGCTGACGATGCCGTGGGTGACCGTGTGGCCGAGGCCCAGGGGATTGCCCACGGCGATGACCCAGTCACCGATGAGGGCGTCTGCGGAATCGGCCATGGGGATGACGGCAAACTTCCGGTCCGGCGCGACGACCTTGAGCAGGGCCAGATCGTACACCTGATCCCGGGCGGCCAGCTCCACGGCGAAGTCCCGGCCATCTTCCGTGCGGACGGTAACGGCGGTGGCGTTTTCGAGCACGTGGGCGTTGGTCAGGATCCAGCCGTCCTCGTGGATGAAGAACCCGGAGCCCAGGGCTTCGCCGTCCACGGAAAAACGCAGCCCCGACGTGGGGATGGGCAGCAGCTTGAACCGCCAGGGCATCTTCGTTTTCGTGAAGATGCTCACCACCGCCGGGCTCACCTGCGCCGCCACGTTGCGGATGACCGCGCTGTCCAGGGCCACCACGCCGTCTGCCGGGGATGCGGCAGTGATGAAGTCCTGCGCCTGCCGGCCCTTGAGGGGCGCCGCGGGGGCGAGGATTTCGGGTTTCGCGGACGGGTCGATGGGCCGGGGCGTCTCCGGCGTGAAACCGATGCGGGAACGGGCGCATCCCGCGGACAGGGTGGCGACCAGAACGAGACCGGTGATCAGACTGCGGCACTGCATGAGATGGTTTCCTCCAGCGGGGACGGCGCAGGGTCCGGTTTGTGTTTGCGCGCGTCCCGGCCTCCCGGTACAGTACGGCAATCACCCCGCACCAGACAAGGAGAACCCATGTTGATCGTTCATGTTTCCGTTCAGGTAAAAGAAGACCGGGTGGCACCGTTCATTGAGGCCACAAAGAAAAACGCGACGGCCAGCCGCGGGGAACCGGGCATCGCGCGGTTCGATGTGGTGCAGCAGCTGGACGAGCCGACCCGGTTCGTCCTGGTGGAGGTGTACCGCACGGCGGAGGATGCGGCGAAACACAAGGAGACCGCCCACTACGCCGCCTGGCGGGATGCTGTGGCGGACATGATGGCCGCGCCACGGAGCAGCAAAAAATTCGCTGCTGTTACCCCCGATGCCACGGGATGGGACAGCCCATGAGCCGGCACGGACACGCATTTGAATTCGCCACCGCGCCGCGCATTATTTTCGGTGTTGGACGGCGCGAAGAACTGCCCTCTCTGGCTGCGGCCATGGGGAGCAACGCGCTGGTCGTCACCGGCGCCCACAGCCACCGGGCCGAAAAATGCCTGTTTTCCACGGATGGGCTGCACCTGCACTACCACGCCGTCAGCGGCGAGCCCACGGTGGAGGACGTGCTGGCCGGAGTGGAGGCCGCTCGACGCCTGCGGTGCGATCTCGTCATCGGATTCGGCGGCGGCGGCGCCATCGATGCGGCGAAGGCCATCGCCGCCCTGCTCACCAACGGACGGGATATCCACGATTACCTTGAAGTCATTGGAAAAGGGGAATCCATCGCGAACCGGCCCCTGCCCCTCATCGCCGTTCCCACCACCGCGGGCACCGGCGCGGAGGCCACCCGCAACGCAGTGCTGCGCTCTGCCTCCCACCGGGTGAAGGTGAGCATGCGCAGCCCTCTCATGCTGCCGACCCTGGCGCTGGTGGATCCGGGCCTCACGGTTTCGCTGCCGCCATCGGTGACTGCCGCCACGGGCCTCGACGCCCTGACTCAGCTCATCGAAGCCTTCGTGTCCCGCCGGGCGAATCCCGTGACAGACAGCCTGTGCAAGGAAGGCATCGCAGCCGCTGCCCGCTCCCTGCGGACCTCCGTGGACGAGCCCGACAATCTGGACGCGCGGCGGGATATGAGCCTCGCGAGCCTGCTGTCGGGCATCGCGCTCGCCAACGCGGGTCTGGGAGCGGTCCACGGTTTCGCCGGCCCCATCGGCGGCATGTTCGACGCCCCCCACGGCGCCGTGTGCGCGGCCCTGCTGCCGGCGGTCTTCGCGGCGAATGTGGCGGCGGCGGAAGGTGCCCCGGTGCGCCCGAAATTCGATGCGGTGGGCAGGATGCTCACGGGTCGTCCGGACAGCACGGCGGCGGACGCCGTCACCTGGATGTCCAACATCCGGCGGATACTGGGCATTCCCTCCCTGTCGTCATTCGGCATCCGGGAAACAGACATTCCCGATATCATCGCGAAGTCCCGCAACACCAGCAGCATGAAGGGCAACCCGATTGTCCTCAGTGATGAGGTCCTCACCGCCGTGCTGCGGCAGTCCCTGTCAAACGAAGAATAGACGCCTGCTGCCGCGCCTGCGAGGGGCGCTTCGTGGATGATTTCCGCTTTCACGGGTGATCGATGGTCAAAGACGACGACGGTGCAGGCGCATGTGTCCCGCCTGAATGCCTTCCGTGGAGAGAGCGAGCAACGCGGCCAGGTTGGACGCCAGACCCGCGGCGGTTGCGATTTCGGACAGGCCGGCAGCGGTGGTGACGTTCATCAGCTCCAGGCATTTTACCGCGCAGGGATGACAGCGGCTGGCCCCACCGACAACGCCCACGGCCATGGGCAGCTCCAGCGCACCGCGGAGCATCCCTTCCTCCATCGTCCACCCGGACAGAGGACGATAGGTGCCGCTGCGGGCGGCGTACGCATGGCCGCCGGCTTCCACGGCCCGCCAGTCGTTGCCCGTGGCCAGGAGGATCGGATCGATGCCGTTGAAGATGCCCTTGTTGTGGGTGGCGGCCCGCCAGGGATCCGCGGCCGCAAACGCCCCGGCGGCGACAATGCCTTCGGCAACCTCCGGGCCCGTGAAAGAGGGCCGCTCGAGCTGATCAACGGGAATCGCGCAGGTGGCGACGGCCAGCCGCCGATCCGCCAGGTTGGTGAGGATCCGCAACCCCGCCCGGCCGCCGGACAGCTCTTCCAGCAGGGGCGCGACCGCCTCGGCCATCGTGTTCACCATGTTCGCACCCATGGCGTCCAGACAATCCACCACCAGGTGGACGACCGTTCGATGGGCATCTCCCACCTGTTCGCGGACTTCCAGGTCCCGGGCGCCGCCCCCCAGGGACACCAGCTGCGGTTGCACGGCATCCGCGGCAGCGAGAATCCGGTCGCGGTGGTCGAGAATGCGGGACCCGGGATGGACAACGCCGCGCAGCTCCACCTGGGCCACGGTGAGCGACGGGGACACCCGCACCCGGAAGCCACCTCCTTCCCGGGCCAGTCTGGCCGCATGG
>JAKQNG010000296.1 GCA_029565915.1 Deltaproteobacteria bacterium
TGGCGAAGCTGTTCCGGGCCGCGGCCCTTCTGGCGCGCCTTTCTTTTCTCGGCTACCTGTTTGAAGTAGACCCCAGGGGAGAACAATCGCTCGATCAAGCTCTGGCCGCCGCCTGAAACCGGACTTTTTCAGGGACGACTATCCAGTCTGCATGCCGATCTTTCCACGCACCCTCAATCCCCTGACCACCGGTGTTTCGGCCTTCCTCTTCGGCCCCCGGATGACCGGAAAGACCACCCTGCTCCGGGGCATTCCGGCAGATGCCTGGTTCGATCTCCTCGATCCCGCACTGGAACTGCAATACCGGGCCAATCCCGGCCTGTTCTGGGAGCAGCTGTCCGCCATCCGGGAAGAGGCGGTAATCGTCGTTGACGAAGTGCAGCGAGCGCCGGAGCTGCTGAATGTGGTGCAGATGGGCATCGATCGGCGCCGGCAGGTGTTTCTGTTGTCCGGATCGAGTGCGCGGAAGCTCCGTCGCGGCGGTGCGAACCTCCTCGGCGGACGGGCGCTGGATCTGCGACTTCATCCCCTGTGCGCGGACGAACTCGGAAAAGACTTTCGAATGGACCGGGCACTGTCGTTCGGCACCCTGCCCCAGATTGCCACACTCGTCACAGAAAAGCGGGAGGATGTGGCCCGGCAGCTCCTCGCGAGTTACGTCACCACCTATCTGCGCGAAGAAATTCAGGCCGAAGCCCTGACGCGGAATGTGGGGGCGTTCGCCCGCTTCCTGCAGATCGCGGCGCAGCATCACGGCCAGGTCATCGAGTTCGCGTCCATTTCCAGGGACTGTGCCGTGCCGGCGAGCACCGTGAAAGAGTACTTCCAGATTCTGGAAGATACGCTCATCGGCTTTCTGCTGTGGCCCTTCGACCGCAGTGAGCGGAAAAAGAGCCGACCCAGGTTCTACCTGTTCGACTGCGGCGTTATCCGTGCGCTGCAGCAGAGACTCGAAGACCCGCCGACACCTGCCGAGACGGGATTCCTCTTTGAAAACTGGGTGGTGAACGAACTGCGACGGATTCGCGACTATGAAAGAAAGCCCCACGAGTTCGCCTTCTGGCGGGAAAGGGATCGGGTAGTGGATCTGCTGGTGACGAAAGGCAACCGGGTCATTCACGCATTCAAATGCAAGAGTGGACGCACGGACCTGCGCCCGGGTGTCGCTGGTCGTTTTCGGGAGATCTTCCCCGGGGTTCCCCTGGCGGTCATTTCCATGAGCGACGCGCGTCCCCGGATGGCCGACGGCGTGGAGATCCTGCCGGTGAAAGAGGCCCTGCAGCGCTATCGCGCGCTGTAGGATTGCTCCTCCGTACCACTCTGGTCCCGTTTGAAAGGGTTTGTTATGAAGGCAGAAAATTCATACCGGGCATGGAAAAGGACGATGCGGATTGTCTGCCGGGTCTTGCTGATTGTCCACGCATGGTATTCCTTCATCTATGTTGCAGGGATCGTGATGAGCGCATTCCGTATGGTCGGGGAACTCGTCGATCCCATTGGTACAATCGTGTTCTCGGTCATTTTTCCTTTTTCCCTTCTTTGTTCAATTTGTTGTTTCAATGTGCTGCGGGAGAGTCGACATGCGCGCATTTATGGGAAAATTGTCGCAATCATTCAATTGCCCTTGTTTCCATTGGGAACACTGTTGGGGGCACTATTGCTCATTTGCCTTGTAAAACTCGCCGGTTTTCCAGCCGAAGCATATTCTGAACAACACGCGGATAGCAGCCGAACGCCAGACCATCATGTGGGGATGTGACATCATGGGCCATCTGGAACATGCTCATCAGAATAATTCGCCCTGGCAGTGAGGAGATACAAATGCCCCAATTATCTGCATTTACTCACCCCGGTCGGGCACCCCGGTCGGGAATATGAAATCATTGGGGAATTCGAAAATGGGGGCGGCGGATCACTTCACGGGGAATGGGTCCTGCTCGATGACGGCGTAGAATTCGTTCACGGCAAGTCCGGCGCCGCCGGATGACCGGGGTGGTCCAGTTGGTGCCCACGAAGCGCACGAATGCCTTTCCGCGGAAGGTTATCTCATCCTCCGGAATCGAAAAGATCCAGCGGTTCAGTGAAAACCTGCGACAGGGGCAGTGCGATGATCTTTTCGCCCATGGCGAAGCGCTCGCGGCCGGGGTAGACCACGCGGAGGGATTCGAGGTTCAGATCCGCAAGAGCCGAGTGCATCGACCAGGTTGTCTTCGGCGCCAGGGTCATCTTGATCTCGAAGCCATACCGCCGGTTGCCCCGTACGATCAGAAAATCGAGCTCCGCACCGGTGTGGGTGCGCCAGAAGAAACACTCTTCGGGCGTTGCGCGGTATCGCGTCGCAAGGGTCGAAATCACCATCCCTTCAAAAGACGCGCCGGCTTTCGGGTGGCCATCCAGGTCGTCTTGCGTGGCAATGCCGAGGAGCGCGTGCAGGATTCCGGAGTCGGCGAGGTATACTCTGGGTGATTTCTGAGATGCGGACAATGTGATAGAATCCGGACATACAGAATTTTTTGTCGAAGGAGAAAGCCATGAAACGCGCATTGATGATTGTCGCCGCCCTGTCCCTTCTTCCGGGATGCCCCGGCAATGAAGAACAGGACAACCGGCTGGGAGAAGACGGATATCCCTGTGGGGAGGTGACCTGGGAGAGTGTGTCCTGGGATCATGTCCTGGAGGACGGCAGCACCCCGGCGGAACTGCTGGGGACCGTGGAAGGGGAGTGTTCCGCCCCCATGACCTGGGACGCTTTCAACAGCGACTGCGACATCGTCCCCGCCACCGGGGAGACCTCGATGGCGGTGACTGTTACGCTGGATCACACGCAGGTGCGCCTGGGACACTACGAAAACCCGGACACCGAAAGAATGGCGGATGAGGAGGTCGAGTGTGCCGCATTCCTTCTGGAGGTTCCGGCCCGGATTCACCTGGAAACCGCGGACGGCATGTTTGTGGAAACCACCGACACCCTGCTGATGGGCTATGCCGGGGCCACCGGTTCCCCTGTCCTGTCGTTCGAAAAGGAGCTGGGCGAACAGGGAGGTGCCCTGCAGATCGACCCCGATGACGCCACCTCGGTGCTCCTGCGCTACCGGCTGGGCGGTGCCACGGCGGCGTGCGCCGGGAATGTGGAGCTTACGACCAGCCATAGTGAAGGAGATGGAATTTCTTCCACAGGCAGCGGCGAACTGGGCAGCTGGTCGGCCACCTCCTGCCCCCTGGGAGAGACCGAAGTGGACGTGACCGCCATCCTTCCGGACGGCACCACCGTGGTCGAGCGGGTGGCCGAATACTGGGACGCGGCCGTTTACACGGGCACCTGGACGAACGGGGGCGAAGCGGACCTGCTGCTCCACGTGGCGGCGGCCGCAGACACCGCGTGCCGGATGGACGGCGGCTACGGCGCCAGTCTGCCAGCCACCATCACTTACAGCACCAGCGACGGCGTCATCGCAGAAACGGTGGTGGCCGGCGAGCTGAGTGTGACCTTTGACGAAGCGGGCAATGTACGGGGGATGTCTGTCGATCTCAACGATGAGCTGGTCTGCACTTCGGCAGAGGACACCATTCCCTACGGGGACTGCGCCACGCTCACGGCGGCGACCATCCAGCTGAGAGTCCACGAGACCCCGGAAGGGACCAGCTTCACCGACGAGGGACTCTGGATCTACGAGTACCACACCGGCAGCACGTCCACCGATCGGGAACCCGATGCCGTTGTGGGGCTGGAATTCCCCATCGGCGGGTAACCGCCTCTCTGGCGCTGAACGAAGGAACTGTGACACTCAGCAGTTTATCTGTTCAAAGAGGGCGCGGAATGCCTCCTGCAACGGCGGCGCGGTCAACGGATGGTCAAGGGGCGTGAGACGCCGCATTGATGCGGCGGGGATGTCCCGGCAGAACGGAATGCGCCCGAGGAAGGGAATGTGCCGTTCTTCACAGAGTCGTTCCACCGCCGGCGGGTGTTCCCATCCGGGCATGGAGCGGTTCAGCAGCACCACCGCGGGAATGCCGCGGAGGTCGCACAGGTCGAGGAGCCGCTGCAGGTCGCTGAACCCCGACACGGTGGGTTCCGTCACCGCCAGCACCTGATCCGTCAAGGAGAGGCAGGCCTGCACGGGACAGCCGATGCCCGGCGGACCATCCACCACCACGAACGGCGCTCCCCGTTCAGCGGCGATCTGCCGGGCCCGGTCCACGACGGCCGTGACCATCCGCCCGGAGTTGTCCTGCGCGGGCAGCAGCTCGCCCTCCACCAGGATGCCGCTGTCGCATTCCCGCACCCGAAGGACGCCGGTCTGTCGGGGCATCGTGTCAATGGCGCCGGGGGCGCAGACGATGAGGCATGCGCGACAGCCCTCGCAGCGCATCGGATCCACCCGGGCGGTTTCCGCGGTTATCCGCACCGCATCGAACCGGCATACCCGCGCGCATTCGCCGCAGCCGTTGCACAGGGCGTCGTCCACAGCGGCGTACTGCCCGGCGTTGAGGGCCTCCTCGGATACCGTCCGGCCGGAGAGGAACAACCCGAGATTCGCGGCTTCCACATCGGCGTCCACAGCCACCGCGTCGTTCTTCAGGAAACGGACAAGAGATGCGGCGATGAGCGTCTTGCCGGTGCCGCCCTTGCCGCTCAGCACGGCGATCTGTTTCACGGCGGACCTCCTTGCGCCAGCAACTCCCGGGCGATGGAGCGCGCCGTTTCGAGGAGTGCCGGACATTCCCCGGGGACGAGGGTTCCTTCCGCGCCGGCCCGGGCGATGGCCGCAGAAAAGGGAATGCGACCGACGATCCGCAGCCGGTGCGCTTTCGCGAAGCCATCCACATCCGCATCGCACAGGTCGCACCGGTTGATCACGACAAGGGGTGTGCGTCCCAGTGCCGCGCACAGGTTGACGGCTGCGGCCAGATCGTGGAGCCCGGACGGCGTGGGCTCGGTGATCAGGATGACCCGCTCGACCGCCTCCACCACCGCGGCCACCGGACAACCGGTTCCCGGCGGCGCATCCACGACGAGGAGCGCATCCGGTGACTGTCGCACGACCGTGGCCAGCAGGTCTTCAATCAGCGGCTTCGCCCGGGCTTCGCCCACGTCCAGTCGACCGGCAAAAAATCGCAGCTCCTGCGCCGTGCCTTCTTCGATGACGCCGATCCGACGGCGGTGTTCGACGAGGGCGTGTTCGCTGCAGACCAGCAGGCAGGCGCCGCAGCCGTGGCAGAGACGATCAAAGACGTGCACGGTCTGATCGAAGACGGTGATGGCGGAAAAGGCGCAGATGGACTGGCAGTTGCCGCAGCCCGAGCAGGACACCCCCACCGGGGCGGGGATGGACACGTGGGACGATGTGAGCTCATCGATCCGGGGGTGGAGGAACAGGTCGCCGTCCGGTGCTTCCACGTCCGCATCGACATAGGCCACCGTGTGCCCTTCGTCGGCGAACACGCCGGCCAGGGTGGTGGCGAGCAGCGTTTTTCCGGCACCACCCTTGCCGCTGGCGACGGCTACTTTCATCGGGGAATTTTCAGGGTGACCCGCCGCAGCCCGCCGGAACGGTATTCTTCGAGGGCCTTTGCCGCGGTGAGCCCCGGCGGCGCAGACCACATGGCGATGTGCATGCCTTCAAGGGCCATGGACGCGTCCGGTCCGAAGCGCCCCGAGATCACTGCACGCACGCCCTGCCGGTGCAGGAGGGATGCGGCGCCGGTACCCGCTCCATGGGCGGCCAGGGCGGCCTCGTTCTTCAGAGTCCGCACGCCATTGCTGTCCACAATCAGAAAGGCGGGGGCCCGGCCGAATCGCTCGTCCATGGCCGCCCCCAGTCCCTTGTCGTCACAGACCGCCACAGCCACGGCGCCTTCTTCCAGTGCGAGCCCGGAGGCCTGATGGTGACCACCGCAGCTGTCCGCGTGGTCGTGGGCGCAGGGCACGATTCCCTGCAGGTGACCTTTCATCCATGCGTCCAGCGCATCGCCGACGCGGCCGGATGCGCCGGTGGCGACCTCAATGCCCGACTGGTTGAACATGGCCACCGCCCGGGGCCCCATCCCGCCGGCAATAATGACGTTGGCGCCGGTGGAAGCGATGAACGCGGGTACCGCACCCGGGGTATGGGCGGCGAAGTGGGGATTGTCGACCACCTGATGAGAAACAATCCGATCCCCGTCTGCTTCGACGAGAACAAACGCGGGACAGCGGCCGAAGTGGGCGGATACAGCACCTTCGAGACCGCGTCGATCATCTGCGGCAATGGCAATCCGTCGCACCGTCATCCGCGTCCACCCCGTCCTCTCCCGCCGCCGTTTCCGCCACCGCCGCCGTTTCCTCTCCCACCGCCGTTTCCGCGACCGCCGTGGCAGCGTCCCCGTCCGCCGCCCCGGGGCTGTCCACCCCTTCCGACGCCCATCCCCGCGCCATCACCGTTGTCGTCTGTCGGGTTGCAGCCGCCGAAGCCGCCTCCCGTGCGAGGGCCCTTTCCCTCCGGGCCGGTTCCATTTCTTCCGGGCATCTTCTACCTCCTCCGTTGAAGCCGGCCGCATCGCCGCCGGTTCTGCATGCCGCGCCCGGGACAGCCGCCGATGGTAACGACGTCGCCGCCCTGCGCGATGGTTTCAATGGCTTCTTTCGCCCCGCTGATCGCACCCGCAATCACGCGGATGCCCATCTCCAGGGCCAGGGGTTCAAACCGTCTCGGGAACCCGCCGCAGATCAGCACGACCACGCCGTGCTGCCGCAGCAGCGCCAGTCGCTCCAGCAGGGTGGACTCCGGCGCCATGGCCACAATGGACCACTCCACCACCGCGCCGTCCCTGGCCTGTCCCACCAGCACCCGGTCGGCAAAACCGAACCGGGGAGCGACCTCCATCTCAAATAGCGGCGCGGCGATGTTCACCGGAACCTCCTGTTCACCGGCATAAAGCAAGAACCCTGCCAATGTGCCGATGTCAGGCGAGGCCCAGGTCCTTCATGCGGCGCCAGAGGGTGGTGCGGCTGATGCCCAGGATCCGGGCGGCGCGGGAGCGGTTCCACAATACCTTGTCGAGCACGGCCCGCAGCTGTCCGGCCTCCGTCGTTTCGTCCGGCGTTTCCGCTGAACGGATGGCCGACACGGGGCGACCGGCCGCGGACAGCACCTCCGGCGGCAGGCAGGTCGTGTCAAAGGTCGCGCCCCGGCACAGGACCGCCGCCCGCTCCAGGATATTGCGCAGCTCCCGCACGTTGCCCGGATAGTCGTAGTCGTACAGCAGGCGCATGGTGCGGGAAGCGAAGGCCGGAACCGGTCGGCCGATGCGTGCGCAGATCCGCTTCATCAGGTGTTCCACCAGCAGAGGGATGTCCTCCCGTCGCTCCCGCAGGGGCGGGATGTCCATCGTCACCACGCGGATGCGGTAGTAGAGGTCTTCCCGGAATTCACCGTCCTGCACCATCTTTTCGAGGTTCCGGTTGGTGGCGCACACCAGGCGCACATCCGCCACGTGGAGTCGCGAATCCCCGAGGGGCTGGTATTCCCCTTCTTCCAGCACCCGCAGCAGCTTCACCTGGAACGCGGGGGAGATGTCGCCGATTTCATCGAGGAAGAGGGTGCCCCGGTCCGCCTGGGCGAATCGCCCCACCCGGCTCGCCACCGCGCCGGTGAACGCGCCCTTCGCGTGGCCGAACAGCTCCGACTCCAGCAGCGTGTCCGGCAGGGCGCCGCAGTTCACCCGGATGAACGGGCCGCTCCTGCGCAAGGACAGGTTGTGGATGGCGCCGGCCACCAGCTCCTTGCCGGTTCCGCTGGGCCCGCGCACGAGCACCGGGGCGTCGGACTGGGCCACCTGGGGAATGGTGGCGAAGATCTCCTGCATGGCCCCGCTCGCGCCGACCATGTCCTCAAAAATGTGGCGGTTGGACAGCTCGCTGCGCAGCAGCTCCACGTCGCTCACATCCCGGAATATCTCCACGCCGCCCACCATGCGCCCCTCCTTGTCCCGCAGGATGGCCGTGGACACTTCGATGGGCACCGCGTCCATGTCCGCATTGAGCACATCCACCCGCACGTCCCGCAGGGGAATGCCCGTTTCCAGGGTGTGGCGCAGGGCGCACCGGTTCTGGCAGATATCCGCCCGGAAGACCTCGTGGCACCGCCGTCCCAGAGCGTCCTGTACCGGAATGCCGGTAATCCGCGCCGCCGCCGCGTTGAACGAGGTGATGCGGAAGTGCTCGTCCACCGTGAACACCCCGTCGTTGATGCTGTCGAAAATCAGTGGAAAAAGCTGCGTCGTATTCTCACCCATGGTTCACTGTTCCATCTGCCGCCCCTGAGCAGGTTGTTTAACTGAAACATACTGTAACACAATTTGAAACGGTTTGTTCCAATCGATTCTGCTGCATCTTCCTGCGTGCGGGCATGGTATTTGCTTTTTCGAAAAGTCAGCCATGAATGATATCCACATGAATTCCATATCCGTCCCTGTGCCGCGCCGCCGGATCGCCATCATGATTCTGCTGTGCGTCGCGGGCCTTGTCGTGTCCGGCGAGCTGCTCCTTGTCCACTACCGCACCCACACGGATCCCGCATTCCATTCCCTGTGCGCGGTCAACGACGCGGTGAACTGCGAAACCGTCGCCCTGTCTCCCTGGTCCGTCGCCCTGGGCATTCCCGTGTGCATCTGGGGCCTCATCGGATACAGCACGCTGCTGGCGCTGCTCCTGTGGAGCATCCGTCAGCCGGAGGAACGGTCGATGCCCGCCGCAACGCTGGCCGTTACACTGGCCTTTCTGGCCGTGTCCGCCGCCCTCGCGTGGATATCGTTCACCATCATCGATTCCCTGTGCCTGCTGTGCATGACCACCTACGCCGTCAACCTGGCCATGACCGGCATTTCCGTCTCCCGGGTGGCGCTCAGGGACGACGGACTGTGGACGCTGGTGCGGCGCGATCTGGGCGTTGTGCGCAGCGGGCCGCTGTTCTGGACGATCCTGGCGGTGACGGCCGTTGCCGCGCTGGTGACCGTGCGCGTGTCCCTGCCCACCTGGTGGGATTCATCCGGGGATCAGGCCACCGGGCAGGCGGACGCCGTGCGCGAAGGAGAAACCGCCCATTTCGTCGGCGCGGCGGATGCGCTGCTCACGATTGTCGAATACAGCGACTACCAGTGCCCGTTCTGCCGGATCGCCCACCGCCGGGTGCGCAGGCTGCTGGAGTCCCATGGGGATCGGGTGAAGCTGATCCACCGCCAGTTTCCCCTGGACGACGCCTGCAATCCTCTGGTGAAGCGGCGCTTCCATCCCTTTGCGTGCCATTTCGCCCTGGCCGCGGAGTGCGCCGGGGAACAGGGCCGCTTCTGGCAGATGAACGACGCCCTGTTTGGTGCCCACGACACGCACAAATCCGAAGACATCGACGTCTTTGCCATGGCCGCGGACATCGGCGTGGACGTGGAACGGTTCCGCACCTGCATGCAGGATCCGGCCACCCGGGCCCGGTTGCGGGAAGATATCGACAAGGGCCTCGCCCTGGGCCTGACCGGAACGCCGACATTTGTGGTGGACGATAAACCGCTGCGCAAAGCCCTGTCTGCGGAGCTCATCGAATCGCTGCTTTCTGAACGAAGCCGAAAAGCGCCCTGAAAAGGACTGGCCAGCGGGATCAGTCGCTACTGATTTCTGAGTGCGTCGAGTTGCATTCTGAGCAGCGGGAGGCTCTCAACGACAATCTGCCAGATGATTTCTATATCGATACCGGAATAGTCATGGACAATCCGATTGCGCATACCAGCCATCTGATGCCAGGGAAGAGATGCATGCCGGCTGATAAAATCCGATGGCATCTGACGGGCCGCCTCTCCGATAATTTCGATATTCCGGACCACCGCGTCGACGGTCCTGTCATCCGCCAGGAACTGCTCCCGGGTCATCCCCTCGCAGTAGCGACCAATCCGTTCCATCGCGATGTTCATGTCGTCGATGAGAATATGCGGATCCCGCTCAGACATCCTGCCGCTCCAGTTCAATCTGCCTGAGCAGACGGCCGCGAAGGGCCCGGGTTGAAACCAGATCGACCGGATGTCCGAGCAAGGCCTCGAGTTCATCACCCAGTTCCACCATGCGAAGACCGATTTCGGGTTTCACATCAACGAGTATGTCAATGTCGCTGTGTTCCCCTGCCTCGCCGCGAACGACGGAACCGAACAGCCACATGGCGCGCAGCGGAAACTGTTTCTGCAGTCGCGGTTTTTCACTGCGGAGTACTCTCAGCACATCTTCTGTGTTCATGGAAACCGGCATGAAGCATGCATATCATTCCCGCCTCTGAAACTCAATGACCCGGTCCCGCGACGCCGACAGACCGGTCTGTTCCCGCCTGCCAGAAAACCTGAACCGCAGGGGTTCCTGTACGACACCCGGAGGCATCCACGATGATTCAGGTGTTGAAACCGATGTCGAACGGTCAGCGGGTCAGGCGTGGTCGAGTTCGGCGGTGGCCGCAATGGCGGCAATGGTGCCGTCCGCCACGGCGGTGGTGATCTGGCGGTACTTCTTGTGCACGATGTCGCCGGCGGCAAATACGTGGGGAATACCGGTGTGCATCGATTCGTCCACGACGAGATATCCCCATTCATCCGTGGTCAGTTCATCGCCGAACCGATCGAGGTTGGGCTTCATGCCCACAAAGACAAATACGCCATCGCAGGCAATGTCGTGCCGCTCCTGCGTCTTCAGGTTTTCCACGCGCACGGCGTTTACGGTTTCCGCGGATGCGAGGAAGGCCCGGGGTTCGTGGGACCAGAGCACCTGTATGCCGGGATGGTCGAGGACCTTCTGCGCGGAGACGGCATTGGCCTGAAACCGGTCGAACTGGTGGACCATGGTGATGCGCGTGGCGAACCGGGCGATGAACAGGGCTTCCTCCACGGCGGAGTTGCCGCCGCCGATGACCACCGCGTGCTTTCCTTCAAAATACTTGGCGTCGCAGGTGGCGCAGTACGACACGCCCTTTCCCCGGAACTCCCGCTCCCCCGGGATGTTGAGCAGCCGCGGGGAGGTGCCCGTGGCCAGGATGATTTTTTCTGCGAGGATGGTTTCAAGGCCGTCCACGACGATTTCCCGTCGGTGGAGGTCGACGCGGGTGACATCGACGGCGGAGCGGAACTGCGCGCCGGCGGCCTTTGCCTGTTCGGCCATGTAGTGGGCCAGCAGGTACCCCGGCTGGGGCGTCACGAACCCGGGGTAGTTGGACACCTGGTGGGTGATGCTGACATTGCCGCCGGGCAGGGCGGTGTCGATGACCAGGGTATCGCGCTTCGCCTGGGCCGCATAGATCGCCGCGGCCAGCCCCGCCGGTCCACCGCCGATGATGGCCACATCCACCCGGGTGTCCGTCGAAGGTGCAGCGGCAGCCAGCTCCGCCGCCCGCTGGTCGGGCAGCAGCGCGTGGAGGTTGCGGGTGAGGTCGGCCCGCCGGATGCCCCCCGTCAGCGTGTCACCGGTCCGTTCGCCGTTGCGGAAAAAAATAACGGTGGGTGAGCCGGTAATGCCAAGGGAAGTGGCCAGCTCCCGGTTTTCCTGCCGGAAAATTTTAATAAAGGTCACGTCGTTGCCGTAGATGCGGGCCAGGGATTCGTACTTGGCGGCCAGGGCTTCGCAGGGCGGGCATTCGGTGGAATAAAAATCCACCACAACGGGGCGCCCGGATTCCAGCACTTCCTTCTGCCAGTCGGCCTGACCGATGGTCAAAATGATATCTGACATGGCTCAATCCTCTTCCTTCTTGCCGCGCACGCGGCCGTCTTCTTCAAAGTAAACGGGAAACCCGGCTGCGGCGATGTCCGCCACGGGCCGGCAGTCCGGAGAATGCAGGTGGCCGTGGGTGTTTCTGGCCACCGCTCCGCAGCCGCCGCCGCAGACGAGCGCCGCGGCACAGCTGCGACAGGACTCGATGGCGAGGACGTCCCGGTCCTGCCAGAGGGCGATGGCCGCTTCGTCCCGCTGCACCACCGGGAAAAATGTGCCCAGCTCTTCGCCGGGCTTTCCCACCGTGGCTGTGCAGGAGAAGATGCGGCCCAGGTGGTCGAAGGCCCATTCGGTTTTGCAGCCCGGGCAGCTGTCGAAGACGGGGTCCGGCAGCTCACCGGTCCGGGCCAGCGTGCGGACGAAATGAAACGACGGCGCGTGGAACGCCATCACGTGGGGGTGCGCCGCGATGATGTCGGCCAACTCCCTGGCCAGCTCCAGCCTCGACAGGATGGCCGTTGCGCGGTGCTGGCAGGCGTGGAGCTCGTAGTTGCGCCCCAGCTGGGTTTTGAACAGGGGGTCCGCGGTCCATCCCCGGTCAATGGCGAACCGCGCCAGGTCGGGCAGGTTGTCGAGGTTGTCCCGGTCCACCACCATCCGCAGGTTGACGGGAATCCTTGCCGCGAGCAGCTGGTCCACGCCGCGGACGATCTTTTCAAAGGTGGGCCCGCCGTCCTTGCGCGGCCGCCGTCGGTTGTGGAGGTCCTCGGTGCCGTCCAGGGTAACCTGCACCTCCCGGATGAAACTGTCTTGCAGCACGTCCAGGTATTCTTCGACAAAGTAGCCGTTGGTCACCACCGCGGTGGTGGTGTGCCGGCGGGTCGCGCCCGCAAGGAAAAAGGTCACCGCATCCCTTGCGGATGCGCCGGGCAGCAGGGGCTCTCCGCCAAAAAGGGTGAAGTACCGGCGGCGTCCCGCAAAGGCGTGTTCCACGTAGTCGAACAGGGCGTCGATGACCGGCCGCTGATCACCACCGCCGCCCTGCAGGTAGTCCGCCTGGTAGCAGTAGTCGCAGTCGAAGTTGCACGCGTAGCCGGGCACGTAGAAGAGCTGCACCTCGTCGGTGTCGCGGGCATCAAGGAATTCGAGATATCGGCGGCGGAACTGGGCTTCCTCCTCCGGTCCGAAGGACGGGTCGTCGCTGGACGCGCGCCACGTTTCCATCTCCGCGGCGCTGAGCAGGTGGGCGGTTCCCGTGAGGGCATTGGCAATCAGGCAGGACCCGTCGTTGCCCACGGGCGCCACCATGTCGTACTTCGACCGGCGCAGCGGCATTTCTGCATCCTTTCGCAAAAAAATCTCGGTGAAACCGGCGCGGGGCCTCCGGCGGCGTCAGTCGTGGCAGCCGGCGACGATTTTTGAATTCTTGGCGCAGCACTGGGCGCGGGAACCGGCCTTGTCCGCTTTGCCCGACGGGGTCTTGTCGCGTTCGCGCTGGTTGCGGGCCGTTTTGTCGGTTGGTTCCTTCGTGAGTTTTTTCATCGGTTGTTCTCCTGTGGGTCAGAGGGTCGGCAGCCGCAGCCACAGCCGGGCCGCACGCCGCAGACGGTAAAACTGGACACTTCAATTTTTCCCTTCGGGTAGGGGTCGCTTTCTTCGAGGATGCGGATGTCGGCAAACCCGGCGAGTTCCAGGGTGGCGAGGTATTCGTTGCGGGTCACTGCCCCGGCCCAGCATTCGGCCACGGCCGCCGGGTCGTTGCGGTACTCCTGCGGCACGGGCGCGGACGAATAAATGTCGCTCACCGCAAATCGGCCACCGGGTTTCAGGATGCGTCGGATTTCGCGCCACACGGCGGGTTTGTCCGTGGCGTGGTTGATGGTGCAGTTGGAAATCACGAGATCGGCCACACCGTCGGGGAGGGGCAGTTTTTCGATGGAGGAAGCGATGAACTCCACGTTGGATGCGCCCGTTTTCTGTGCGGTGCGGCGGGCGACCGCGAGCATGCCGTCCGCCGTGTCGATGCCGAAGACCTTTCCGGTGGGGCCCACGGCTTGCGCCATGCGCAGCACGTCGGTGCCCCGGCCGCTGCCGATGTCCACGCAGGTTTCGCCCTCCTGCGCCTTTGCGAAATTCAGCGCACCGCCGCAGGAGAGGCAGCAGGATGACGCGGCCAGGCCGCTGTAGCGCTCGTCAATTTTCTGTCGGATGGATTCGTTCATGGGACCTTCCTTCGCCCGGCTGCCGGACGAGTGTACCACAGGGAGCCGCCGGCCCAATCACCGGTGTCAAAAAAGTTATTCGATAATGATGGATTCGAAACAGGCGATGTTGGTTTCGATGCGGAAATTGGACTGGCTGGTATGGCGCTCCGCGTGGAACACGTCCATGGGGTAGGAATTGCCCGGTTCGATGCCCAGCTCGCCGGCCTTGGCGTCGAAGTCGATGGTTCCCTCGTAGGGCCAGTGGAGACCGCCCAGATCGAGGGCGATGCGGTTGTTGACGAAAATCCACAGGTCGTCGTCGCCCCGGAAGGTGAACACCTGGCCTTCTTCGTACTGGAACTCCAGATGGATTTCGGTGGTGAACAGGAAGTTGCGCAGCTCGCCGTCGTCGTCCACCTGGCCGGACTCGGCGCCGAACCCTTCGCTGTTGCCGATGGGGAAGAAGGTGCTGTCGTCATAGACAAAGGAACCGCTGCCGCTGTCTTCGAGGGTGAGCGTATCCTCGATGCGGACGTTCACGCCGTCCACGTCCGTGTACCACTGGGCAAAGCTGGAAGCGCTGTCCCACATGGGGATACTGCCCCAGGCAGGGCCCGTGGGGGTGCTGGTGGCGTTTTCGAGAAAACCGCCGTTGGGACAGGTTTCGCCGCAGGCGGGGTCCGTGGTCTGGTACTCTCCCTGCAACTGGTTGAATTCGGGCTTGCGGCTCGCGCCGAGGACCGGTCGCACCATGCCCTGGCATGGGCCCCAGCCGAGGTCCGCCCGCTCGAAGTCCACGTGGTCCGAGGTGAAGTCCCGGTAGACCACCTGCAGGGTGCTCTCGCAGTCGCCGTCCGAATCGCTGTCCGAGTCCGAATCGCTGTCCGAGTCGGAGTCGGAATCCGAATCGGAGTCGCTGTCCGCATCCCCGGGGCCGTCGTCGCCCGGCCGCTCGGTGCCGCCGGTTTCGCAGGACGTGCCGGCCAGGCAGAGGAGTGCGCACGCAAGCGCGATCAGATGAAATGAGTGGTTGGTTGTCATGAGAACTCCTGATGGCCGGTTATTCCACCGGCGGGACAAAGCATTCGATGGTGGTCTCGATGCGGAAGTTGGATTCGAGGGTGTGGCGCTCCGCGTGGAACACGTCAAAATCGTAGGTGTTGCCGGGCGTGATGCCCAGGGTGTTGGCCATGTCGTCAAAGTCGATGATGCCTTCCTTCGGTTCGTGGGTGCCGCCGAGGTCGAGGGCCAGCACGCCGTTCACGAAGATCCACAGGTCGTCGTCGCCTCTGAAGGTGAAGGTTTCGCCACCCACATATTCGAAGGCGGAGTGGATTTCGGTGGTGAACAGGAAATTGCGCTGTTCGTCATCATTGTCGAGCTGGCCGTCCTCTGCGCCGAAGCCTTCGTCGAGACCCAGCGGAAAGAAGCTGCTGTCGGAAAAGACATACAGGCCGTTGTCCTGTTCTTCGAGGATGATGCCCTTTTCGATGGCGATGTTGGTGCCGTCCACATCCCGGTACCAGTCGTTGAAATTGTCCGGTGTGGGGTCGCCCAAGTCAGCGGGCCAGTCGTTAATGTCGTAGCAGGTGTCGTTGGGGTGGACCCAGCAGGCGTCGTCATCGTCGTAGACCGGATTCTTGTCGCTGTCGAGCTGGGGTCCGAGCAGTCCGCGGATGACCGCGTTTCCGGGGTTCTCGATTTCGAAGTCGCTGTGACTCGCCTTGAAATCCCGGAAGGTGACGGGGAGGATGCCGCAGTCTGAGTTGATCAGTTCCGGATCGTCCACGATGCCGTTGCCGTCCGGGTCAATGTCGCCGTCGCTGTCAGAATCGCTGTCCGCATCGCTGTCGCCGTCGCCGCCGGGGGGTGGATTGGCATTGTCCGTATTTGAACAGGCCATCAGCAGGGCGCAGATGAAAAACGCGAAGAATGGTTTTTGTGTCATGGCATGTCTCCTTGGGGTAATCAATCGGTACAAAGTTAATCCATTTTTATTATATCTGCATTGAATTCCAGCCGGGGATTCTGTTCGAAAAGATGCGCGAAATGAGCAGAAATGGCAACCGGGGACGGGTTTCGTTCGAGTTTCACAATGACCGCATCCGGGCGGACTGGGCTACCTTGCGAAGGTGTCGAACAGTTCGTTGAACGCAGACCGTTGCGGGATATCGGTCATGGGAGCGAGGGTTGCATCCGGCGTCACGGTGCCTTCCACATCGTCCACCCGGCAGACCACCGCGTCCCCGCCTGCACCGAGCTGCAGTTCTTCAAATGCGGTCATGTAGAAATCGTGGGTGAACACGGCGCCGTCCGCGGAACGGTAGGACAGGGTCAGGGTCTTTTCCCCGGCGGGCCCCGGCGGCGCGATACCGTAGTACCGGGCATGGACATCGTCCGCCGTGGGGGTATCGATGCTCTCCGCATAGTCCGCGTAAATGAAGGCCAGGAAGGTTCCGGGATGGTCGTCGTGGTCCGCCCGCGCGGTCACGATTTCCGTGTCCTGCGGGATAACCAGGATCAGCCGATCGGTGCCGGGATCCCCGAAGATTGCATCTCCCCATCCGCCGCCGCCGAAGAAATTGGGACCGAGCCAGCGATCGTCCAGAACCTCGTCCACATACCACACCACCACATCGTTTCCGTAGCCGCCGTACACCCGGAAGTCCCGCATGTTCCCCTGCAGGATGACCATGTCGTCTCCGTCGGCCAGGTCCGTCGTATCCGTCCGCCCGGCGAGGCCGTTGCCCAGGTCGATAGCCGCCGGCCCGAAGTTCCGGATGAACACCAGATCCGAGCCGGGGCCCGTGTGGACCGTGGTGCCGCTGATGTCGTAGGTGTTGAGGGGAAGGACATTGTCGGAGCCGAGGATGACCAGGTCGTTGTCGAACAGGGCGCCCCGGGTGTCCGAACCGGTCCGCAGGTCCACGCTGGCGCCGGTGGCATAGCGCAGCATGTCCGGGCCCTCCCCGGGATTGATCCCGGCCGTGGAGGACAGGTCGCCCCCCGGTGCCAGATCGAAGATATCCACGCCGGGGCAGCCTTCCCAGTTGTCCGCCCGGTGATCCATCTCGACAGCGCTGCCGTCGAGGCTGATCATCCGCCAGCCGAACACGCGGCCTTCGCCGTCCGCCAGCGCTTCGAAATCCACACCCCGATCCACGAACTCGTTTTCGTAGATGGCCAGTCCCTCGTCGCCGGGGCAGTCGCATTCATTGTCCCATCCCCATGTGCCCGGGGGCAGGGTTGGATGGGTTTCGTCGAACATGCCGTCGATGGGAAACTCCGACGGTGCGGGATTCCAGCTGCCGTCCCAGGAATACGCATTGGCGAAAGACGGATCCGCCGGGGGCAGGCCGGTACTGTGGAAGGGCGGCACCTGGTATTCCGGTGTCTCCTCGTCCGACGCGTCGTCCCCGCCGCCGCAGCCGGCCGTCCCGAGGCACCACCCCAGGCACAGGAGAAACGGCCATCGGCTGTACGACAGCTTCGTCCGATGAACGCGTGAAATCATCGCGGGCATCCCTTTCGCCACAGGTCGCTTTCCCGCCCTTGTCTGACCATCCCGCCAATCAGTTGGCAGCGCAGTCGGTGACGCAGGCCGCTTCGTCGGCGCTGCAGGCCTGCCGGCAGGAAATATAGCCGGCCATGTCGCCGGGCCAGGTGTCTTCGCATTCCCATTCGCAGGTTGCGCGCGCGGCCGAACAGCTGCTGCTGCAGAGGTAGATGGAATCGTAGCCGGCGCAGCCGTAGTAGCTGTCGCTGCAGTCCGTGGTGCAGGCGGCGTCGGTGCCGTCGCAGCCCTGCTGACAGGTGGTCACACCGGTCAGGCACGGGCAGGCGCTCATGCACAGGCTGAAATCGCTCTGACACGAATACCCGGCCGTTTCGCAGTCCCACACGCAGGACGAATCGTCCGGGCCCGTGCAACCGGCAAGGCAGGTGGCGATCTGCTCTTCACAACCGGGCAGGGACGCGGCGAATCCGGCGGCGCAGGTGCGTTCGCAGTCTTCGTTGGCCGGATCTTCCACGTGCTCCGCGGCGGTGTCCCAGGTGCCCGTGCATTCGTCGAGGCAGGGCACCTCGTCGGCGCTGCAGGCCGTCCGGCAGTTGGTGTACTGCGTCATGTCCGCAGCGGTTTCGCAGTCGTAGAAACACATGCTTTTTACGCTCTGGCAACCGAGGGCGCAGTTGTAAGGGGAGAGATTTTCCGTGCAGGACAGATAGCCGTTATTGCAGTCCATGAGACAGGCAGTGTCACTCTGCGGACAGTTCCGCGCGCAGGATACCACCCGGTCCGCGCAGGGACAGTCGGCGATGCACCGCGTGAAGTCCATCTGACAGTTTCCGGCCAGATCCTCGCAGTCCCACACGCAATCGTAATCGTCGAAGGAGGTACAGGAAGACAGGCACTCGTTCATCCGATCGTCGCAGTCGGCCACCCGCGACGCATAGTGTTCCACGCAGCTCTCTTCGCAGGTGAGATTGTCGGTGCCGTCGCCGCGACATCCGGTCAGCAGGACGACAATCGCGCAACTGATGAGTGGATGACGGTTGCTCATGGTTTGTCCTCTGCTGTCTCAGCGGACGCCTGGGAAGCCCGATCCAGGGACGTGGCACTCAGACCGTAGCATTCCTTTTCTTCGGTGTTTCCCTCGGGCTCCACGTGGACGAGCACGTCGTACACCCGGTCCACGGCGCCGCGGATGCCCTCTTCCACCTGCCGGGCGATGCCGTGGGCGTCGAGCACGGTCATGTCGCCGCGCACCTCGATATCGAGGTCGATGACATACTGCCCGCCCATGCGGCGCACCCGCGTGCGGTGGGGATGGGAAGCGCCCGGAACGCTTTCGACGGCTTTGAAGATGCGCCGGTACACGTCCTGATCGGGCGTACCGTCCATGATTTCGGCAGATGTCTCAAAGAAGATGCCGAAGGCCACCTTCATGATCCACACGCTGACAATCAGGGCGACGATGGGGTCGATGAGGGGCATGTGCAGCGCGAAGGTGGCAAAGAGACCCACGAGGACAGAGGCGGAAATGACCACGTCGTTGCGCATGTTTTTCGCATCCGCAATGAGCATGTCGCAGTTTGTCGCGCGGCCCGCCCGGAACTTGTACAGCGCCAGGGCCAGTTTGGCGGCAATGGAAATGCCGGTTACCCAGAGGGCGGCGGTGGTGGGCATGGTGGCGGTTTCGTGGAAGAACAGTTTTTTACCCGCGGCCAGAGCCAGCTGGGCACCCGCGAAGAAGATGATGATGGACAGCAGCTTGGTGGCGATGGTCTCCGCCCGGGCATGGCCCCACGGGTGCTCCCGGTCCGGCGGCTTTTCGCTGATGCGTACCGTGAAGACCGTGACGAGGGACGTGATGACGTCCGTGGCGGAATCGATGCCGTCGCTGACCACCGAAAAACTGCCGGACAGGAGACCCACGGCGATTTTCATGGCGGACAGGATGGCGTTGCCAAAGGTGCCGATCCATCCGGCCCGGATGATGATTGCGCTGCGCTGGGCGGTGGGCATGAGTGCGTTCACAATGTCCGGGTTGTACACGTTTCGCGGCGTTGATTCAAGCCGACCCGCGGCGAACCCGCGCTGGTCTGCACGGTGTTCCCGGCGCGGGTGATTCGTCATCGTCCGGCCGCTGCCAGCACTTTTTCTGCCGTGATTCGCGTGCCGGGTTGAATCAGTTTCCAGACGAGAACAAAGGAGCCCGCGTGAACCTCCTTCTGTCCAACGACGACAGGCAGCATCTCCAGAAACCGCCGCCGGAACAACCCGGGCCGGAATGCGGGCAGCGCCACCAGCTTTTCGATGTCCTGCAGATCCTTTACACGGCAGCGGAACGTCTTCATCAGAACCAGGTCTTCGGGGCACAGGGTATATACCTTCAGCCGGATGCCGGAAAACGAACCGGCATGAACTGCCAGCCTGCGCCAGTCATCGGGCAGATGGGATTCAAAGGTATGAATGGCACCGTTGAGGTTGAGGGCGATGGTTTCCGGGGCTTCCGCGCTCGTTTTTAGCAGATCCCGGTTGTTCCCGTCGATGAACGCATCCACGTCCTTTGTTGCCCGGGTGCCGGGAACCAGTATCAGCATGGCGGTCCCTCCTCCGAGGTAGAGCCCGGTTTCCTGCCGGAGGCGGGCATCCAGCCAGCGCAGAAAACGTTTCAGCGATGGGGCAGTCACCAGGTTCACGCCATGTGCCTTCTGAAATCACCGAGGTCAAAGGCGCCGTAAACGCCGCGCTCCTTCATCGGCCGGGGAGTCCGGGAAATAATCTGTTCCGCCGACATGTACCGGCGGCCGAAAAAGAATGCGCTGCCATCATCCGGCATGCAGGTGTCCGCCAGAGAGCGAAAGGTCGACTGCCTGGAAATCGCGAAGGCAATCTGGGATGCCGCCGAAAGGAGCCTGCGCTGGGTCGTCGTAAGGGCAACCCGGGACGCCTCCGCAAGGTCGGAGGCGCGAAGGACGGCGGGCAATACTTCAAAACTCCGGGCGTCTCCATTCTCGGATTGCTGCAGAAGGGTGCGCAGCTCTGTGGCCCGTTCATCGACGCCGGCCAGCAGTTCCAGAGGATTCACGCCGAGCACACCGGCCAGGGCGACAACGCCCCTGGCGACAGGCTGGTAGTCCGCTTTGAACATGTCATAGAACCCCTGACGGGAGAGACCGGATGCGACGATCAGGGAGGAGGCATTGAAGTCTCCTTGTTGCATGAGCGCTTCCACCTTCTGTTTGTCGATACGAAGACGCATGGAAGGGCTCCTTCCTTTCCTCTGCAGACACAGACAGCGTAGTGCGGGTTCCGGCGACAGTCAATAATTTTTGACAATTCCTATAATTTTTGACAATCGGAGAAATGCGCGGAAGAAACCGAAAGGAAGGGTGCAGCTGGTCGGTGTGAAAACCAGCGGTACACTTTTTATGGTTGGGTATGAACGATTCTTTGAAGACCTTGGAGGTGTGCCATGCCCGAATGCCGGATGTGCGGCGATGAAGTGGAAAAAGAAGATCTGGTGACGGTGCGCAGCGGAGGAAGGAAAATCCGCGTGTGCGGCGACTGCGCGGAGCGCGCGGCGGAGGAAGCCCTGGTGGCACAGGAGAGCGAAGCCGCCGTGCAGCAGATGATGGGGTTCAAGGGGCGGCGCTAGAGATTGCGTTCGATGAACGCGGTCATCCGCGAAAAAAGGTGGGTGAGCACTTCCGGGTCGTCGATGCGGTGACCGGCGCCGGGATAGAACAGGATTTCGGGGGTTTTACGCGCGTCAATAAAGGCGCGCATCAGTTTCTGCGTGTGCAGTGGCAGCACGTTGTCGTCTGCCAGCCCGTGGATGACCAGGGTGGGAACGGTGAGTTTCTTGACGCGACTTGAAAGGTCCGTGGCCGTGTATCCCTCCGGGTTGTCCTGCGGTCGCTGCATGTAGCGCTCCGTGTAGGCCGAATCGTACAGGGACCAGTTGGTCACCGGCGCCACCGCCACGGCAAAGCGGAAGGTCTGTTCCGCCTCCAGGGCCGCCGACAGCGCCATGGTGCCGCCGAAGGACCAGCCGACAATGCCCACGCGTCGGCGATCCACCCAGCTGTTTTTCAAAAACTCGCGCAGGGCGGCGAGCTGGTCGTCGAGGGGCACCCGCGTCAGGTTGCGGTGAACGGCGGCCTCGAATTCCCGTCCACGGCCGGCGGAACCCCGGTTGTCCACCGTGAAGACGACGATGCCGCGCCGCGCCAGCAGGTCCCGCCAGGGGCCGAAGGTGGTATGGAACGATTCGGTCACCGCCTGGACGCCGGGTCCGCCGTATACGTAGACCAGCACCGGATAGCGCCGGGTGCTGGACAGCACCGCCGGACGGGTGATGTGGGCATGGAGGGCGTTGCCGTTCACTTCGATGGTCACAAGTTCGTTGCGCACGTCGTCGGGGGACGTGTAGATGTCTCCGCCGCGCACGTCCACGGAAGCAATCTGCCGCCCACCCGCATCCATCAGGGTGGTGACCGGCGATGAGGTCAGGGTGGAAGTGGTGACGGCGAAGAGCTTTCCGTCCGGCGACGCCACCGCGTCGTGGACAAACCCGTCTGCCGACAGACGGCGGATTTCTCCGGACGTTGGCGACAGTACGAATACGGCCGACGACAAGGGACCTTCCCGATCGCCGATGAACAGGATCTGCCCGGTGGCCGGGTCGGCGGTCAGGACTTTTTCTGCGTTCCAGTTTCCGTCGGTCAGCTGGCGGAGGGGCTGATCGTCGCCGCCCGAGAGATAGAGGTGAAAGAATCCATTCCGCCGGGACACGCGCACGGCACTGCCGTCATCGCGGAACAGGGGCAGTCCGGCCCAGTCGACCCAGCGGGGATCGATTTCCTCGTCGACAACAGCGCAGGTGCCGTTTCGCGTATCGCAGCGGAGGATTTCGAGGGTGGTCTGCAGGCGGTCGAGGCGGGCCACGGCCAGGTGGGTGTCCCCGGGCATGAAGGCGGCACCGGGCAGGTAGACGTCGGCCTCGCTGGAGAGGTTCATCCATACGGGCGCAGCGCCGGCGGTGGCGTCCATGACGCCGATGTCGACAATGGGATTGTCGGCGCCGGCCAGGGGATAGCGCAGGGCGCGCACGGGACCCGGTTCTTCCGCCTCCACCCAATGGAGGGGAATGTGGCGCTCGTCCACCAGGGTGAACCACAGGCGCAGGCTGTCAGCGGCCCAGCCGAACCCGCGGGTAGTGGAAAATTCCTCTTCGTACAGCCAGGGCACGCATCCGGCGCAGAGGCCGTCTTCGGCCAGATCGGTCAGCACCGTCTCCTGCAGGGTGGCGAGATCGAGGACGGACAGGTTGTCATCGCGCAGCACGGCGAGCTTTGTGCCGTCCGGGGAGACGGCCATTCTGTGCGGAACCCGGTCGCCCTGCAGCAGCACCCGTTCTGTGCCGTCCAGATGAACGGCGATGAGCGCGTCTCCGCAGCGAACGAGCAGTTCTTCTTCGTTGCGCCAGGCCGCATCCGTCACGGGACAGTCCCTCTCCGCGAGCAGCGGGCGCTCCTTTTTTCCGTCCACCTCGTACAGCCACAGGGCCGGTGGTGCGCCGGGCCGGGTTGTTGCGATAAAGGCGAAGCGGGCGGAATCCGCTGACCAGATGATGCTGGACACGGGGCGCTTGACGGCGGAGGGGCGATGAAAGAGGGTGACGATATCCGGGTCTGCTTCCAGCGCGACCCGGGGGCTGGAGTCGGCCGCATGGGGCGCTACCGTGGGGCAGGCGGGACGCTTTGTACATCCTGTCAGAACGACCAGAACCGATAGAACCGCGTAAAATTTCCAGTGCATGGCGGCAGCTTATCCCATCGGGTCTGCAGGACAAGCGGAATTGCCGAGCCGGGGGAGGCGATTCCCGCTCAATACCGCCGTATTGGTGACGATTTCGGGTGGTTCAGGCGTCCATGAAGCGCCGTCATCACGGCGAACACGTCCGCTTCGATGTCTTCGGGAACATGGCGGAGCATGGCGGCAATGAGGGTCTCCACCGCCAGCCGCGGGCTGACCCGGAAGGAGGCGATTTCGCCGGGCTCGCGCAATTCAAAGATGTTGGTAAAGCTGTGGTCCTCGTTGAAGCCCGCCAGCAGTTGTCGCAGAGAGACCGCACCGGCAAGGCGACGATACTCCCGCAGCATCTCGTTGGCGACCTGCAGTGCGGTCGGATCTTTCTCGCTGGCCTCCATCAGATCAACGCCGATGGTGAGTTGGCCGATCCGCTGCAGAAAGGAATCCACAGTTTCGCCGGTGATGATGCTGCCGTGCTGCGGGGCGATGATACGCACCTCGGGGGAGAGGCGATGGACCGCCAGCAGGGCGCGATCCAGCGCGCGCCGACTCGGCATGTAAATCTCGTGAAACATGGCCACGCCGCCAAAGCTGTTGTCGATCGCCACCATGCCCGGACCTGAAGTGGTTCCCCCGAACAGGTCTCCGGAAAACAGCACGCCGCTGCCCGGATCATGGACCATCACCGCACCCCGGAAATGGCAGAACGGCGTGGGAACAAACCGCAGATGCTGGTCATCTCCGAAACTCAGGTGGCTGCCGGGGATGCTCTCGGTGGAGATGTACAAGCCCGGGTCGAATCCGTAGTGGCGGACCAGTCGCCAGGTGTCTTCGCTGCAGACGATGAAGGCACGGGGCGCCAGACGCTGGATCGCCGCCGCATTGCCGCACACATCCGGATCCTGGTGATTGAGGAAGATGTAGTTGAGGTTTTCGATGTTGCCGATGATGGACACCACCTTTGACACAACCGTGTCCATGTCCCGGGGCGGTCCGGGATCCATCAGCACGGAAATCGTGCGACCGGCCGCGGAAAAGACCCGCAGATAGGCGTTGCACTCCAGCTGTGTGCCGTGACGCCGTCCCACCCAGTACGCACCCGGCGCCAGCTCCACCACCTCGTCGTCGGTCCCGGAGCTGTGGAGGAGTGACACCCTGCGGATTGCGGGCAACGGCGGCGGGGTCGGGACCGCCGCAGCACGCGGGGATGTAACCGCTCGGGAGGATGCGGGATGCCGTCCGGCATGGCGCAGCCGGCTGAGCAGCGACGAGATGTCCCGTTGCAGCTCCACCATGGATTCCTGTCGATCCGCCGGATTCTTGGCAATGGCGCGGAGCACCACGGCGCGCGTTTCGTCGGGAAGCCCCAGCTCCACGGCGCGTGCCTGGTCCCAGGGGGGCGTGTCATAGATGTGCTGCATGAAAACCCTGAAGTAGGATTCGTCATCAAAGGGCACCCGGGCAAACAGCAGCTCATACAACACGATGCCCAGAGAATAGATGTCCGACTGCGCCGTCATCTCCCGGCCCTGACACTGTTCGGGCGACATGTAGGCCGGCGTGCCGAAGACACTTCCGGCCATCGTCAGACCCTTCTTCAACGTGCCGGCCGTCGGAATGACGGCATTCGCGATCAGTTTGCCGATTCCCAGATCCAGGATTTTCAGCACCGGTTCTCCGGTGGATTCCGGCTGGTGGAGAAAGAGGTTGTCGGGTTTCAGGTCGCGGTGGATCACCCCGCGCTCGTGGGCGGCAGCCATGCCTTCGCAGGCCTGCAGCAGGAAGGAGAACGCGTCATGGGGAGAGATGCTCTTTTGTGCCACCATCTGACCGAGGGTGCGTCCGGTCAGTTTTTCCATGACCATGAAGTGGGCGAAGCCCGAAAGGACGCCGAAATCGAGTATCGCCACCACGTTGCGATGGGCGATGAGCGAGATGAGCATGGCTTCCTGCCGGAACCGATCGTTCACCTGGTCGTCGGTCGCGTGTTCGGCCTTCAGCACTTTCAACGCCAGTCGCCTGCCCGTGTCGGTGTGCTCCACTTCGTAGACATCGGCCATGCCGCCGGAGCCGAGCAGGCCCAGAACGCGATATCGGTCTTTTACAACGGTGCCGATCAGCGGATCGGAACGCCCGGAAACCGGACGGACGATGGCGCCGTCCACCGGGCAGTACCGCACATCGGGATTCGCGCCCTCCTGGCCGCACAACGGGCAGAACCAGATATTTACTGTCATGGATGCGACCACCGCGTGTCTGTCCACATGGCCTGCATCCTACCGCGTTCTGATACCGAAAAGGCGGAATCTTTTATTGGAGGAGGCCCGCCCATGAGGGCTCAGCCGGCTTTGATGCAGATGAGGCCCTTCAGGTAGGCGCCTTCGGGAAAGTGGACGGAGACCGGATGATCGGGCCCCTGGGTCAGGCGGGCCACCGTGCGCATGTCCGCTCCGGCGTCCAGTGCCGCGCCGGCGACGATTTTTGAAAACAGCTCCGCGTCGATGCCCCCCGAACACGAGAACGTGGCGAGGATGCCCCCCGGCCGCAGCAACCCCATGGCCAGCAGGTTGATGTCCTTGTATCCCCGGGCCGCCTTTTCGGCAGCGGCGGGGGTCGGCGCGAACTTCGGGGGATCGAGAATCACCACGTCGAACCGACGTCCTTCATTGCGGAACCGGCGCAGCAGGGCAAACACGTCTTCCTCCACCCACTCGAACAGGTTTTCGTCAAACCCGTTGCGCGCGGCGTTGTCCTTCGCGAGAGAGAGGGCCTCCCTGCTTGTGTCCACGGATACGATGCCCCGGGCCCCGGCGGCGGCCGCGTGGATGCTGAACCCCCCCCGTGTAGCAGAAGCAGTTGAGGACGTCCTTTCCCGCGCACAGGTCGCCCACCAGCCGGCGATTGGCCCGCTGGTCCAGGTAGAATCCCGTCTTGTGACCCGTGTCCACCCGCACCCCGAAGACATGGCCGTATTCGCGGATATCGAGGGTGGCGGAGGAAACGGTGCCCCGGAGGAGTCCGCTGCGCTCCGGCAGTCCCTCCAGCTTCCGCACGTCCGCGTCCGACCGCTCGTACACGGCCGCGCAGCCGGTTTCCTGCGCCAGCACGTCAACGATGACGTCGAGGAAGTGCTCCACCCCGGCGGACAGGCACTGGAGGACGACCACGTCGCCGTAACGATCCGCGATGAGTCCCGGCAGACCGTCCGATTCTCCGTGAATGAGCCGCAGGGCATCCGTGTCATCTGTCAGCCGCAGGCCCTGTCGCAGGCCGATGGCGCTGCGGATCCGGCGGACAAAAAAATCCCGATCCACCGTCTCGCCTTCGGTAAAGGTCCACACCCGGGCGCGGATCTGCGATGCGGGCGACAGCGCCGCCGTTGCCAGGAAGGCGCCTTTCTGATCGCGGACGGTGACGGTCTGTCCGGTGGCCGGCGTGCCGGTCACCCTGTCCACAGCGCCGGAAAAAATCCACGGATGACGCCGCAGAAGGGATTTCTCGCGTCCCTTTTTCAGGATCAGATCGCTCATGGAATGCGGGACACCACGGCTAGAGCTCGCTGCCGATGGCGGACTTGATATCGTTGCGGGAGGCCTCCACGAATTCCCGCAGGCGCCGCTGCACCCGATCATTGATGCTGTCCCTCTCCCAGCTGCCATCCGCGTTCTTTGCGCCGGCGGGCACACCGGTCAGCACCTCGATGCCCTCGTCGATGGTGGACACGGCGAAGATGTTGAACTTTCCGGCCCTCACCGCCTCCACCACCTCCGCCCGCAGCATGAGGTTGCGCACGTTGGGCACGGGAATCAGCACCCCTTCTTCGCCGGTCAGTCCCCGCCGCTCGCACACCTTGAAGATGCCTTCGATCTTTTCGTTCACGCCGCCGATGGGCTGCAGCTCGCCCAGCTGGTTCACCGAACCCGTCACCGCGATGCCCTGTTTGATGGGGCAGGTGGACAGGGACGAGAGCAGGGCGAACAGCTCCGCGGCGGACGCGGAATCCCCGTCGATTTCGTCATAGGACTGTTCAAAGGTGACGGATGCCGAAAATCCCAGGGGCTCCTCCTGGGCATAGCGGCCGCCCATGTAGCCGATCATGATCAGCGCACCCTTGTCGTGGATGGCGCCCGAGAGCTGGACTTCCCGGTCGATGTTCACCACGCCCCGGCGGCCCACGTAGGTCCGCGCCGTGATGCGGACCGGCGTGCCGAAGGCGAACCCTCCCACGTCATAGATGGCGATGCCGTTCAGCTGGCCCACCCGGGCGCCGGCCGTGCGGATGAGGATACCGCCCGAATCGATTTCCCGTCCCACGGCCTCGCTGACGGAGCCGTGCATGTATTCCCGCGCGGCGATGGCCTGCTCCACGTCCTGCCGGCGGATGGCCTTTGCTTTTGCCTTTCGTGCGAAGCGGTTGGCCTCCGCCAGCAGATCCAGGAGCCCCGCCTGCCGCGTGGAGAGCATCTCCCGGCTGCGGGCCTTGCGGGAAGCCGCTTCCAGCACCCGCGCCACGCCGCCCCGGTGGACGGGCAGATAGCCTTCTTCCTTGCAGACCTGCCCGATGAAGCGGGCCAGCTTGGTCACGTTGGCGCGGTTGTTGGGCATGGTGGGTTCGAAGTCGGCGAGCACTTTGAACAGGCGGCCGAAATTCTCGTCCTCCGTGTTCAGCAGGTAATACATCTCGTAGTTGCCCACGAGGACCACCTTCATCTTCAGGGGAATCGTGCCGGGCTTCAGGGCCCCGGCCAGCTTGGGCGCCCCGCTTCCGTGGGGCACGCCTTCGTCGATGCGGATTTCTTTGTGCCGCAGGGCCCGCTTCAGGCTGTTCCAGGCATTTTCGTGGGAGAGCAGCTCCTGGGCCTGGATGAGCAGGTAGCCGCCGTTGGCCTGGTGCAGGGCCCCGGGCCGCAGCAGGGTGTGGTCCGTGGAGAGGCCGCCGGGGGTTTCGCGGTATTCGAAGGCACCGCAGAGGGCCGCCGCCGTGGGCATCCGCTCCACCACTACCGGTGCGCCGATTTGAGAGGAGCGGTCGACGAATACATTCACCCGGTAGAGGATTTCCGGATTGTCGCTGGCGGGCAGATCCCGGTCCAGAAAAGGCAGCAGGGCGTCTTCCGGACTCTGGCCGGAACCGGGTGGGCCGGATGGTCCTTCCCGATGGTCGTCCGGGGTGAAGATTTCGTAGTTTTCGATGCAGTGCTTCTGCACGTTGCGCAGGTAGGCGGTGACTTCGCCGCCGAGGGACCGGTACTGGTCGATCACCTCGCCGATGCGCTCGCCGATGATGGGGGTGATGGCCCGGATTTCGGCAGCACGCACCCGTTCATCGTGGTCGATTTCGAGCTGTCGCCGGGCATAGGCGAAGGACTCGGCCTTTTCCTGAAACTGGATAATCCGCTTTTCGATGCGGCGGCGGGTGTTGTCGGGCAGCTTTTCCATGTCCGCTTCCGTGAGCGGCCGGTTCCGGTACAGGGGCATCACGTGCAGAGCGTTTTCACTTTCCCGGATGACCAGTCCCAACTCCTTTGCCACCCGGGAGGCCTTGGCCGTCAGGGCATCGGCCCGGGCCTTGGTCTCCGCCACGATGCCCGCGCGGATGTGGCCCGAGGCCCCTTCGAGCAGAATGCGGGGAATCATCTTTTTCAGCTCCCGGACGAGGCGTTCCATCTCCCGGGCGAACACCCGTCCGCGGCCCGCGGGCAGAAGGATGGGCCGGGGGCGGTCGGGGGCGTCGAAATCATGCACGTAGCAGATGTCTTCGGGTACGGGTTCCTGCTGGGCCCGGGTGGCGAGAATGCGCTTCAGAATCGAGGTCTTGCCAGAGCCCGGATCGCCCACCGCAAAGATGTTGTAGCCCCGGGTGGTGATTTCGAGACCCGTTTCCACCGATTCCATGGCCCGCTCCTGGCCGATGATGTCGTGGCAGGCGGACAGCTCCGCGGTGGTCCGGAAATCCAGCCAGTCCGATGGAATACTGCCGGAGAGCTGGGCGGGTTTGAGTCTGTGATTTTTCTTCATGGATATTGAAAATCCTTACTGTCGACGGCAACCGTCGGGTTGCGCAAAAAAGCGGACGGGTTGTAGCACAAACAAAAAAAAGAGGCATCGCGCTTTTGGGGTGCACTTTTTTGGCACAATTTGCCCCTCTGCGGCCGAAAGAGGAGATGGAAACCCCAAAACCCGACTGCCAAGGAGTCCATCCATGAAACGAACGATCATTCCATCCCTGCTGTTTGTCGTGTTCTGCGTTCTGCCGTCGATGCGCGCTGATGCGGACGCCGGGCCACCTGCGACCGATGGGGCGGACCTGCTGCTGGTTGCCGGCGAACAGCAGATCATCGAAGCGGACGATATTGCCAGCTTTTCGGAAAGCACGGCGGGCGTCATCGAGGTGAAGGTGCCCAGAAGCGGCCGCCAGCTCGTCGTTACCGCCCTGCGCCCCGGGGACACTTCGCTGCTGCTGCTGCGCCACGACGGCACCTCCCGCCACATCGCCATCACCGTGTTCGCCCGGCATCCGGCGGCGATCATCGAGGAGCTGCGCACATTGGTAGCCATTCCGGGCATCACCTACCTGCGCATGGGACCCCGGGTGTTCATCGACGGGGAAGTCCGCACGGAAGCGGAGCTCGCCCGGATCGAAAAGGTGAAGGCCCTGTACCCGGGGCAGGTGCAGTCCCTGGTGCAGGTGGGAAATCCCGTGCGGGCAAGGACGAACATCCGGCTGGACCTGACCTTCATCGAGCTGAGCGCGGCAAAGACCATGGAAGCCGGGGTGCGCTGGCCCGCCGAGCTGGGGGCCGGAGGGGCCGTGGAGATGAGCTACGACCTGATGACGGGCATGCCGGCGGCGTCTTTCCGGGTGGTGGATCAGGCAGCGCCGTCCCTGGCGGCGGCAGAGGCGTCCGGTGCGGTGCGGATCCGCAAAAAGGCCTACCTGGTGACGACCAGCGGGAGCCCGGCGAGCTACCACGCGGGGGGGCGAGGTCAACGTGAAGGTGGCCGGCTCCCAGGCGGCAGAGCTGCGGACCGTGCCCTGGGGCTGCAGCCTGAAGGTGCTGCCGCGGTTGGACCGGGAGGCGGGGGTCATCGATCTCGAAGTGGAAGCGGAGGTCGCGGACCTGAAAGAGACGGATCAGGATGCTCCCGGGCGGACCATCTCAAAGGTGCAGACCCTGGTCCACCTGGGGCTCGGCCAGTCCATCGTCCTTTCGGGGCTCGATGCCCGGTCCGAGAGCCGCACGACGTCGGGTGTGCCGTTTCTGTCGCGTATTCCCATTCTGGGCATGCTGTTCGGCGTCCACCGCAAACGGGAGGACACGGTGAACGGACTGGTGGCCATCACGCCCGTGGTGCTCGATCACCCGGACCGGGACAGCCGCCGCCTCATCGATGCGGCCCTCGAAAAGTTCAATCGCTGGAAGGGAAAGAATTGATGTGACACTGCCCCCGTCCACCGGCTCCGGATATCCTTGGACACCGGGCGCACTTCTGGTAGCGTTCCGCACGTTGATCGCACCCTTGCGTTTCAGAGGAAATCCGCATGACATCCGCTCTTGTACCCATCGCCGACGGTTTTGAAGAAATCGAAGCATTGACCATTGTCGATGTGCTGCGACGGGCCGGTGTGGCCGTCACGGTGGCCTCCCTGTCCGGTGGACCGGTCAGAGGGCGCTCGGCGGTCACGGTGACCCCCGATGCCGGACTTGACGAGGCATTGCGGCGCGGTCCCGTTGACCTGATTGTACTGCCGGGGGGCATGTCCAACGCTGCTCATCTGCGGGACGACCCGCGGGTGGTGAACGCCGTTCGCCTGGCCCATGCAGATGGCCGTGTGGTAGCTGCCATCTGCGCCGCACCCATGGTCCTCGAAAAAGCCGGTCTGTTGCACGGCGTCGACGCCACCATCTATCCCGGCATGGAGAGTGAAATTCCCTCCTCCCGCATTGTTGAAAAAGATGTGGTGGAGGCTGGCTCCATCATCACCGGTCGCGGTCCCGCGGCAGCCATGGCATTCGCCCTCACCCTGGTCCGCGTCCTGTGCGGACCGGAAACGTCGCGGCAGGTGGCGAAGGCACTCCTCGCCGCCGGGCGATAGCGCTTTTTTCATGCTGCGGGAACTGCAGATCCGCAATCTGGTGCTCATCGAAGACGCGAGCCTGACGTTCTCGCCTCGATTCAACGTTCTCACGGGCGAAACCGGCGCCGGAAAATCCCTCATCGCCACATCCCTTGATTTGTTGCTGGGAGACCGCGCCACCAGCGCCCTCGTGCGGAAGGAAGCAAGGGAAGCGGAAGTGGAAGGCATCTTCGATATCGGCGACGAGCCCCTTGTCCGCGCCGCCCTCGAAGAAGCCGGCCTGCCCGTAGACGACGAACTGCTCATCCGGCGGATCATCCCGGCGGACGGGCGGCACCGATGCTTCATCAACGGCCGGGTCGCCTCCCTCGGCGTACTGGGCACCCTCGCCGCGGGCCTCGCCACATCCATGAGCCAGCACGCCCACCAGGAGCTGTTCGAGCCCGAACGCCAGCTGGCGCTCCTCGACGGATTTGCAGGAAGCGGCACCCTCCTCGAAAAGGTCAGCGCATTGTTCGGCACTCTGCAGCGGCAACAGGACGATCTGTCGCAGCTCCTGTCACAGGATCGGGACAGGGCGGCCCGGATGGACTATCTCGCTTATCAACTCGACGAATTCGATCGCGTCTCGCCGCAGGACGGCGAAATGGCGTTACTTGAAAAGGAACTCTCTGTTCTGCGCCACCAGACGACGCTCCTCGAAGGGACCAATGCCTGTGCCGGCGAACTCTACGAAACGGACGGCTCCATCTTTGAGCGGCTGGGAAACCTGTCGAAATCGCTGCAGCAACTCACCCGGTTCGATCCGTCCCTGGAAGACGATGCACGCCAGCTGCAGGAGGCCTCCATCCTGGTGGAGGAGGCTGCCCGTTCCATCGGCCGGTACAGCCGCCGACTGGAGGCGGACCCCGCGCGACTCGAAACGCTGGAAGAGCGGAGAGACACGCTGGTGCGGCTGGCGCGCAAGCACGGCGTCGACGCCGATGAACTGGCTGCGAAGGCTGCGGCCCTGCGCCACGAGCTGGCATCCCTGCAGACCTTCGAAGATGCGGCGAAGTCCCTGCAGGCGGGACTGGATAAGGCCCGTGCCGATGCGCTGGCGGCTGCACAGGAGTTGAGCCGGACGCGACACCAGGCCGCCGGGAAATTCTCTGCCGCCGTCACGGGGGAACTCACCGCTTTGTCCTTTGACCGGGCCGCGTTTCACGCGGACATCACCACGGACGATTCGCTCCTTCGTTCCACCGGCATCGATCGGGTCGAGTTCACGGTGGAGCTGAATCCGGGCGAAGGCGCCCATCCACTTCGGAAAGTGGCCTCCGGCGGCGAACTCTCCCGCATGATGCTGGCCCTGAAGAAAACGGCGGCCGGCGTGGGGCCGGTGGGAACGTACGTATTCGACGAGGTGGATGCGGGCATCGGCGGCAACACGGCCCGGGCGGTGGCGGCCAGTCTCGCCGATGTAGCGGCCCATCACCAGCTCATCTGCATCACCCATCTGGCGCCCATCGCAGCGCGGGCAGATGCCCACTTTCACATCCGCAAGGAGCAGGAAGACGGCCGGACTGTCACTCGCGTTACGCCCCTCACCGAAGCGCAACGGGTCGAAGAAATTGCCCGCATGCTGGGCGGCAGCGCCGATGCCGGCATGGTGTCGGCGGCAAAGGAACTGCTGAAGGCCGGTCGACTACCCAAAAAGAGAGGTGCCCCATGACCATGCACTGGAAAGTGCGACGGGAGTTTCTCTCCCGCGTGGAGATATTCAGTGACCTGAGCAGCGGCGATCTGAAGGCCGTGGCCAAATCGTGTTCGGAGAGCGAATTCGCGGACGGCCAGTTTCTGTGTCGTCAGGGAGATCGCGGCGTGGCAGCGTTCCTCATCGTGTCAGGTCGGGTGGACGTGGTGGAGGAATTCGCGGACGGCACCTCGATGGTCATTGCCACCCTCGGGCAGGGCGCCTTCGTGGGGGAACTGTCCATCATCGACGGTGCGGCGCGGGTGGCGTCCATCCGGGCCAACGGCGATGTGAATGTCCTGGTGCTCACCCAGTGGGCCATGCTGGGGCTGATGAAGAGCAAGCCCTCCATCGCGGCGGCCATGTTGCCCGTCATTGTCAAGCGCTTCCGCCAGACAACGGACGAATTGCGCCGCCACAACGCCCAGTCCGACGAAGGCCGCAAATCCATTTACGGGTAAAATCTTCGGCGGCGTGCCACGACCCCGAATGTCCGGTCAATCCCAGGGAAAGCGACAGGCGAGCTGCCAGCGGTTGCGCAGCTCCGTCATTTCCTTCTGCAGCACCGGCGGAACCGGGCATCCGTGAACCCGGCGGAACCGCCACGCCTCATATTCCTTCTCGCCCGCCGTGTAGATCCGTTCCTCGCCGTCCGCCTTCTTCGAATGGCGCAGATCGCGCATGATCTGGCCGGCAATCCGCGCAAACAGGTTGAGGCCGAGAAAATGGTCGATGTCGATGGCGATGAAAAAATGGCCCAGGGGATAGGACACTTTCTGTCCATCTGCCGCAAACCCGTTGAGGGCTTTCAGAAACGCGCCGCCCTGCAGGGCCGCAGACAGGACCTCCACAACCGTGGCATATCCGTACCCTTTGTACCCGCCCCCATCTTCGCCCATTCCACCCAGGGGAGTCAGGGCTGCCCGGCCCTTTGTCAGGTCGACGAGGACCTGTTTTGTGTCGGTGCGGCTTTCGCCGTTTTCGCCGATGACCCATCCGGCGGGCAGGGGTTTGCCGGCGCGTCCGTACACCTCGATTTTGCCGCGCTGGGTAACGGACGTGGCGCAATCGATGAGAAATTCGAACTCTTCGTCGGTGGGAAACCCGATGGTCAGCGGGTTGGTGCCCAGCATGTTTTCAACGCCGAATGTGGGCGCAATGGAAGGACGCGCGTTGGTGCCGGTGATGCCGATCATTCCTTCCCTGATGGCCATCAGGCTGTAGTAGCCCGCAATGCCGTAATGGGTGGAGTTCCGCACGGCGGTCATCCCCATGCCCAGGGCCCTTGCCTTTTCGATGGCCATTTCCATGGCCCGTCTGGCAACCACGTGACCCATGCCGTTGTTGCCGTCGAGCACCGCCGTCGTGGGGGTTTCCTTTATCACATCGATTTTCGTGACGGGGTTCAGGATGCCCGCGTCGATGCGGTCGATGTAAATCGGTTTGAACCGGCCGATGCCGTGGGAATCGATGCCCCGCTTGTCCGACGTGATGAGCACGTCCGCGCAGATTTCCGCATCCCCGGGCGGCACCCCGGCCGCGCGGAATCCGTCCGCCATGAACTGCTCCAGCAGGTCGAAATCAAGCCAGGCGCAGTCCGCATACTGATTGCTGTCATTCATATCCGCAACTCCTTGCTTTATCTGTCCAGGGACTGCGGGAGGCTCTTCACGCAGACAATGCGACAGGTGTCATTCTTGCTTTCGTACGTCATCAACTGGCCGTCGGAAAAATGGATGGTAACTCCTTCCGCGTCCACCGGATCGGAAGTGGCGGTCCAATAGCAGGTGTTCCGGAAACCGGGAAACACCGTTTCGTTTACCGCCGGTTGAAGAAATCGAGTATCTACGATGCTGCGCAACTCCGTGGCGTTGGGCAGGCGCCAGTTGGTCGTTCCGTTCCACACCAGCCCTTCGCAGTAGTCCAGTCCCTGGCTCCACGATCGCGATATGGTTGTTCCGCTGGTGCATGCCGAGCCGGTGAGACCGGCAGTGCACCCCTGCCAGACCAATGATGTGATCTGATCGGTAACTTCCGGATTTGTTGAGGAGGTTCTCGAAAAGCGTTCGGTTGGGGCAACGCCGCCGCGCACGCATCGCACCCGGGCGCTTTCCGTGTGGCGCAGGACATTCACTGCCGGCCGACTGAACTGGACGATCCATCCATCGCGGGCATCGTCCACCGCTGATGTGGACGTCCAGAACCGATCCGGCGGCGTGGCGGGAAACGCCGTTGGTGCAATGGACGGCGCTGTTTGGTCGAAATCGACGATGGAAACAAGGGCATGGTCGTCCGGCAGGCGCCAGTCCGTGTCTCCGGCCCAGTCGAGCGCCTCACAGAGCGCCAGGGCGTCAAACCAGTTCATGGACGTTGCCGTACCGTTTTCGCAGGAATTTCCCGACAGACCCGCCGCACAGCCCTGCCACACGAGACCGGTGACCATGTCCGTCACAGTGGGTTCCTCCGACGCGTCTGTGTCACGGACAAATCGTTCGTCGGCGGTATGCAGAACATCCCAACCGTACTGGGCATCCTGGCCGTATGCAAATTCGGCGAGCGCAGGACACGTGATGGTGGTCATCAGGTTCCAGCAGGACCGCTGATTCGTGTCCGGCAGGGGAAACAGCGGTCCGGGCACGTTGCAGGAGGCATCTCCGCAGCCCGGGGATACACAGATTTGATTGACGCAGATATCCCATGAACGATCCGGAAGAGTGTCGATGACGCAGGAAAAGCCATCCGCGCGATCCCGGCACTGGGTGTCTGAGTCCGCGTCTGTATCACTGTGTGTTTCCGTATCTTCCGGCAGGGTTGTGTCCGTTTCCGGGTCCGGATCCGTCGCCGTTTCCGTATCATTTCCAGTGTGGGTATCGGCGGAGGTGGATGTGGCCGTATCGAATGATCGGGCGTCCGGCAGAGTCAAATCACCACAGCCCGTGGCAAGACAGAAATAGAAAGCAATGAAAAATGCAGGTCGTCCCTTTTTCATCACAGGTCATCCCGGACGCAGCGGATGGCCCCGTCGGCGGACTTGTCCCGCAGGGTCCGATGCCCGGAGGAAAAGTCCACAATCCACCCTTCTTCATACGGAAAAAGAGCGCGCGCCGTGGAGGTCCAGAAGGGCAACGGCGGGGTCTGTGGAAACAGGTCCGACTGAATGGACGGATCGTTGAAGCGGTAATCCACAATGCTCGCCAGCTCCACTGCATCAGGCAGTCGCCAGTCCGTATGTCCCGCGAAGTCGAGCGTTGCGCAATACAGGAGCGCCCCTTCCCAGTTGGCTTCCAGAATCGTTCCCTGTGCGCAGTCCTCCGCCGCGAGGCCCGCCGCACATCCCTGCCAGGTGAGCTGATTGGTGCTGTCCGTGACGATTCGTTCTCCGGACACATTGGAACCTGTGAGGGTGCGCCCGGACGTCGGCATGCTCCGGACGCAGACGGCATACACGTCGTAGTAGGTATTGGATTTGGCCAGGGGCACGACATGGCCGTACTGGAAATTCACGGTCCATGCAAAGTCCGATTGGCCCGACTGAGTGGTGGAGGTCCAGAAGCGGTCGGCCCGGAACGTGGTGAATACATATGCCGCATCAAACATGTACACATAGGAAGGCCTGCCCAGATTGACAATGGACATGAGCTCGTACACATCGGGCAGGCGCCAGTCGTTGTATCCGGCGTGATACAGATCACTGCAACGGTTGCGCGCATCTTCCCAGAATACCCAGGGTTCATACCAGATGCCGGTAGTCTGCCACATGAGCCCGGTTACCAGATCCGTCACCGTGGCAGGAGCGGCCGTTTCCGTATCGCCTGTGTCCGTGTCCACAGGAAACCGCTGGTCGATGGTGTGAGTCACATCCCAACCATGCTGCGCATCCTGACCGGCAAATGGGCTGTCGTCCAGCGGGCAGGAAATGGATTCCACATCGCTGTAACAGACTCGCATGTACGTGTCGGCCAGCGGAAAGTGAGGTCCGGGCGGATTGCACGAAGCGTCGTCGCATCCCGGCGACACACAGTGGCCATCCACGCATATGTCGAGGGGATATTCCGGCGTCGTTGTCAGCGCGCAGGGCGAAAAATCCGCGAGTCCCCGGCACTGGGTATCCGTTTCCGTATCGTCCTGCGTCGCCGTATCCATCCCGGTGTCGCTCTGCGTGTCCGTGCTGTCCTGCGTCGCCGTGTCTGTTTCCGTGTCATCCGTGTTCGAAACGTTCGTATCATCCGTCGAGGTGTCCGTATCAAAGGCTTGCGCGTCCGGCAGGTGCAAATCGGCGCAACCACATACAATCACCATCAGGACAAAATGAATGCGCATCATTTTCCTCCACCTGCACAGCGTCCGTCGGAAACATTGCAGACGCCACTGATGCAGACCGGGTCATCCATGCAGAGAAATCCCTCTTCCAGGCCGCCGCGCACACAGCGGACAAATGCGTAGGCAAAGACCTTGAGCTTGGCGGACTCAACCCCGTCAGCAAAATCAATTCCGCGGGCATATTGGGGTAATGCGGCGTTGGTGGTGGACGACCAGAACATCGATTCGGTGGGTGTGGCCGGAAACAGCGTTTCATCCAGCCCGGCGTCCCTTCGACTGTGGTGGACAATGCTCCGCAGCTCGGTCACGTCGGGCAGTCGCCAGTCGGAAAATCCCCCGTGGGACAGGTCCGCGCAGTAATGAATGGCGCCTTCATGGTCGAACGTGGCCGATGTGCCGGTGCATGCGGCGCCGGAGCGCCCGGCAACACATCCCTGCCACGAAAGGCCCGTCGCGCTGTCCTCCACCACCCGTCCCTCGGGCGGCGACAGCACGGTCCAGTGTCTGGCCGAGGCGGGCAGGCCGCTGATGCAGAGAATTTTTTTCAGTTGGGATTTCGGTGTGGAACCGGTTGTTCCGGTCGCCAGCGCCAGGCTCCACGCCGCGTTGACGGAAGCAACCGTTGTGGAAGACGACCAGTAGTACCCGCTGGACGATGCGGTGGGAAACGCGTCCGGGTTTACGGCCGGGTTGCTCACGCCCGGATTCACAAGGGAGTGCAGCTCGAACTCATCGGGCAATCGCCAGTCTGACCGTCCGCCCCATTCCAGATCGGCACAATACATTACCGCGTCGCCCCATGTCCGGGTGTCGTCCATGCCGTTCGCACAGAGGCTTCCCGTACGCCCTGCCGGGCAACCCTGCCAGACCAGGCGGGTGACCGTGTCTTCCACTATCGGTTCTTCCGGCTCTGTTTCACTCCTCAGAAAGCGGGTTGCTGCTCCGTGCACAACGTCCCATCCCCATTCCGCGTCCTGTCCGGTAAGAATATCTCCGGGCGTCGCGCACGATATCGTCGAAGCATCGTTGTAGCAGATGCGCTGTCCCGTGTCCGGGAGCCGGAAATGAGGGCCCGGTGCGTTGCAAAGGGACGTGCCGCAACCAGGCGACTGACAGGTGCCGTCAATGCAGATGTCGTAGTCCCGGTCGGGAGCGGTGATGATCCGGCACGGAGCGAAGTCGTCGATGTCGCTGCACTGCGTGTCCGTGTCCGCCGGTTCGTTGGAATCGGTATCCGTATCCAATCCGGTATCCGAATCTGAATCGGTGTCCGCATCGGCATCTGTATCCGCGTCGGCGGCTGGTTCCGAATCACTGTCTGTGTCGGCGTCTGTGTCGGCGTCAGCCTCCGATGGCGTGTCCGTATCAAACGTCCGCATATCGGGCAGTTTCAGGTTTCCGCAGGCGGCAAAGAAGCAGCCCGCCGTCAATATCGTCCATGTGGCCGTTGTGTGCTGCATCAGAATGAAATTGTCACGCCTCCGGGAGCGGGAACGACGCGTGTCGCCGCATCCGGTTGTTCCTTCTTGTTGCGCGAGGCCACAAACAGGGCTGCCGCCGTCACGGCGAAGGCGCTCGCCGCAATGCCCGAAACGAGTCCCACCGTGCGATTTCGATCATAGTGACTGAGGGCGGTCTGCATGTCCGACCATGCGGCATCGTACCGGGCAACAAGATCCGGTTGCGGCGCATCCGGATTGATATCTTCTTCCACAGAGACGAACGTCTTGTTCGCCTCATTGAAATCCGTCCGGTTGCGTCCCGCCAGACCGTAAAACACCCCGCAGCCGATTCCTGCCACCACCGCCACTCCCGCGCTCACCCACGCGGCGATGCGCATTTTTTTCTGCTTTTCGACAGTCGCTCGTTGCTTTGCGGAATCCTGCGTGATCGTCGGCGCGGATGAAAAATCCGTGTTCTCCTGGGGCGGTGTCTGTGTCTGCGCAACCGGCAGCGGAGCTTCCTGCGCCGGCAGGGTCAGCACCACGGCAACTGTTTCCCGGGAAAGCACCTGCACCGTTTTCTCGATGTGCCGATCATCAATCGTCGCGGTTACCGTATGGCTTCCCGGATCCACCATGATTCGCAAAGGAAGCGGACTGTGTCCGGCTTCGCGACCGTCCACGGAAATCATCGCGCCGCCCGGATCCGAGGTCACTTCCAGAATCGCTACCAGATTGTTGATCTCCGCGCGCATCTTCTGCGCCGCGTCCTTCATCGCGTTATCGAGGACGTCGCCGAAATCCGCTTCCAGCCGATCGAGAGTTGTCAGGGCCTCGTTGTAGCGGGAGGTCACCTTGTACACGTTGGCCAGATTGAACACGCAGGTCTTTGTGGGATACAGGCGGTCGGAGGCTTCGAATTCCATGGCCGCCGCGTCGTATTTTTCGGCTTTGAACAAGGACAGAGCAGCCTTGAAGTGTTTCTGGGATTCGTCTTTTACGGCGCTTGAATCTGCCGTCGCAAGGGAAGTTTCCTGACAGATACCCGCAGCGCCACAAAGCAGACACAGCAGCGCGACCGTCGCGCCGATCCGTCGTGACCAGGTGTTTTGTTTCATTCGAACTCCTCGGAAATCATGGCGCCGCGGCGATCTTCCCGAATCGTCGATCCGGTGGCGGCTTTTTTCCCTCCGTCCGCGCGGGTCGGACGGGAGGGCTTGCGCACGGGTTGCACGGCCGGATCCGCAGAAACGGGCTCCTCGTTCAGGAGCGGCTTCCACACGGCTTCCACAGTCAGGTTCTTTTCGGGAATCACGGAGATGACAAACGGTTCCATGCCATCCGCTTCCACGCGCAGAGGAACGATGGTGGCTCCCTTTTTCACGCGGAATGGATTCATCGGCACCGGCGCGCCATCATACAGAATGCGTCCGCCTTCGGGTACATGGCGCACGTCGATCTGCACGCCTTCTGTCTCCGGAGATGGAGAAACGGCTGGCATGGGAACGACGGCCGGTTCCATCCGATCGCCCCCGACCCCCATGAGCGCAAATGCCACCGCACCGCCGATGAGCACTGCCGCTGCAATGCTGATGAGGATGGGTTTGCGGACACGGGTGATTTTTGTGCCGGTCCATTCACCGGAGCGGGACTTGATCAGGTCCGCCAGAACGCTCGATGCGGACGATCCTTCGCTCGGTTTTTCAGATCCGCCGATGTCGCCACCGGCCACTTCTGTCCGGATCTGCGTGGCGAGCATGAACATGCCCGACTCCCGGTTGTTGAACGCCTGGAGTTTTTTCAGCTCATTGAGCATCTCCTGCGCGCTCTGACAGCGATCCGCCGGATCCTTGGAGAGCTGGCGACGAACCAGGGCATCCACCTCCGGCGGTACCCCGGGATGGGTCTGCCGCAGGGATTGCGGCTCATCGTGCATGATGCTGACAAGCAGCATGTTGTAGTTATCGCCCCGGAACGGCAGATAGCCGGTGAGCATCTCGTAGAGAATGACCCCCATGGCGTAAATGTCCGTTCGGTGATCCACACTCATTCCCTTTGCCTGTTCCGGCGACATGTACGCCGGCGTGCCCAGCAGGGTTCCCGTGCGGGTGAGCCGGGTGCTGTCCTTCGGCTGTGCCATCTTGGAAATGCCGAAATCGATGAGCTTCACCGTTGGAGGGCCCGATTCGTTGCGCACAAGAAAAATATTCGCGGGCTTCAGATCCCGGTGAACGACGCCCTTTTCGTGGGCCGCACCGAGGGCCAGCAGGGCCGGCTCCAGAACGCCGCAGGCGGTTTCGATGCTGACAGGTCCCGTGCGTGTGAGCATGCTGTCAAGATCTTCACCTTCGAGATACTCCATCACCATGTAGGGCTCGTTGCGCGAAGTGACCCCCACATCCATGATGTCGATGATATTCCGATGGCCGATGGCGGCCGCGGTCTGGGCCTCCCGGTAGAAGCGTTTCAGCACGTCCCCGTCCGTGGCGAATTCCGCGTGCAGCAGCTTGACGGCCACGCGTTTTCCCACCACCAGATGACGACCTTCGTAAACGGCACCCATCCCGCCACGCCCGAGCAGACGGACAAGGACATATCTCTCGTCAAGTGTTTCGCCCGAATAATCGACGTCGTTTGTCATTGAACAGGCCCTTCGCGCATGCAACCGCACATCAATGGGTTTAACGGGACATGCAAAAAGTGTACTTCCTGTGATGGCAATGTCAAACGGCTGACGACAATTCCAGCCTCGCATGTGAACGGTCTCCGTGATATGTGTTCGACATGTTTCACCGAGGAATCCTTCTGATCCTGCTCTGTATTGTCGCCTTGCCCGCCGCGGCACAGGAACCGGACCCGAACGCGACACCTTCTTCCCCGGACGATCTGGTTCCTCCTTCGCTCATCGAATATGTGGAGGCCACCTATCCCGAAGAGGCGCGCAAAAAGGGTGTGCAGGCGCAGGTGCTCGCGCAGATCAGCGTGGATGAAACGGGCGTGGTCACGGGCGTGGCGGTGGTGGAGTCGGCGGGAAAATCCTTTGACGACGCGGCGAAGGAGGCGATGTACCAGTTCCTGTTTACGCCGGCCACAAAGGGCGGCGAACCGGTTCCTTCAAAAGTTCTTTACCGCTACACGTTTTTTCTGACACCGGAGGCCGTCCCTCCGGACGAAGTGACGGAACCGCTGCCCGCGGTACTGAAGGGCGTTGTCCGGGACATGGATGGACAGCCGGTGCCCGGAAGTGTCGTTTTACTCGTGGCAGCGGATGGCAGCGCACAGGAAAACTCCGCCGGCCTTCGCGCGGTGGCAGATGACAGCGGCGCCTTCGCGTTTGACAGCCTGCCTGCCGGCGCCTGGCAGCTCGACATCGTCGCACCCGGCTACCAGCCCCTTTCTTCGCAGGAAATCCTCGAAGAAGGGGAGTTGCGCGAAGTGCTGCTGCGCCTCGACGAAGAGACGAGCGACTACGAAACCGTCGTGCGGGCGCGCAAGCCGCCGAGGGAAGTGACCCGGCGCGAAATTACCCGGCGCGAAATCACCCGCATTCCGGGCACCGGTGGCGACGCCCTGCGCTCCGTGCAGAATCTGCCCGGCATGTCCCGGGCACCGGCCTTCAGCGGACAGCTCCTCGTCCGGGGCAGCGCGCCCGAAGACTCAAAATATTTCTTCGACCAGATGCCCATTCCCATGCTGTACCACTTCGGCGGGCTCACCTCGGTCATCAATTCGGACCTGCTCGACCGCATCGATTTTTATCCGGGCAACTACTCCGTGCGGTACGGCGGCGCCACGGGCGGCATCGTGGATGTCTATCCCCGCGCACCGGCCACCGATCGATTTCACGGCTATGTGGACGCGGACCTGTGGGATGCCTCCGTCCTCGTTGAAACCCCCATCGGCGACAAATGGTCCATCGCCGTGTCCGCGAGGCGCAGTTACATCGACGCCATCCTGAACGCCGTCATGCCCGAGGAGGGCGGCTTTCAGTTCACCGTGGCGCCCCGCTACTGGGACTATCAGCTGGTGGCGGACTACCATCCCCATCACCGCGACAACCTGCGCCTGTTCGTCTTCGGATCGGACGACAAGGCCATCTTCCTGTTCGGCAATCAGGTGGTCGGCAATCCCACCTTTACCGGCGGCATCACTTTCCACACCCTGTTCCATCAGGCCCAGCTGCGCTGGGAGCATCGCTTCAACCGCCATCTGACCAATGAGGCGAATATCGGCTTCGGCTACCAGGAAAGCGACAGTGCCGTGGGTGACCTGTTCCGGTTTGACACATGGGGTGTGCCGGTGTTTGTGCGCGACGAGTTCGAGTGGACGGCGGCCCGGCAGTTCATCCTGCGCATCGGCGTAGACACGCAGATGTACGGCTCGAAGTGGAACATCGTCTCCGCCACGGCCCTGCCCACGGAGGGCCAGCCCATGGATCCCATTGTGGCCGGCGGTGAACCGTTCACCTCCGACGGGAGCGGCTGGTTCATGTGGCCCGCCCTGTACGCGGAAGGTGAAGTGATTCCCCTGCCCGACCTGCGGATCATCCCCGGCCTGCGGCTCGCCTGGTTCGATCAGATCCATCGCTTCGGCTTCGATCCGCGGCTCGTCGTGCGCTGGAAACTCCTTCGCCACACCACCGCCAAGGCGGGCGTCGGCCTGTTTCACCAGGCCCCCAACACCGCCGTGTCCGACCCCGAATTCGGCAATCCGGACCTGAAGCTGACAAAGGCCGTGCATTACAGTGCGGGCCTGGAACACGAAATTTCTCCCGTCATCGACATCGGCATGGAGGGTTTCTACAAGCAGATTTTCGATCTGGTGGTGCCCGGCGAAAGCGGCGACAGCCAGATCCTCGGCGGCGGCGCGCTGCAGGGACCGCGCTATACCAACGAAGGGAAAGGCACCGTGTACGGGTTTGAGCTGCTGCTGCGCCATCGACCCACGGACCGATTCTTCGGCTGGGTCAGTTACACGTTCATGCAGAGCACCCGCATCGATCGGGCGGGCGAACCGCGGCGGCCCTTCGATTTCGATCAGACCCACATCCTCACCGTGGTGGCGAACCTGGTGCTGGGCCGCGGCTGGGAGGCCGGGGTGCGCTTCCGACTGGTGACCGGCAATCCCGACACGCCCGTTACGGGCGCCGTGTTTGACGCGGACTCGGATTCCTACTGGCCCGTGTACGGACCCGTCAACTCGGACCGGTTGCCGGCCTTCCACCAGCTCGATGTAAGGGTGGACAAAATCTGGACATTCAAACACCTGCAGTACTCGGTCTATGTGGACGTGCAGAACGTGTACAACCACAAAAACGTGGAAGGCTACGACTACGCCTACGACTACTCGGACAAGGTGTATTTCTACGGACTGCCCATTCTGCCCAGCGTGGGAATGAAACTCGAATATTGAAAGGACTGCCATGACCACCATCCTGATCCGCAACGGCCGGGTCATCGATCCGTCCTGTGGAAAGGACGCCATCGCCGATCTGTTCATTGAAGACGGGCAGATCGTCGGCACACCTTCCCTGTCCCCTTCCACCATCATCGATGCAGCGGGCCTCTGGGTGGTTCCGGGCCTCATCGACGTCCACGTGCACCTGCGGGAGCCGGGCGCTGAACACAAGGAGACCATCGAGACCGGCACCGCCGCTGCGGCCGCCGGCGGCTTCACCACGGTCATTGCCATGCCCAATACGACCCCCTGCGCGGACAACCCCGACGTGTTGAAAATGGTCATGGAAAAGGCGGCCTCTCTTGGCGGCACGCGGGTGATTCAATCCTGCGCCATCACCGTGGGACGTCGCGGCGAGCAGGTGGTCGACATGGCCGCCATCAAAAAGGAGACGGGCGTTTTCGTTTTTACCGACGACGGCGACGGCGTGGAGAGCGACGCCGTCATGGAAGACGCGCTGTGCAGGGCGGTGCCGCTTTGCGCAATTCTCAGCCAGCATTCCGAATTCGCACGCATTTCAAAAAAGGCGGCACTCCATGAAGGCGAAGTGTCTGCCGTGTTGAAGCTCGCCGGCCAGCCCGTGGCCTCGGAATATGAGATGGTGGCGCGGGACATCGCTCTGGTAAAGAAGACCGGTGGACGCCTGCACGTCAGCCATATCTCCAGCGCTGAGGCCATCGATGCGGTCCGGCGGGCCAGGGAGGAGGGCCTGCCCGTCACCGCGGAAGTCACCCCCCATCATCTGCACCTGACGGACGACACCGTGGGCGAGGCCGGCACCATGGCCAAGGTCGCCCCACCCCTGCGGCCACTCCACCACGTGGAAGCCTGTCGCGCGGCTCTGGCGGACGGCACCATTGACGTCATTGCCACGGATCACGCGCCCCACACCATTGCAGACAAGGCGGGCAGCATGGAGAAGGCGTCCTTCGGCATGGTGGGGCTCGAAATCGCGGTTCCCATGATTCTCGCGCTGGTCAAAGACAATGTCCTTACGCCATCGCGGATGATCGACGCCATGAGCTGTGCGCCGGCCCGGATCTTCGGTATTCCCGGCGGCACGCTGGCGCCCGGCGCCGCAGCGGACATTACGCTCATCGATCCGGACGATCCGTTTGACATCGATCCGCGCACCTTCCGGTCCAAGGGAATCAACACGCCGTTTGCGGGATATCACGCAACCGGTCGCGCCGTCTGCACCATCGTGGGCGGGCGGATCATCTACCGGACCGGCCGGGCTGCGCAGACACCCGGAAGTTGAAATCGCTCCTGTCGCATGGGAATCGACCCTGTTGCGGCAATTGACGTTTCGAGGCATTCCCACTAAATTGTCCCTGTGGCCATTATCGCAGATCAGCTTTCTCCCCTTCTGTTCTGGGACGTTGCCCCGGAGTCCTTTTACTGGGAGCAGCATCGTCGCTGGTTGGTGCAGCGCGTGCTGGAACGAGGCAGATGGGAAGACTGGTTGCTGGTCAGTTCCGAACTCTCCTCAGATGAAATTCGAAAACTGGAACCCTCCTTGAAACTGGCACCCCGGGAGCGCCGGTTCCTGTCGATCTGGTTGCAACGCAACAATGCACACTGAACCGGTCACGAAGGATGAGATGGAGATTCTGGCAACGGAACTTATTCAGAGAGCTTGAGGTCCGGCCTGTCACGGATGCCGGGGCCAGCTACGGCTGCGAGGGAATGGAAACCGGCAGCAGATTCAGATGCAGTTCGTTATTCTGGTTCTGAGACGGCGTGCAACCGTGTTTGTGAAAAATGGTCTTATGCTCTTCGTCATATTCGAAGGGGTGGCGGGTGTAGGGATTGCGAAGGTTCCCGGGAGATTTCGAAAGGAAGCTTTCAATATCTGCCGGAGGGACTGTTTCAGTAATGTATCTGATTTTCAAGATGACAAGCCGACGTACAATCTCTGCAGTGACCACCCTGTGGTAGTACTTCTGCAATGCTGGAAGAGACACTTTCAGCGAAATCACGCCAATGAAATTCTGCGCCGTATCCATAACCCCGAAGTCCAGTTCGGACATTACGCAATTGCCGTTGTCGTCAAACTCGGCCAGTGGCATCTGGCTGACACTTCCCAATTTTTTGAAGAAGGGGAAACTGAGTTCCGTTGCATGATTCGGCTTGAAAAGAATCTGCCTGGCAGGCAACACCGGGTTTTTCAATGCTTTCATTTCTTCAATCACACCGACATGCATGGCGTGGTACAGGGCAGCGAATTCCTGCCTGAACGATTTTTTCATCGACAATTCATCAGGCGAAAATGGGCGAAGCAGGTAGTGGAATCCGGAAATATGGGAATGGAACTCCGGGTTATCCAGAAAGCGGGATAACTGGTAAACGCTCGCTGCCCAGGTGGCTACTGCGATCATTTTCAGCATGAGGGTGTCTGCCATTGACAGCAGACGGCGACTGAATCCCAGTTGTCGTTTCAATAGAGCAACTGCCTCTTCGACCTTTCCATCATGCAACAGCGTTTCAGCGTAGAACAACAGAAGTTTGTTGCCGGATATCAGTGGCGACAGCCGCAGGTCTTCCATTTCAGGAAGCAGCGGAAACGGCGTATGCCAGCGCGAAAACCTCTGGAGAGATAGATACCGTTCGATTGCGTCCTGATTCTGCTGGAAGAGACTGCGTATTTTTTCCTGTTCTTTCGGGCACAGAAAAGAGGCGCGATTTGTATCGAGGCGATTCAGAAAATCCTGATCTCGTTTTTTGAAATTCCCGAAAACCGGAAAGTCAGAATCGAAAATCTCAGTCTGGTATGCCTCCAGACCACTCCAATCTCCACGCCGGATGAAATCTCTGGATATTTGGGACACTTGAACTCCATATTCCGCATCTCCTGTCGTCGAATCTGTCTGTCCGAATCCCATCACCGCATACAGCATATTGCTCGCGGGTTCCTTATCCTCCGCTATCTGCATGAAGGATTCAGCATCCCGGGAAAGCGCGCGGTCCGGGAATATCCAGTTCCACCAGGTGGCACAGAAGAATCCAACCATCACCGAGTTCGCAAGAACACGCAGATATGGCGCTTTCATCCTCTTGCGGATTGCAGCATAGCCGACACCAGCTGCCGCAACAGCGGCAACGGCTGCAATGTAGTTGAGATAAGGCTGTTGTTCCGCTGTCCTGTTGAGAATGAACAGCGCAAGATAGCCGGTGCCGGACAGAGAAAAGACCGTTACAATTGCACTCTTCATCGAAACGGCATCCCGGGGCGGCACGAGCCTGGATATGAGTACAACCAACGAAGGACCAACGATGAAGAGCCACGTGACAATCAGTCCGCCGTGCAGTCCCACCGCCATCTCGAAGGTTTCTGTCATTTTCACGCCATGGGTAGACCGGCGAGCCAGGATGCCGCGCGGCGCACTTCGACGCCCTTGTTCGTGGTTTCCGTGCGCAGGTGCTGCACGAGCTGGGTGGCGGGAAATCCGTACCTGGCAGCGAACGAGATCAGGTTTCGATCCGGTGTCGACTCCGAGGTCTTGCATTCGATGATCCGTTCAATGGATTTTTTTTTCACGAGCGCGAAGTCCACCTCCGCACCGTCTTTCGTGCGCAGATAGTGAAGCTGGCGGGATTCGCCCCGCTGGTCCTCCTGGTACCAGGTGTACTTGAGCAGCGACAGGGCCGTGAGGTTTTCAAACCGCGCCCCGCCCGGTGCGTTCACGAGACCGGTGTCGAAGAAATAGATTTTCGGCTCCTTGAGCAGGGAGCGGGCGATGTTGCGCGACCACGGTGTGATGCGGAAGACGAGGAACAGCGCTTCGAGGATCTGGACGTACTTCGTTACCGTGGTGGGCGAAACGCCGATATCCCGCGCCATGGACGCAAAGGAGCAGGGCGAGCCGACCCGCTCGCGCAGGAGTTCGAAGGTGAGCTGGAGCGCCTTGAAATCGATCATCCGTTGAAAATCGAGAACGTCATAGCGGATCATCGCGTCCGCGTACTGGTTGCGCCATCGTTCCGCATCTGTCGCCGTATCGCCGAGCAGCGGCTCGGGAAAGCCACCGCGGCTCATCAATCGCTCCAGATCGCCGTCCAGCGGCGTTTTCGCGATTTCCGCCGGGCAGAAGGGCAGCAACCGGTGCCGGAAATACCGTCCGGCCAGCGACTCCCCACCGCGGGAGAGGACGTCCATCCGTGCGCTGCCGGTGACGAGAATGCGAAGACCCGGCGGGCGCGTGTCGAAGATCCCCTTCAGGTACCGCTGCCAGTCCTTCATCTTGTGGATTTCGTCGAGAATGAGCAGCCCGGTACCGGGCAGCCAGGCTTCTTTTGCAATGACGTCGCGATCCGCGCGGTTGTCGTAGTTGAGATAGACAGTGCGCTCGTACCGGGTGCCGATCTCCCTGGCGAGCCAGGTTTTTCCCACCTGCCGCGGACCCACGAGAAAAACCATTTTCTTTTCGAGATCGCGAAGGAGCGATGCCGTCTGAAGTCGATCCATGTCCGACTATTTACCACGCAAATGAAAAATAGTCGCGACTTTTTTCCACTCCAGTATCAGATTGCCAGCCCGGACGGGCGAGGTCAGATCCGGCCTGTCACCTCTCCTGACCGCTGTCCGTCACGGGAAACCGGGCGGTCGACACAGGAAAAGGGCGATCTCCGATTACTCCTGCTTCTGCGGTGGTGTGCTGTCCTTTGCCCAGTGCAGGGTGCGCTGGGGGAACGGGATTTGGATGCCCCGCGCGTCAAAGAGCTGCTTCAGGCGACGGCGGTATTCACGGCCCACGGCCCACTGCTGGCTGGGCACGGTCTTCAGGCGGGCCTTGATGATCACGGCGCTGTCGCCGAAACCGTCCACCCCGAACACCTCCATGGGCTCCAGGATGAAGCTTTTCCACTGATCGTCCGCCCGCAGGGACTCGGCCGCTTCCTTCATTGCCTCGATGACCCGATCCGTACTCTCGCGGTAAGCAACAGCGACATCGAACACCATGGCGGACCAGCCCTTGGTCATGTTGGCCAGCGTATTCACCTTGCCGTTCTGGAACACGTGCACGGTGCCCGACTGGTCCCGCAGCACGATGGTGCGCAGGCCCACCTGCTCCACCAGACCAGAGACGCCGTTCACCACCGCGATATCGCCGGCGCGCACCTGGTTTTCCATGAGCATGAAGAATCCGGAGATCACGTCACGCACCAGTTCCTGGGCGCCGAACCCGACCGCCAGGCCCGCGATGCCCGCACCGGCGATGAGGGGCGCAATATCCACGCCCATCCGCCGCAGCAGCAGCATGACCACCATGGCCCAGAGGACCACCCGCAGGGCCGAACGCAGGATGCCCAGCAGTGTCTCCAGCCGCTTTTCCGATTCCTGGGTTTCAATGGCATCTCCGGTGGGCAGGCGGCCTGCGATGTTCCTGCGGATTCGATCCAGTATCACATCCACCAGCTTGAACCCCATCAGGCCGATGGCGGCGATGAGCAGAATGGCGGGCAGCGAACTCAAGGACCACGCGATGGTCCGATCGAGCAGGGTTTCCCAGAACTGTGCGGTCATCCATTCTTTCATCATCAGAATTCTCCTCGTGCGCGTTTCACAAAAAAACCATACGGCGGACAGAATGTACAGACAGGAAGAGCGGTCAGCGGACAATCACCTTGTCCGTTGCGCTGCGGCCGAAGGTCTCCGGCGTATACATTTCTTCTGCCTTCGCGGGGGGCGCGAGAAATTCGCCCGGTGTGGTGGCCTTTGCGACATACGTGTATTCCACCACGCCCTCCCACAGGCCGGACGCAAACGCTTCCGCCCGCTCATCGCGCAGGTTCTGGTGCTCGAACCAGTTGCGATGGTAGAACCACCCGGGACCGTTGCCGGTCATGGACGGCGCCGCCTCCACCGCCACGTCCGGATTGACCGCTTCAAATCCCGCGGGCAGCGGATCGACAAGAGCCACGTGATATCGCCGGACCGTTGTTTCCATGGTTACCCTTACGCGCACGCGGCAGCCCGCCCGGATCAGCCAGCTGCCATCCTTCTGGCGCCGCACGTCCTCGTCGTCGTCCACGGGTTCATACACCCGCGAAACGGCAAAGCCGTGATCCGAAGCGGGCAGCATCAGATCCGACGGCGAATAGTTGAGTGCAATGCGGTAATACATCCGGCCCGCGCCGTCCTTCTGCAGGATGAGTGACTGCATGTCCGTTCCCGCGAGGACCTGTTTCATGGGCACCTGCGCCACCGCCTGATCCGTCGTGCGACCGCGGAATGTGTGTTCCGCATAGTTCTTCCCCAGCCACAGCCGCGCCACGAAGTCGGGCGATACCTTTTCAAAAGTTGCAAAATAGCGGTCGAGGGCCAGCAGGACAAACGCGTTTTCCTGGGTGGACTGCCAGCGTCCCTGCACCTGCCCGGCCAGCAGGCCCCGGACGAGCATGGGAATCAGCTCGTCTGTGGGAGTCACTTCGATGAGCGCGTGGAGCCAGATACCGTCCACCCGGCGATCCGAATGAAACAGCACGCGCGCGCCATCGGGATAGGCGGTGGTAAAATGGGCCGCCGACGCCGTCAGGGTGGCGCTGTTGGCCCCGCGCCGCAGAATCTGTTCAGTCAGTCCCGCGTTGTTTTTCACCACCGGCAGCAGCCAGCCCAGGGATTCCATGGGCATCTTTTCCACGCCGACGTCGGAAAGCAGCCGCGCGGCGCCGTCCATGTCCGTGTCGCCCATGCGATGGCGCACGTGAAGGGCAAAGGCGCGCAGGGACTGACGGCTCTCCGCCGAATACTCGCCCGGAATGTGGGAATCGATGTTCTTCAGATACCAGCTGACCCGCGAAAGGGTGTCGTCGCTGACCTTGAAACCCTTGTCCTTTGCCGTCTGCAGCGCCATCGCAACATAAATGGACACGTAGGGCCAGGGGCTTTCGTTGGCTCGCCACAATCCGAACCCGTTGTCCCATCCCTGCCGCCCCGCCAGTGTGGCAATGGCGCCGTTCACCATGGTTTCCAGTTCCGCCGGCGTCGGCATCCCGGGAACATCGAAGGCGGTCAGCACGTCTTTCAAGGCCGCGATGGACAGGATTTTCGATGCGAGCTGCTCGCTGCATTCGTAGGGATACTCAACAAGGTACAGGAAGGCGTCCGTCAGAGCCTGCAGCTGGGTGGATGACGTGGTCACTTCGAGCCCGCCGAACTCCGGATGAACGTCCCCGGGCATCTGCAGGGCCGCCGCCGTGGCGCCCTGATCCACCTGTCCGTAGGTGGCAAAGGCCTCCGTGGTACCGGGTGTCCATACGGGAATCACCACATTCACCGCATCGGCAAATCCCTCCGTGGCGGCCATGATCTGGACAGTGGCCCTGCCTGCTTTCTGCGACGCCGCAGGGAAACGGACCTCCAGCCGATCGCCGGCCGGCACCCGCACCCGACGGCCCGGTGCATCGAGGAATGCCTTCTTTGACAGCTCCGGCAGCGTCCGTGCAAAGCGCAGGTTGTCCGCACGCACCGCCACGTCCACCCACATGTCCTCTTCGGTCTGGTTCTGCAGCACAACGGGCAGGAGGAAGCGATCACCGCAGTGGAGGAAGCGGGGCGCAGAGGGCCGCACCATGAGGGGCAGCTTCGCGGTCACGGCGGACTCGGCCCGTCCGAATCGATTCTTCCCATCGGCGACCACCGCCATGATGCGATAGCGGGTGAGGGAATCGGGCAGGGTCATCTCCACCTGCGCCGTGCCGTCCGCGGCGGTCATCACCCGGGGTGCGAACAGGGCGAGGGGCGAAAAATTTGATCGAACGGCGACCGGGGTTGTTGCCGCGCTGCCCGTACCAGTGGCATTGGCCAGTGGCAACGCCATCGAGAGTTCCTGCTTGTCGCGCGCCCCGCCGTTGCGCCCACCGGGGGACGACTTCTGCACGCGCAGGTTGCCGCGAAAACTCCCGTCTCCGTCCGCCCAGTCGCCGACGCGTTCTACGGTCTGACGGGTCATCTGCGCCTTTGCCGCGGCCAGGGCTGCATCGTCCGCGAGGCGCAACCATGCCCTCGAGTGAACATCCTGCACGCCGTCTTCCACGTTCCGGTAAAACGTTTCCACGGGATCCTTCAGGGTATAGCCCGTCAGGGCGAGCACCGCCTCGTCCACCGCGAACACTGTCACCTCGCCGTCCTTTACCGGACGCCCCGCCGGATCAGTCACCGTCACGTGTACGTCAGTGGTGCTGCCCGGGCGCAGAACCTTCTCTGCGGCGGATACCTCCACTTCCAGGCGCCGGTGCGTCGCGGGCACTGACAGGGCGATGGTGCCCGATGCCGCGGCGGGTGCACTGTCGCCTCCATCCCTGCCGACAGCGGCGCCCACCAGATCCACCTGCAGGGTCACCTGGGGCACGTGGCGTTCGACGATGTTGATGGAAACAATGGTATCGCGGGTCAGGCGCAGCACCCGGCGGTGCAGCAGTCCGCCCCGGCGCAGAGTCAGTACGCCATCGGAGGGATAAAATGGCGACTGCACCAGTACCTTTGCCACATCCCCGGGTGCCCACTCTTCCTTCTGAGGGACAAGGACAACCCGATCCGTTTCCAGCATTCGATCCACCGGCGCGCCGCCGGTCACAAAGAACCGCATTTCGCTGCGATTGGGCCGCCCGGCACGGTCCTTCACGGTGGCCGTCGCCACGTAGAGGCCGCCGCGATCCGGCGAAAAGCGGCATTCTGTCAGATATTCCCGACCAAGGGCACAGCGGGCGACTTCGATGGCGTCGCCGTTCCATCCCCGTCCTTCCACGCGGGTGAGCCGCACTTCTCCCTGTGCTGCCGTCACCCGGTTGCCATCGATGTCCACCACGGCGGTTTCCAGGGCCACCTGATCGCCCACCTCGATGAAGTTGCGGCTGAGTCGCAGCCCTGCATACAGCCGCGACGGGTGCACGAGGATCTGCGAGGAACTGCTCCACATCTGGCGGTTCACGTCCTGCACCGTGGCCCGGGCCGTCACCAGCATGGGCCGCACGGGATCGAGGGAGCGGAACCGGATATCCAGGCCGTGGGTGCCCGTTGCGTCCGTCGTTCCCGTTTTTTCAACGGTGGCCGACGGCGACGGTGGCGGCTCCCAGCACCGCCAGAAGGGCAGATATGGGCCAAAGTGCCAGTCCGACCAGCCCGGCGGTGAATAGTCCGCCACCACGGACTGGAGATGCCATGTTACCGGCGCATTCAGAAGAGGCCCGCCGGCATAGTAGGACGCAGCCACAGAAGCGGTGGCCCGACCGCCGAGGATGTGGACACCCTCGTCAAACCCGGTGCTCACCGCGAATTCGGGGGTGCGGAACTCCGCAATCTGGAAGGCGTGGGTATCCCGTCGCAGTTGGGTGTCCAGTGTCGGGTCGTCGACCTCCACCTCTACCCGGGCATTCCCCGTGTGGACATCGTCGGGCAGGGCGGTTTTCAGATGGAAGCCGCCATTCTCGCTGATGGGTGCGCTGCCTTTTGAAAGGGGATTGCCCCGTGGGTCAGAAACTGTCCAGTTCACGCGTTCGGCCACCTTTGTCTGCGCATCGGGGACGTCCCCTTCATCGCCGCGCAGTTTTCGCACGTAGCCCTTGATCCACACGGTTTCGCCGGGCCGGTAGATGCCCCGATCATCGAAGAGATGCACCCCGAATCGATTCTGACGCGCAAACGCCTGCCAGCCGCCGGGAACCAGCACCGCGTCGCTTCCCGTTCGAGCCACCAGCACATCCCCTCCAGGGATGCCCGGAAGGGCCAGTACGCCAAGCCCCTGCGCATCCGAGGTCATTTCCGCCACAGCCGCACCATCGTTCAGAAGTTGAATGCGGGCGCCATCCACCGGCGCGCCGTCCTTCAGGCGGGTGACAAAGGCAACCAGTTCTTTTCCATCGGCGAAGGCAGACAAGCCCAGCGAAGTTACCTGTATCCAGCAGCTCACTTCCTGGCGATTCCACGATTCTTTTGCCTGTACGACGGGTTCCACTTTCAGCACGAAATGACCGGTGCCGTCTTTCAGGTACGGTTGCAGATCGATGGCCACGGGGGTAATGGCATCCGGTAATCCGTCGGGACGGACGGTTTTGTCAAACAGGCGGCGGCCCGGCAGCGGCTGGTGGCGGGATTCTTCGTTCCAGCGCTGGTCTGCCCAGTTGCGCCACGCGGGATAATCGGTGGGCGTCACCGCGTGGAGCGTCACCTTCAGGCTGTTGTGGTTGACCGAATAAACGGTCATTCGCGGCGTTGCCGAAGGAGACAGGGTCAGCAGCTCACCTTCGGGACCGAAGAGATTTTTTCCAATGCTGCCGGTTTTGAACTGGACCCGGACCGGTTTGGACAGTTTCTGTCCATGCACATCCCGCAGGGAGGCGGGGATCTCCACCTTGTAAGTCGTCCGGCCGTTCTTCAGGCCATCCAGGGATATGGTTTGACCCGACGCGTCGATGACCAGTTCGGCCACCGGGGGCGTGACAATGATGTTGTCCTTGGAAAAGGATGCAAGGTCGATTTCGTTGGAAAAATCCACCGTCCAGGCAGCGTCCGGCGCGCACGTGTCATCAAAGCCGCACTGGTGGTGGGTGACCCGGAACGGACCGAAGGTGGAAAACGAAAACGTCTGCGCCACTCTGGTCCGACCGGGGCCTTCGGCCGAGGGCGCACCGGCATCCACAAACACCACCACTTCCGTGGCCGCCGGCAGGGGGCGTTCGACCCGGAGCGCCAACCATTGCCCTTCTTGCGCGTGATCCACCAGGGTGTGCACCGGACTGTTTTCGATTTCCGCTTCTGTGGCCGGCCGCAGGGGAACCTGCTGTCCGCGGAAGCCGAGCTTCACGTAGCGGCCCATGGCCGCCGGATCGATGCGCTGGTCGAAGGCGATGAAAATGACCTCGTCCAGACCTCGTCCGTCTCCCGTGGGGTACATCTGTGTCATGGTCGGAGGCGGTGTGGAAAACGAAAATCGAAATTTCTCCTTCAGCCGCTCGCCGTCGACGCCGGCGATTCCCGCCGGAATGATGGCCTCGTAATCCGTCGCCATGGGAAACCGGTCCGTCGGTCGAAATGTGATCGTCCGCGTGCCCAGCCACTGCCACTGTCCCGGCGGCTGCGGCGTCAGCTGCACGGGGAGGTTCTGCTCGACCTGTGCCTGGGTGCCCACGGCCACCATGGGTTGCGAAAAGGTCACGCGCAGGTCCGGCGCCTCGTTCACACGGTCCCGGGGGGCCGCCTGTACAACGGTGAGGGGACCATTTGTTGCGGACGGCGGCGGACGGCGGATTGTCGACACCGACAGTTCCACCCGTTGGCCGGGAGCAGGCGGTCGGCGGGACGATTCCCGCATGGCCCATGGCGCTTGCGCGGTTTCGGGGAGCGTCGTCGCCGCGCGGTCCAGCAGAGCCCGGGATGCTTCGTCTGAGAGCCACTCGCCTTCTTCCACGCGATCAGTCGCGATGGATGGCGGGCCGCTCCATGAAGTCACGTCCATGACCAGGCCCGCGCCTTCCTCTCCTTCTTCAAATTCGGCGACCTCTGGCACCGGCGCTTCCACTGCCGGAGATGCGGTCACCACCTGCTGAGAAGGAGCGGCTGTGCCACCCCCGCAGTTATTCAGAACCGGAAGGGTCGCCATGGCGACGACCATCCACACAGCATTGCGACAGGTCATGGATGCTTCTCTTTCTTCTGGGTGCGTTTCGTTACAGCAGCAGCCGGTTGTGTTCCGAACGGGATTCTCCGGCACTGGATACCCGGATGGCCGCCTGATCGTGTACGGGACAGGCGAATTCGCAGGCGCCGCAGCCGCTGCACCGATCGGGCACGACAAACGGACGTTTCAGGACAATGCTTCGACCATCGACGGTCACCGTGACCTCCTCCAGTCGGATGGCTTTTGGCGAAATGGGACAGAACTCCTCGCAGACCGTGCAGGGCGTGGCCATGCCAAAGGGCAGGCAGCGCCCCTGATCGATGAACGCGGTGCCGATGCGCACCAGCGCCGCACCCCGCGCGCCGGTTTTTTCGTTTTCGCTGACGCGCAAGATGGCCGCCGTGGGACAGACCTGCGTGCAGAGCGTGCAGGTGGGCTCGCAGTACCCCACCCGGGGCACCAGCACGGGTGTCCACAGGCCTTCGACGCCGGCTTCATCCAGCGCCGGATGCAGCGCGTTGTTGGGACAGATCTTCATGCACTGACCGCACCGGATGCAGCGGGCCAGAAAATCTTCTTCTGCCACCGCGCCGGGAGGCCGGATGCAGGCGGGATCGGGCCGTCCTTCCGGTCCCGTCACACCGCCCCGTCGCAGCACGGGAACCAGCAGAGCGCCCGCCGCCAGACCCGTGGCCAGATGCCGCTTGCGCAGATCGGGCCCGTCCGCCACCTGTTCGCCCAGACCGCCCACCGCGGCAAAATGCAGCGCGTCGTCTTCGCACACAGCCACGCAGTTCATGCACAGGTCGCACTCCGCACGCTGCCAGTCCGTTCCGGGCAGAGGAGATGCCGCCCCCGAACAGGCCTTTTCGCACTTGCCGCAGTTGGTGCATTTTGATTCGTCCTTGCGCAGCACCAGCAGCGAACGCTGCCCGGACAGTCCCAGCAGGGCACCCAGGGGGCAGAGATAGCGACACCAGAACCTTGGATGGAACCGGTTGGCAATCAATACGGCGACAAAGAAGAGGGACACCAGCAGGCCGCCGGACACCAGCAGCCCGTTGTGATGCACGAGCAGGCCCGCAGCGCCGTCGTACAGGCGATCGGATATCTGCTGCACGGCCGTGGAATCCGCCGCCGACATCCGCCCGATGAAACCACCGGCAACGAAATCGATGACCGGCAGGACCGTCAGCGCGATGCCCCGCGTCACAAGGGACAACGGATCGAACAGCCCGGCAATGGCCGAGCCGCAGAGGGCCGCCAGCAGGCTTCCCGCCAGCAGATAGTATTTGATTCGATGGCCGGGCTTCGGCCGGTTCGCGCGGATGCGCGCCGCTGTGGACAGGGTGGGACGGAACGCGGAACAGGCGTGGTTCAGCGTGCCCATGGGGCACACCCACCCGCAGAAGAAACGGCCCAGAAAGACGGCCGTCCCCAGCACGATGAGGCTCCACAGCAGGGTGGATGGCACGGTCCAGGTGGACAGGAACACCAGCAGCAGGGCCAGCGGATCGATGTCGAGGAACGCTTCCACGGGCCACGGAACGCGGGTGACGTTTCCTGCGTCGTAACCCGCGCCCGTCAGATCGGCCGTTGCAAAGATGAGCAGCAGAAAAACGGCCAGAAACGCTATCTGGGAGATGCGGCGACCTGCGCGCCAACGGGCCCAGAAGATCCTGCGTCGGTCCCGGTCCCCGGCCATCAGAGTTCTGTCACTTTGACCCGCGACAGATCGGCTGTCCCCAGTCCCCGCTGTTGCGCGAGGGCGAGGTATGGCAGGTCCGCCGGTGTCAGTCCGATGAGGCGGCAGGACCAAGCGTCCACCGCCACCTGATCCGTCGATGCGATGACCTTGCCCACTTCCTGCGTGTCCGCCAGGTTTCCGCCCTGGGGACCGTTGCGCAGCAGCACGCGGGTGGCATCCATGACCGTGAGGGTGGGCCGGATGAACTCCGCGAGATCGGCAATGGAGTCGTCAATGCGCTGGTGGAGGCGGTTTCTGCGGCCGCCGAGGATGCCGTAGAGGTTTTTCATGGCGCCCGTAAACTTCGACAGCCCGTGATGCTTGGCAATGGGCACGTTGATGAACCGATCCGCGGACACGGCGGGCACCAGCACCGGCATCCGTCCCAGGATGATGCCGCCCATGTCGTAGTCGCGGAACCGGTGTTCTGCCGGCAGGATGACTTCTGCCCCGGCTGCCTGTGCCGCTTTCCAGATGCCCGAACGAGTGAAGCACCGCTCCGGATCATTGCAGGTGTTGTCGGTCACCACCACCGCCCCGGCCCCGGCTTCGAAACACAGCCGGACCAGTGTTGCCACCACCTCCGGATTCGTGTTCGCCGCCTGCACGGGGGTGCGGTCCCATCCGATGTTGGGCTTGATGACCACCCGGTCGCCCTTTTTGACAAACGCCCCGATGCCGCCCAGCTCCTTTACGGCGGCCCTCACCGCGCGGTCCGGATCGCCGCCGGCCACCACCAGCCGGGGGCGGTCCTCCTGTTGTGGGGCGCGGAAATCCCGCACCTGCCGCACGGCTGCCCGTTTTACCGGCTCGTCGCGCCCCCTGTCGCTCGACAGACAGGCACCGCCCACGCAGGCCGAGACCCCGGCGCAACCCAATGCCGCGCGCTTGAGAAACTCCCTGCGGTTCCAGGCATCGGTCATGAAAACACCTCGCTATCGACGGGCTTTTTTCGGCGCGGGTTTTTTCGGTGCCGGCTTTTTCGGGGCAACCTTGGCCGGTGCCTTTTTAGGTTCCGGCTTTTTGGGAGCGGCCTTCACCGGCGGTTTTTTCGGTGCCGGCTTCTTCGGGGCCACCTTGGCCGGCGCCTTTTTGGGTTCCGGTTTTTTGGGAGCGGCCTTCACCGGCGGCTTCTTCGGTTCGGGCTTCTTCGGGGCCGCCTTCACCGGGGCCTTCTTCGGTTCGGGCTTCTTCGGGGCCGCCTTCACCGGGGCCTTCTTCGGTTCCGGCTTCTTCGGGGCCGCCTTCGCCGGGGCCTTCTTCGGTTCCGGCTTCTTCGGGGCCGCCTTCACGGGTGCCTTCTTCAGCTCGGACTTCTTCGGTGGTTCGGATTTCCGCGCCGCCGCGTCCTTTGCCGCCTGCTTCCTGGCCTCAATTTTCTTCAACTCGGCCACCCGGTCCTCTTCTGCCCGTCGCACGGCCCGTTCCTTCGCCCGCCGCGCCTCTTCCTCTTCTTCCCGGCGCGCCCGCTCTTCCTCTTCCTTCATCCGCTTCTCCTGCTCGAGCCGCGCCTGCAGGGCCAGCTTCTTGTGGTCCACGGAATTTTCAATTTTTGCCACCATGCGTCCGCAGGCGGGACAGAAGTCGATGATATCTTCCTGTACCAGCCTGGCCCGGATGCCCGTCGGCAGTTCCATGCGGCACACCCGGCAGATGCCGTCGTGCAGCACGGTGAGGCCCACGCCCGAACGGGACTGGCGCAGTCGATCGTATTTGCGCAGCAGCGATGACGGAATACCGACCACCGCCTTACGCCGCTTTGCCTCCAGATCGTCGATCTGGTTTTTCAGCTTTTTCAGCTGGGCCTCCGGTGCCTGCTGGGACTTCTGCACTTCTTCGGACCGCTTCGCGATCTGCTCGTCCACCTTTGTCAGGTTTTTCTGCAGGGTCGCAAGCTGATCGTCCGTTTCCACCAGCAGGACGGCGAGCTTGTCCTCTTCGGTGCGCAGGGCCTCCGTGGAGGAGCGGTTGCGGGGCTTGAAGGCCCGCGTGCGGTTGGCGATGAGCTGCTTGATCGCCGTGCGGATGTCCTCCAGGGTATTCTGGTACATGTCCCGCTGGGCCCTGGTGGCGGTCTGGCTGCGCAGGAGCTCCGTCTGTTCCGCTTTCAGCTCGTTGAGCCGTGCGTCTTCGCGCATACAGCGTGCCTGTAATTCCCGCGCTTCATCCACCAGATCCCGGATTTTCAGATCGATATCCTGAACGGAGAGAAGCGCTTCCAATGATTTACTTTCCCGCAGTTGCATCCTGTTCACCTCTGGTATCGAAATTATTAAACGATCTGGTACATTATGTCAAAGCGCCCCGAACCCGGGAAGCGCGGAAACACCGGACCGCCATCGACGAAACACAGACCCATGACTTTGACCCGATTGCCTTTTGATGTTGTTGTCATCGGCGGTGGCCACGCCGGCTGCGAGGCCTTTGCCGCGGCCTGTCGCGTCGGCGTCCGGGCCGCCCTGGTCACGCCTTCCCGTCAGGCAGTGGGCACCCAGCCCTGCAACCCGGCCGTGGGCGGACCCGGCAAGGGCCACCTGGTGCGCGAAGTGGTCGCCCTCGGCGGCATCATGGGTGAGGTGACGGATCGCAGCGGCATCCAGTTCCGCACTCTGAATCGCACAAGGGGTCCGGCGGTGCGGGCCACCCGCGTACAGACCGATTCGGCCGTGTACGTGCTGGAGATGATGGTCCGGCTCGAACAATTCCTCGACCGGGGCACCCTGCTGGAGGACACCGCCACCGCCCTGCACTGGAAAGGGGATGGTCCGTCCCGTCGGATCACGGGCGTGCAGCTGGAGCGGTCGGGGTTCATTCCGACCCGCAGTGTGGTCATCACCACCGGCACCTTCCTGCGGGGCATGCTCTTCATCGGCGACGAAATGACCCCCGGCGGTCGGCGGAACACACCCCCTTCCGTGGATCTCGCCCTCTCCCTCGAACGCACGGGACTGCCCCTCATCCGCCTGAAGACCGGCACCTGCCCGCGCCTCTCCGGGGACAGCATCGACGTCTCCTCCCTGGAACCTCAGCCCGGCGACGATCCGCCGCCGTTCTTCAGTCCGGATACCCGGTCCTGTGCACTGCCCCAGCGCACCTGCCACCTCACCTGGACCGGTGAGCACACCCACGCGATCATCCGCGAGAACATGCACCGCTCGGCCATGTACAGCGGGCTCATTTCGGGCACGGGCCCCAGGTACTGCCCGTCCATCGAGGCCAAGATCAACCGCTTTGCCGACAAGGACCGCCACCAGATCTTCCTGGAGCCCGAAGACCGGGACGGGCGGATCATCTATCCCTCCGGGCTGTCCACCAGTTTTCCGCGGGACGTGCAGGAGGCGATGGTCCACTCCATCCCCGGACTGGAACGGGCCCGCATCGTGCGCTTCGGCTACGCGGTGGAGTACGACGCGGTCCAGCCCCGGTGCCTTTCGCCCCACCTGGAAGTGGACGGTTTCGCGGGCCTCTTCCTCGCGGGCCAGATCCTGGGCACCTCCGGCTACGAAGAAGCCGCGGCCCTGGGGCTCATCGCGGGCGCCAATGCGGCCCTTCTCGCGCGGGGCGACGCGCCCATCGTGCTGCGGCGGGATCAGGCCTACGCGGGCGTGATGATCGACGACCTGACGGGCACCGGCGTGGATGAACCCTATCGCATGTTCACCTCCCGGGCGGAGTACCGGCTGCTGCTGCGGGAAGACAACGCGGATGAGCGACTGCTGGCGGAGGGCCTGCGCGCGGGACTGATCGACGAGACGGCGGCCCGGCGGGTGCGGCAGGTGACGGATGCGGTGAAAGCCGCGGGGGACCGGTTGCGGGAGACCGTCGTCACCCCTTCGTCGGCGAACAACGCCACCCTGCGGGAGGCGGGTCTCGACGAGGTGAAGAAGCCGTCGTCGCTGCTCGATCTGGCGAGGCGGGAGGGCTGCGCGCTGGCGCGACTGTTGCCCCTGGCGCCCTGGCTGGGTGAGCTCGATGATCGGACCCGCACGCGGCTCGAAGTGGATATCCGCTACGAGGGATATCTGGGACGTCAGGAAGCGCAGGCCAAACGGCTGGGCGAAATGGACACGGTGAAGTTTCCGCCGCAGATGGTGTTCCGGGGCATTTCCGGGCTGCGGGGTGAGGTGGTCGAAAAGCTCGAACAACTGCGTCCCGCCACCCTCGGCCAGGCGAGCCGGATTCCGGGCATCACCCCCGCCGCCATCGAAATCCTGCGGGTGTACGCGAAACGCCAGTCCGCGACACCGTGAAATCGGAGATCCACCAGCAGCATTCCGATGACCCGGTGAGGTCCGGCCAGTTCATTCTGACGGGGTCACAACAGCTCGGCATGATGGAAAGCATCACCCAGAGTCTCGCGGGCCGCATCGGCAGCGACTGCGGCATCAATCACGGCACTGTGAGCAGCTGGCTCAGCGTTCTGGATTGTGCTATACCATACAAATGTATTGTTTGGGCAGCTATATTCCCCTGTGGTGCCTCAGCCATTTTTCGTTCCTGGAGGGCGCCAGCCATCCCGAAGAACTGGTGGAAGAAGCCCACCGAATGGGGCTGCGTGCCATCGCGATCACCGATCGGGACGGCGTATACGGCATGGTGAAGGCCCACATGAAGGCGCTGGAGCTGGGCATCCAGCTCATCGCCGGTGCGCAGATGACCCTCGCCGGCGGCGGTTGCGTGGTGCTGCTTGTCAAAGACGAGGCGGGATGGAAGAACCTGTGCACACTCATCTCAAAGGGTCGCCTCGCGGCGCCCAAGGGACACTGCGCATCGTCTCTCTCATCCGTCTGCGCCCACAGTGAGGGATTGATCGCCCTGCTGCCCGACACCGCCTTTGCCGCGGAAGAACCCCTGCGACGGGCCCTCGCATCCCTCCACCTCGCTTTTCAAAAAGACTGTTTTGCCCTGATCACGCGCCACCAGGAGCCGGCGGATCGTCCGCGCAACCACCGGATGTGCCGCCTGGCGCAGGAAGAAGGCGTCCCCGTCGCGGCCACCACCCGGGTGCTCTATCATACGAAGGCCCGCCGCCCCCTGCAGGACGTCCTCACCTGCATCCGCCACGGCGTCACCCTTTCCGGGGCCGCTCCTTTCACCCATCAAAACGACGAACACCACCTCCATGCGCCCGCTTCGTTTGCCATGTGCTTTGCCGACCTGCCGCAGGCGGTGGCGATGACCGGCGCCATCGCGTCCCGCTGCCGGTTCTCCCTCGGCGCGCTCCGCTATCGATATCCGTCGGAAACCGGAGACGACGGCGTGTCCTCCTCGCAGCGGTTGCGTCAGCTCACCTTCGAAGGCGCAGCGGCGCGCTATGGCGGTGCCATCCCCGACCGGATCGCCCGGCAGCTCGAAACGGAGCTCGCCCTCATCGATGAACTCAACTATCCCGGATATTTTCTCACCATGTACGAGGTGGTGCAGTTCTGCCGGCAGCAGAACATCCTGTGCCAGGGGCGGGGCTCCGCGGCCAATTCGGCCGTCTGCTACTGCCTTGGCATCACGGCCGTGGACCCCATGCAGATGGACCTGCTCTTTGAGCGCTTTATCTCCAGGGAGCGGGCCGAGCCGCCGGACATCGATCTGGACATCGAGCACCGCCGCAGGGAAGAAGTCATCGCTTTTATCTACCAGAGGTACGGCCGCTCCCATGCGGCCATGGTGGCCGTGGTGGTGCGCTACCGGCCCCGCTCCGCCGTGAGGGATGCGGGGCGCGCCCTCGGGGTGGGCGAAGCGGCACTCGCCCGTCTTTCAAAGCTGCTGTCCCGGTGGGGCGCGGTGGAGGCGGACGCCTTTGTCAGCGCGGGTCTGTCACCGGATGTTCCCCTCTACGGCCACCTGCTGCAGATGGCTTCCCTGCTGGTGGATGTCCCCCGTCACCTGTCCATCCATCCGGGAGGATTCCTGCTGGGCAGCGAACCCGTCCACCACCTGGTGCCCGTGGAAAACGGCGCCATGCCGGGGCGCACGGTCATCCAGTGGGACAAGGACGACGTGGAGGCCATGGGCCTCTTCAAGGTGGACCTGCTGGCCCTCGGCGCCCTGACCCACCTGCACCTGTGCTTCGACCTGCTGAAGGAAACCCGCGGTCTGGCGGTGGATCTGGCGTCCATTCCCGCGGACGATGCGGACACCTGGGAGCTGATTTCCAGGGGCGACACGGTGGGCGTCTTCCAGATCGAAAGCCGCGCCCAGATGGCCATGCTGCCAAGGCTGCGCCCCCGCCATTTCTACGATCTGGTCATCGAGGTGAGCATTGTGCGGCCCGGCCCCATCACCGGCGGCATGGTCCATCCTTACCTGCGGCGCCGCCGCGGCGAAGAGGAAGTGACCTTTCCCCATCCCTGCCTCGAACCGATCCTGAAAAAAACCCTGGGCGTGCCCCTCTTTCAGGAACAGGTGATGCGGGTGGCCATGGCCGCCGCGGACTACACCCCCGGCGAAGCGGACCAGTTGCGAAGGGACATGGCCGCCTGGAAGAAATCGGGCCGCATCGATCGCCATCGGGAAACGCTGATATCGCGGATGGTGAAAAAGGGCATCAGCGCCGAATTCGCGCAACGGGTCTTCGAGCAGATCCGCGGTTTTGGCGAATACGGGTTTCCCGAGAGCCATGCGGCCAGCTTCGCGCTGATCAGCTATGCGTCCGCGTGGCTGCGGGCCCACTTTCCGGCCGAATTCACCTGCGCCCTGTTGAACGCCCTGCCCATGGGCTTTTACATGCCCTCCACGATTGTGGAAGACGCGCGGCGAAAGGGCGTCCACATCCATCCCGTAGACGTCGCAAAGAGCGACTGGTTCTGTACGGTGCCTCAGGAAAACAGCATCCGGATGGGGCTGCGGCACGTGAACGGCCTGGGCCCGGCGGACTGGGAGCGAATCCGGAACGCCCGGGGGACGCATCCTTTTGCCGGTGTGGACGACTTCGCCCATCGAACGGGTCTTGATCGTCGGGGGCTGGCTGCCCTGTCCGGGGCGGGCGCTTTCTCCGGGTTGGATGACAACCGTCGCACGTCCCTGTGGAAGGCCATCGGCACGCCGTCGGATCAGTCCCTTGCCCTGCCGTCGGATACGCCGGAGGTGCCGTTTTTTGAACTCGACTTTTTCGAGGCAGTCACCTGGGACTACGAAGCGACGGGCCACAGCGTGCGGGGCCATCCGATGGAAGCCCTCCGACCCGGACTGCTGCGCCTGCCCACGGCCGCCCGCCTGCGGGATTTGCGCGACGGGGCAAAGGCCGACTACGCGGGAATGGTCATCTGCCGACAGCGACCGTCCACCGCGTCGGGAGTGGTGTTCATGACCCTCGAAGACGAAACCGGGTTTGTGAATCTGGTGTGCTGGAAAGATGTTTACGAAACCCACCGCGTACTCGCAAAGACCGCCGCGTTTCTGGGCGTCACGGGCACCGTGCAGAAAAAGGACGGCGTCACCCACCTCATTGCGCAAAAATTGTGGAAACCGGCATTCGACCGTCCGTCCGCCGCCGCAAAAAGTCGCGATTTTCGATAGCGGAAACGCCGTCAGCCCTGTTGTTCCGGGTGGTTTTCCGTCGGATTCGCCGGCGCACAGGGAAAGCGCAGCCGGAAGGTGCTGCCCCGACCCGGGTGGCTGTCCACTTCCATGGAAGCGCCCATGGAGCGCACAGTGCCGAGGACCGTCGACAGGCCGAGGCCTGTGCCTTTTCCCACCGGCTTGGTGGTAAAGAAAGGATCGAAGATCTGCTGCCGGGTGGCGCTGTCCATGCCGTATCCGGTGTCGATGACCTCCAGCAGCACCTGATTGCCGTCGGCGTTGCGAGTGACAAATTTCAGCAGCCCTCCGTCGGGCATCGCATCGCAGGCGTTCATGGCGAGATTCAGCACGGCATTCTGCAGGTGGGCCGGATCGCCGCAGACCGTGTCCGGAAAGGCCTGCAGGTCCGTCTCGATGCGGATGCCGCCGGCAATGGAATGGGACAGAAGCGCCACCACCTCACCGATGAGGGAATGGAGGGACACCGGCTCATTGCGTTCCCTGTCCGTGCGGGCAAAGAGCAGAAGCTGCCGGACGATATCGGCCGAATGGTTCGCGGAGGTTGCGATTCGATTCACCAGCTGCCGGTTTTCGTCATCCGGGGGCAGATGAAGGCGCAGCAGATCGGCGCAACCCAGGATTCCCGTCAGCTGGTTGTTGAAGTCATGGGCAACGCCGCCCGCCAGACGACCAATGGATTCCAGCCGTTCCGTATGCCGGTGCTGCTGTTCCAGATGAAGGGCCAGCAGGTCAAGCCGGACAACAGCGATGAAAAAGTACCCTGCATGAACAAGAAGACCGATGGAGCTGTAGAAAAAAATGGTGGAAAAGCGGGGCAGCAGGATGGGCACCACCACAATCATGAGGATGGTGAGCACGGCGGACACCATGGTGCCGCGCAGGATGAATGCGATGACCCGCCGTTCTCTCTGGACGCGGGAGTGTTGATAATGGCGGGCGCACAGGACAGTGCCCGTCACCACTGCTGGAATGATGGCC
>JAKQNG010000297.1 GCA_029565915.1 Deltaproteobacteria bacterium
TGGCGAAGCTGTTCCGGGCCGCGGCCCTTCTGGCGCGCCTTTCTTTGCTCGGTTACCTGTTTGAAGTGAAACCCAGGGGAGAACAATCGCTCGATCAAGCTCTGGTCGCCGCCTGAAACCGGACTTTTTCAGGGACGACTATATATGGTCATCGGGGATTGGCAATGCGGTTTCGCGACACCTGTCTCTTTGTTCAGCCGGACCTGAATTCCGCGCCGTGCATCTCCCGGGTTGCTTTTTTGAATATTGGGTTCTAGACTCAGTTTTCGTTAGAAAAACCAATTGTTTCGTAACGTAAGGGCAACGCACATGAAAGAACGCACCAGGTCGCTCATTGCTTCTCTCGAACATGATCCTGCCAACACCGAAGTCGTCGCACATCTGGAAGAACTCGTGTCCGGTGAAGGGATCGAAGACCACCTTGCGGAAGTGAGGACGGAACTGGAAGAAGGTCGTGCCCGACTGATCAAAGCAGGGCGTTTCCACGCCGCTGACAGCATCCTGAACATCGAGGCGGTGCTGGTGCAGAATCCCGCTGAGGAAGGTGCGCTGCTCGTTGCCCATGCCCGATTGCTCGATGAAGATCTGTTCGATCAGGCCCGGGCGCTGGGCAAGCTGACCCGGGCCCGGGAGCTGCTGCCCGACGATGAGCAGGTGGCCGAGAAGATCATGCTGATGCAGGCCGAACGGGAGCGCTACCGGGAAATCGTGGCCACCTTCAGGGAGCAGGCGGAGAGCGCCACCGACGCGACGCTGAAGGCCCATCTGCTGTGCAGCGCGGCCGAGAGGCTGTTCAAGAACGAAAAGGACAATCCGGAGATTCTGCCGCTGCTCCGCGCGGCCCTCGACGAAGATCCCTCCCACCAGAAGGCCGCCCGGCTGATGGAATTCATTCTCGAACAGGCGCAGGACTGGAAGGCGCTGGCCGAATTCTATCTGCAGATGGCGTCCCGGCGCAAGGCGAAGCACGAGCGCGTGCAGATGTTCCTCGCGGCGGGCTACACTTACGGATACCGGCTTGAATCCATGGACGACGCGGCCATGTGCTACGCGGAAGTGCTGGACTACGAACCGGGTCAGTCCACGGCGCTGAAATTTCTGGTGAAATATTACGAGGAGAAGGAGGACTGGCAGCACCTCGTCGCCGTGTATGAAGACACCCTTCACGGGCGTCTGTCCCCCGAAGATGAAATCGCCACCTGCATGCAGGTGGGCATGGTGTACTGGAAGTTCATGAACGACATCCGGGCCGCCGAAAAGTACTTCCGCCGCCTGTCGAAAATCGATGCCTGCCATCCGGGCATGATCGAGTTTTATCGAAAGTATGCGGAGGCATGTGACGAAGGCGCCACCTTGCTCAAGGTGCTGGAAAATGCGGTGCGGGCGTCGAACGATGCGGCGTTCAAGGACACGCTGACAAGAGAAATCGCCCAGCTCTCCGGCGTGGAGGGCGGCAATGTGGAGAAGGCGATTGACGCGTGGAAGAAGGTGCTCCGCCAGGACAAGGACAACCGGGAAGCGCTGGCGCAGCTGCGCAAGCTCTACCGCCAGTCGGGCAAATGGAACAACCTTATCGATCTGCTGCGGCAGGAAGCGGAGTCCCTCGACGACAAAGACGTGGAAGGACGGGTGGCCCGCTACGAAGAAATGGTCGAGATTTACCAGAACGAGCTGAACCTCGAGATGATGGTCATCAAGGTTTACAACACCATCCTCGAAATCGACCCGGCCAACCTGCACGCCATGGATGCGTTGATGGCCGTGTACGAAACCGGCGGTCGCTGGAACGACCTGATCAAGGTGTTGACCCGCCGGACGGAGACTGCCCGGCGTGATGACGAGAAGGTCCGCCTTCTCCATCGCGTGGCAACCCTGTGGGTGGAGCAGTTCAAGAATTTCAACAAGGCCGTGGAACCGCTGGAGGCCATTCTTGAAATCGATCCCTGCAACCGCGAGGCCATCGCCGCTCTGAAGGGGATTTACGAAAAGCGGCGCGCGTGGAAGCCGCTCATGGCGCTGCTGCAGAAGGAACTCGACCTGCAGGAAAATCAGGATGCGCGCAACGCGATCCGCGTGGAGATGGCCAATCTGGCCGCCGACAAATTGAACGATCAGGAGGCCGCCATTGGTTTGTGGTGGCAGATCAGCGAAGAAGATCCGGCGAATGGGGAGGCCCTGGCCACCATCGAAAAGCTGACGGAGCGGGCCAAAGACTGGGACGGCCTTGTCAAGGTGCTGAAGATCCGTATCGACCGCGCAACGGAGCGGGAAGATCGGGTGAACCTCCACACGAAGCTCGGCACGATTTACAAGGATCGGCTTTCGCAGCCGGCCCTCGCCGCTGAGGTATGGAAGGCATTGCTGGCGGTGGACCCGGGCAACGCAAAGGCCATGCGCTCGCTGAAGGAGGCCTATCAGGACGCGGAGGACTGGACTTCGTTGGAATCGCTGTACACGGAGGCGGGCGATTACGAGTCCCTGGTGGAAGTACTGGGCATTGCCGCGGACCGGGCGAAGAACGCCGAAACGAAGATCCTGCTCTCGTTTCGCTGTGCACAGATTTACAACGAGAACATCGGTCAGCCGGATCGGGCTGAGCGCCACTACGAGCGCGTATTGACCGTGGATGAAAAGAATCAGGAGGCCGCGGCCGCCCTGGCGCCCATTTACCGGCGGTTTGAAAAGTGGAGCCGGTTGCTCGGCGTAATGGAAATCAGCCTGGAAGGGATGACGGACGTGTCGGAGCGGGTACTGCTGATGGACGAAATGCGGCAGCTGGCGGCGGAACAGCTGAACAATCGCGATCTGGCCTTCAAGTGGGCGGCTCGGGCGTTTGAGGAAATGCCGACGGATGCATCCATCCGCGCCACCCTGGAGGACAGTGCCGAACAGGCCCGCGCCTGGGATCGACTGGTGGAGGTGTACCGGAAGAATCTGGATGCGTTTGCGGGAGATGCACGCATCGAGCTGGAAAAACATATCGCGCGCCTGTCCCTCGACCGGCTGGGCAACGTGGAAGACGCCATCCGGCAATACGTGTCTGTGTTGAAGGAAAATCCGGCGGAAGAAAATGCACTGCTGGCACTCGACGCGATTTACCGCTCCACCGGGCAATGGAATGAGCTGGAGGGCATTTTTGAGGCGCGCATCGCGCATGCGGCAACGGACGACGCCAGCCGCCAGCTCATGATGGAGAAGGCGCGCATGTACGAGGAGGGGCTGGACGATCCGGCAAAGGCGGCGGCGGAATACCGCCGGGTGCTTCAGTTGGTGGACAACGATGCAGAAGCACTGGATGCCCTGGAGCGGATTTTCCAGGTGACCGGAAGATTTTCGGATCTGGTGGGTGTGCTGGGCCAGCAGCTGGAGGGAATGGCGCCGGGGAGCGATCCGTGGAAGCAGAAGAAGTTTCAGATGGCGGTTGTGGTGGCCGGCGAGTTGAAGGATGCAGCGAAAGGTATCGCTATCTATCAGGAAGTCCTCGATGAGATTCCCGCGGACGCGGATGCCATTGAGCGGCTGGACGTGTTCCTGCGCGATGCCGGGCATCAATTCACCGTGGCGAAGGCGCTGGAACCGCACCTGGTGGTGAAGGAAGACTGGCGGCGGCTCGCCTGGGTGTTGAGCATTATCATTGAGAATACGCCTGTCGGCGCGGAGCGGATTGCTCTGAACATGCGGCTGGCAGATATTTATGCGGATCGGCTGGGGGATACCCGCCTGGCGTTCGACACGATTGGCGCCGCGGTAGCGGAATCGCCCAACGAAGTGGCCCTCTGGGATCGGATTGAACAGCTGGGGCATGACCTCCAGATGCCGGCGGAGCTGGCCCTGCGCCTGACGGTGGCCTACGACAGCCGGGACATGGACGACGCACTGAAGGTCGATCTGGCGGAGCGTCTGGCCCGTTTGTACGGCGAAGAACTGGGGCAGGCGGCGGAGGCGGAGCGCTTCCATCGGTTGATTCTGGAGCAGAAGCCCGAGGCCATGGGTTCATTCACGGCGCTGGAGCAGTTCTACACGGCCAACGAACAGTGGGCGAAGCTCCTGGCGCTGTACACCGCCGCAAAGGACAACGAGCTGTTCGGTGGTGATCGACTGGATCTGCTGCTGAAGATCTGTTTTGTGGTGCACGAGGTGTCCCATGACGTCCCTGCGTCCATCGCGGCCTACCGCGATGTCATGGAAGTCGACCCGGTAAATGAGGCCGCCAATCGGGCTCTCGTTGACCTGTACGAAGAGGCGCAGCAGTGGGAGGAGCTGTCGGCGCTGCTGCAGGTTCAACTGTCCAGGGCCGACGCCGCCGACCGCATTGCGCTTCAATTCCGCATCGGCGAGCTGCTCGAATTGAAATTAAAGGACGTGGAAAACGCGATTGGATGTTACGAGCAGGTGATTGGCGCCGACCCCGACCATCTGAAGACCCAGCGCGCCCTGGAGCGACTGCTGGATGCCTCCCCGGTCCGTCTGGCGGCGGCTCGGTTGCTTGCGGTCAACTACGAGCATCAGGGAGCGGCGGAACCGTTGACCCGCGTGTTGATGATCATGCTGGAAGACCGCGACCTCAGCGCGTCCGAACGGGTGGAGCTGCTGTTGAAGGTGGCAGACATCCGGGAACGGCGGCTGTCGGATGCAACCGGTGCGTTTGAGGCCCTTGCGCTGGGCATTGCCGAGGACTGCGAGAGCGAGGCCGTGTTTGAGCAGTTGTCCCGGGTGGCTGCAGAGCATGGATTTGCCCAGCGTTACTGCGAGCTGCTGGAGCGTACGGTAGAAAAGTGCGATGATTTGTCGACGAAATCCAGGTTCATGCTGGCGATTGCACGGACTTATGATGAAGCCCTGCGGGATGAACAGAAGGCGCAGGATGCCTACAACGCGCTGCTGCGCCATGATCCGGAAAACCCGGACATTGCGCTCCCGGCCATTTCGGCGCTTGATCGAATTTATTCGGCCCGGGAGTCGTGGGAGAATCTCCTTGATGTTCTCCGGCGCCGGGTGAGCCTGCTGGACGATACGCTGGAGCAGCGCGAAGTTCTGCAGCGCATGGCCGATGTGGAGGAAACGGTTCTCGGGAGGAGTGATCGGGCAATCCGTCTGTATTGCGAAATTCGCGAGCTCGATGAAACGTATGTGCCGGCCCTTTCGGGTCTGGAACGCCTCTACGGAGCGGCGGAGCAGTGGAAGGAACTTATCGAAGTGCTGCAGAGCCGCGCTGTCTGCGAGAGCGACAATGAGCTGCGCCGGGACATTCTCCTGCAGATCGCCGGGCTGTTCGAGACGAAGCTGGGCGACGACGAAGAAGCGATTTCCGCCTACTGTCAGGTCAACGACGAAATCGGTCCGAACCTGCGGGCACTGGAGGCGCTGGAAAAGCTCTATCTGCGGGCGGAGCGCTGGAAGGATCTGCTCGGTGTGTTCGAGGCCCAGTTATCGCTGGTCGATGAGGACCGGCAGGTGGAGCTTCATTTCCGGGTTGGTGAACTGCTCCGGGAGCAGCTGGACGAACCCGAGGAGGCCGTGTCCCACTACGCCGACACGCTGGCGAAGCGCAGCGACCATGCGGGTGCCCGCTCATCGCTGGAAAAGTTGCTCGACACGAAGGCGCGGATTGCCGCCATTGAGATTCTGACGCCCATTGCCGAGGCGGAAGGCGACTATGACCGCCAGCTGAAATTTACGCTCATCCGGGCAAAGGAATCGGATGATGCGCTGGAGAAGTCCGATCTCTTCCGCCGGGCCGCGGAAATTGCGGAATCCGGGTTGGACGACGCGGTGCAGGCCTTTTCCCTGTATACGGACGCTGTCCGCAGCGGCACGTCGTCGCCGGAACTCGCCTCCATGCTCGACAACATCGAACGCCTTGCTGGACGGGTGGACGGTCATCGAACCCTTACGTCCCTTTATGCAGATATCGCGCCGGATATTCTGGACGGCGCGCTGCAGGTCCGCTGCTATCTGATGGTGGCGGATACCGCCTGCCAGGTGCTGAAGGACACCGCCATGGCGCGGGAGTACTACCTGAAAATCATGGACACGGAAGCGGACAACGACCGTGCGATGAATGCGCTGGAGGACATCTACCGCAGTGCCGGAGAATATCTGGAGCTCTTTGAGATCTATCGGCAGAAGGTGCACAACACCTATGACGATGCGGTTAAAATTCAGCTTCTGTTCAAGCAGGCGAATGTCTGCGAGGAACACCTGAAGGATCTGTCGAGCGCGACCCAGAGCTATGAGAGCATCCTCGAAGTGGACAGCGCCAACGCGGAAGCGATTGCCGCCCTGGAACGGCTCTATCCGGTGGAGGAGCGATGGACGGATCTGGTGGAGCTGCTGGAGCGCCGGCGGGCCGGTGAGCCGCGGAACCGGGTGGAGCTCTCCCATCGACTCGGCATGCTCGTGCACAGTGAGCTGGGAGACGAAGAGCGCGCGCTGGAGCTGTTCCGCGACGCCCTGGCCGAAAACATCGATTACGCGCCGACCATTGAGCTGCTGGAGCGGCTCATGACGGAAGACGCGTTGCGCGGTCGTGTGGCGGAGATCCTGGAGCCGGTGTATTCCCACCAGGGACGCTGGGATCAGCTGGCCCGCGTGCTGGATGCGCGTCTCGAAATCTGCGAAGATGTCATGGATCGGAAGTCTCTCCTGCGCCGGATTGGCATGGTGTATGAGGAACAGCTCGGCGATCTCGAAAAGGCGTTTGACACATTCGGCCGCCTGTTCAAGGAAGATGCGGAAGATCGGGAGTCGAGGGAGCTGCTCACCCGCCTGGCGGGAATACTGGACAACTGGGATCAGCTCGCGCAGGTGTTTGCACAGGTGCTGGAAGATACCGTGGGCGACACGCCCGAGACTGCGGAGCTTGCGTTCATCCTGGGCGAAATCTACGAAAAGCGCCTGGGCAGCCCGGATCGGGCGAAGAATTCCTACCGACGGGTGCTGGCGTTTGCGCCCGACGATCCGCGGGCATTTGACGCGGTGGAAAGAATGCTGCTGGCCACCGCATCCTGGCCCGACCTGCTGGCCCTTTATCGCGATGCGGCCGATGCGGCCAGCGACATGGCCAAGCAGAAGGAATTCCTTTTCAAGATGGCCGATATTCAGGAGGAACGAATCGACGACCGGGATGCCGCCGTCAGCATCTACAAGGAGGTTCTTGATCTGGACGACGCCGATGAGCGCGCCACCAATGCGTTGGATCGCCTGTACTTCCAGAACGGCAAATTCGACGATCTGGCAGAACATTTCCGCAATCAGATCAATCTGGCCGGTGCGCCCGAACAGCGGAACGCGCTGCGACGGGAGCTGGCCAAGGTGCAGGAGGAAAACCTGCAGGATCCCGCCGCTGCAGTGGATACCTACGAAGAAGCCCTGTCCGAGCCCGGTGGAGATCGGGGATCTCTGGCCCAGCTGGAACGGCTCATCCTGAACGACAGCCTGCGGGAGCGCATTGCCACCATCCTCGAACCGATTTACCGCGAAACGGATCAATGGAAGAAGCTGGTTGTCATCCTGAAGGCCCAGGTGGAGTATCAGAACACGCCGGCCGACAAGGTGGAGAAACTCAAGGAAATTGCCGTGCTGCACGAGACGCGGGGCAGCAACTTTGTCCTGGCGTTCCGCTCTCTGGCAAAGGCATTTGCCACGGACCCGACGGATCGATCCAGCTATGATGAGATGCACCGCCTTGCCTGGAGCGTCGAGAACTGGGAGGAGCTGGCGGAGGCCATCGCACCCACGCTCGAAGATGTGTACGACACTGAGTTTAAAAAGGAATTGCTGGGCGTGCTGGGGCACCTGTACGACCAGAAGCTGGACCTTCCCCGCAAGGCCATTGAGGCATTTGTCCGCGTGCTGGAAATTGACGATTCGGACGCGGATGCGCTGAACGCTCTGGAAGGACTTTACAATCTGGTGGGTGACTGGAACGGTCTGGTGGACATCCTCGCGCGGAAGGCCGACATCTCGGGAGATCCGGAAGAGCAGTGCCAGTTGCTGCGGGCCCGGGCCTCCATTCAGGAAGAGCTCATGGCGAACGCAGACGCCGCCATCGCGTCGTACGTTGCCGCCCTCGACAGGGATTCGTCTTCGGTTCCGGCCATGCTGTCGTTGGAGCGCTTGTATGAGGCGAAGGAGAAGTGGAACGAGTTGATCGAAATCCGACGTCAGCGGTTCGAGGTGACCGGTGAAGCGGCGGAGCGTCGGACCATTTCGGCGTCCATTGCCGTGATTTTTGAGCAGAAGCTGAACGATTCGTTTGAAGCCATCAACGCCTGGAAGAAGGTGTTGGAAGAAGATGATCGCGACCTGGAGGCGGTGACGGCGCTGGATCGGCTGTACACCAGGGAGGGCAACTGGGTCGAACTGCTGGACAACCTGCAGCAGCAGAAGCAGTTGATTCCCGATCAGGCTGCGTGGGTGGAGTTGACCATGCGGATCGGTGACCTGCAGCGGACCGAGTTGTCCGATCCGGAAGGCGCCGTTTCGAGTTATCGCGATGTCATCGCGCAGCAGCCGACCCATGCCGGCGCCATTGCCCGACTGGAAGAACTGGCAAAGGACGAGGCCGTGCGCCCGGCGGCCATTGAGGTGCTGGAGCCGCTGCACCGGGATGCCGGACGATGGGACCGCCTGATCGATCTGCTCGAACTGAAACTGGAAATCGAAAACGATCCGGCGTTGCGGCTGCAGATCCTGCTTAACATGGCGGAACTGCACGAAACGGGTCGGAGCGATCCGGCGACCGCATTCCAGACCTGGGTGCGGGCACTGAAACAGGAGCCCGGACGGCGGGAAACCATTGCCGCGCTGGAGCGGATTGCCGCGGCCGAAACCCTTTACCGGCAGTTGGCCGAGGTCTACGAGTCCGTTGTGGACGAGCTGTACAATCCGGAAGCGGAACGCGCCATCCTTCAGCGGCTGGGCGAAATCCGGGAAGCGAACCTGGGCGATGTGAAGGGCGCGATTGCCGCCTATCGCAAGCTGTATGACAACGGCGACATGTCACTGACGGTGCTGTCGTCGCTTGATCGGTTGTACGAGCGATCCGGCCTGTGGACGGAGCTGGACGAAATCCTCGATCAGGAAATTTCGGCGGCGGATCGACCGGAGGATGCGAACCGGTTGAAGATGCGCCAGGCGAAGATCCGGGAGCGGGAGTTCAAGGATTTTGCCGGCGCCATTTCCGTGTATCGGGATATCGCGGAGTCATCGCCGCAGAACGACGATGTCATTTCTGCCCTGGAAGCGCTTCTTTCCCGCAGCGATGTGGTGCTGGACGTTGCCGAAATCCTCGGCGCCGCCTACGAGGCCCGGGGAGAGCAACACAAGATCGTGCGGCTCATCGAGGTGCGGCTCAAGGTGGCACAGGACGATTCTGATCGGCTGGAGCTCTATCGTACGATGGCCGTCCATCAGGAGCAGATTCTCGGTGATGCAGCCAGTGCGTTTGACGCCTTTGCAAATGCATTCCGCCTGGCGCCGGATGACGCGGAACTGGTGGCGGAACTGGAGCGGCTGGCGGAGGTGACCGGCAGCTGGTCCGCACTGGTGGATCTGGCGGAAAAGGCGGTGGCCGGCAGCAGCATCAAGCCCGAGGAAAAAGTGGCCATCGGCCTCAAGATTGCCGGCTGGGCGTTTAACCAGGTGGGCGATCCGAAAAAGGCCGAGCGGCTGTATCGCTCCGTGCTGGAGCAGGATCCCGAGCACCAGGATGCTCTTGCGGCGCTGGTTGGCCTGCTGACCGGACTCGGGCGGTTCGAGGATCTGCTGCCCATTCTGCAGAAACAGGCCGATGTGGCATATGACTTTTCTCAGAAGAAGGAGATTCTCGTTCGTGCCGCGCAGATTGCCCGAATTGAGCTGTCCAGCCCGGATCGCGCCATCGGTTACTATCGTCAACTGCTTGAAAACGATGAGTCCGACCTGGAAGTAATCGATGCCCTCATCGATCTGACGCAGGAAAAGGAAGACTATGGGCGACTGGTGGAATTGTTGCTGGCCCGCGCTCAGTTTACCAATGACATGACCGAGGCGAATCGCTTCCGCCATCGCGCGGCAACCCTGTTCATGGGGGCGCTTTCGAAACCGGAGAAGGCCATTGAAGTCTATCGGGAAATTCTGGAGGTGAATCCCGCGGATGGGGAGGCGGTCAACATGCTCGAATCGGCATTCGAAAATGCCGGCAAGTGGACCGAGTTGCAGGAGATTTATCAGCACAAGCTCGATCTGGCGACGACCGACGCCATCCGCGTGGATATTCTGCGGAACATGGCCGGCCTGTGCGAAAAGCGGTTTGAAGACTTTGATGGCGCGGTAGAAAAACTGCAGGAAATTCTTCTGGTGCTGCCTGAAGACGAAATGGCGCTGGACAGCCTGGAGCGGATCTTCATCCGGCAGTCGAGGTGGCAGGACCTTGCGGATCTGCTCGAAGATCAGGGCAATCGCGCTGCGGCAGCGGGCAATGGAAAGAAGGAACTCGAAGTACTGGTCAAGATCGGCGAGCTTTCCGTCGATCGGCTGGAGGATTCTGCCCGGGCAACCGAAATCTACGAGCGCGTGCTGGAGCGGGATCCCGAACACACGCGGGCCCTGTCGGCGCTGGCGAAGCTCTATGAGGCGGGCGGCGACTGGGATCGGGTGGTGGAGGTGTTGAACCGGGCAGCGGCCTCTGGTCGCGGCGGACAGGATGAGGCGGAAGTGCATTATCGATTGGCGCTGCTGCACGAAAACCGTCTGGGGGATGAGAATGCGGCGCTGGCGGCCCTCCATCGCGCGGTCTCCGTGTTTCCAGGTCACCTGGATGCCAACCGCAGGCTGGCCGCACTGTGCCGTCAGCGGGAAGACTGGAATGGCCTGCTGGAAGCGCTGATGCGCGAAGAGGCATACCTGACGGATGACCGGGAAAAGATTGAACGTCTCATTGAAATCGCGCAGTTGCAGGTGGACAGGCTGTCTGATCCGGTGGGCAGCGTGGCCAGTCTCGAAAAGGCCTACGGACTGGACAAATCCAATCTACGCGTACTGCTGCTGCTCTCGGATGCCCTGGTGGATGCGGGTCGGCAGGACGACGCCATTCCCGTCATCCGCGATCTGATTGACGCCGAGACGAACGGCGGCAAAAAGCGCACCAAGACCGCAGCCGTCTATCACCAGAAGCTCGCCCGGGCCTTTTCCGCCAAGGGCGATCTGGATGCGGCGCTCCAGCATCTGGATGACGCCTACCGGATGGACATTTCCAACACGGAAGTGCTGGTGGCGCTGGGTCGGCTTCGCTATGACCGCCGCGAATTCGATGAGGCGGCCAAACTCTTCCGCGCGCTCCTTCTGCAGAAGTTTGATCAGGTGGGAGGGCTTTCCAAGGCCGACATCTACTGGTACGTGGGCGACATCCAGCTGCAGCAGGGAGATCCCCGCAAGGCCAAGGGCATGTTCCAGCGCGGACTGGACGAAGACAAGAATCACGAAGGTTGTCGCGCGGGCCTGGCGAAGTGCTGATTCGGCTCCTGTCCTTCCTGGCTTCCTCATTCATCCGCTTTCTTCGGCTCACCTGGTGCGTGCGCCTGGAAGGCATCCATTTGCTGCCGGCGGGAAGGCCCCTCGTGTTCTGCTTCTGGCACGGCGTGCAGGCCGGTCTCTTCGCCTACGCCCGTCCGGGCAGGGTGGCGGTGATGTCGTCCCTGTCGAGGGACGGCGAACTGCAGGCCCGGATTCTGCAACGGCTCGGATTTGCCGTATTCCGGGGCTCCTCTTCCCGGAGTGGTGCCAGTGGGCTGAAAGGTCTCATCGGCGCCCTGCGCAGCGGAATGGACGCAGCGTTTGCCGTGGACGGACCCCGGGGCCCGCTGCACGAGGTGAAACCGGGTGCACTCCTGGCTGCCCGGGCGGCGGGTGGCCTGATTGTCCCCATCACCGCCCGATCATCCCGCGCCTTCATCTTCGATCGCGCATGGGATCGCTACGCGCTGCCCCGGCCGTTTGCTGCGGTCACGATCGCGGCAGGCACTCCCCTCGACCCGATGCACACCTCCACGGCTGATCTTGCGCGGGCTCTCCTTGCGCTGGACGAAGGCGCCGCCGGCTGAATTTTCCCGCTGCCACGGCGCGCGGAAGTGTGGTAAGGAAACGGCGCTTTCCGTCAAGAGCCTGAGCGTTGTTCACCAACGGAGTACACACCTGATGTTTGAGACACTGCAGAAAGGTTTCAGCCGGGCCCGCGGCAGGTTGCGCGGCGAGGTTGAGATCGATGAAAAGCTGATTGACGAGTCCCTGCGCGATATCCGGTTGGCGTTGCTGGAAGCGGACGTGGACCTCTCGTTGACCCGATCGTTTCTCGACCGGGTGAAAGCCAAGTCCCTGGGCGAAGTGGTGCAGATTTCCGCGAAGACAAAATCCGGAAAGAAGGTCCGCATTTCCCCCGCGGATGCCTTTGTGAAAATTTGTCAGGACGAACTCACCGCCATGATGGGTCCGGTGGACACTGCGCTCTTTCTGGCACCAGCCAATGTGCCCACGGGCATCATGATGGTGGGCCTGAACGGCGTGGGAAAGACCACCACCACCGGCAAGCTGGCGCGGTACCTGTCAAAGAAGGGCCATCGCCCCCTCCTGTGTGCGGCGGACGTGTACCGGCCTGCGGCCATCGAACAGCTGCAGGTGCTGGCCGGTCGCCTCGATCTGCCCATTTACGCGGATTTCCACACCAAGGATCCGGTGGCCATCTGCCGGGCGGCGATGACGAAGGCGCGGGAGCTGAAGTGCGACATGGTGCTCTTCGACACGGCCGGACGCCAGACCGTGGACGCGGCCCTGATGGAGGAGCTCACCCGGATCAAGGGCGAGGTGAAGCCGAAGAATATTTTCCTCGTGGCGGATGCCATGATCGGTCAGGACGCGGTGGTGACCGCAAAGGAATTCCACACCCGCCTGCAGCTGTCCGGGGTCATCCTCACCAAACTGGACGGCGACGCCCGCGGTGGCGCGGCGATTTCCATCAAGGAAGCGACAGGTGCCCCCATCAAGTTTCTGGGCATGGGGGAAGGTCTCGACAAGCTGGAGGAGTTCCGCCCCGAAGGTCTGGCCTCCCGCATCCTCGGCATGGGTGACGTGGTGGGCCTCGTGAAGGACTTCGAGGAAGTCGTGGACGCGGACAAGGCCGAGAAGGATGCCGCGCGGATGCTGAAGGGGCAGTTCACCATGGTGGATTTCCTCGAACAGATGCAGATGTTGAAAAAGATGGGATCCCTCTCGGATCTGATGGACAAGCTTCCCTTCTTTCAGGACGGCATGCCCGAGGAGTTGAAGAAGGTGGATGATCGGGAGTTGGTGAAGATTGAATCCATCATTCATTCGATGACCCGGATGGAGCGCATCGATGTCTCGCTGTTCGAACGGCAACCCGCGCGGATAGAGCGCGTGGCAAAGGGAAGCGGACGCGCCGCCAGGGATGTCAAAGGGCTCATCGAGCGGTTCAAGACCGTGCGGGACATGATGGGCGCCATCGGACGACAGGCGGGGCTGCTGTCAAAGATTCCCGGTATGAAGCAGCTGGCCATGACCCGCCAGCTGAAGGACGCCATGGCCGGCGGCGCCATGCCCGGCCTGCCCGGTATGCCCGGCCTGCCCGGTATGGGGTCCCTGTCCGCGGACATGCTGCAGTCCGCCGTGGCCGGCGCGCCCGGTGTCCGTCGGGAAAAGTCCTCGTCTCAGAAAAATCGGGATCGCAAGAAGAACAAGGATGCGAAGAAGGCCCGGCGTCGAAGTCGGAAAAAGTGAAGAATGTGCATCAGCAGAGGAGGAACACCATGAGAATCCGGATTGAACTCGTCACGTTTGTCATTCTGTGCGAGGTGCTGTCGGCCTGCGGAGGGGACCGTACCGACAAAGAAGGCAAGAAGGCATCTCCGTCGGCACCGGCTGCTGCTCCGGCACCACCGCCCGCCAATGCGGCTTCGTTCCACGTGAACGCGACACCCGCTGACATGGTGAAGGTGAACGCCCGGCTCGAAAACAGCGTGGAGCTGCTGGGGTACACCATCAGCGCACAGTCCGTTGCGCCGGGCAATCCGGTAACGGTGACGTGGTACTGGAAGGCCCGTTCGGTCACGTCCGGAAAATGGGAGTATTTCACCCACCTCATCGACGCCACGGGCACCCATGTGAGCGGCCTGAATTCGTCTGGCCCCATGCGCGCCGTGTACAAGCCCGAAATGTGGCCCGTCGGTCAGATCATCAAGGACGAGGAACGGATTGTCGTGCCCGCGGACTGGTCATCTCCTTTGCTGGAGCTGCGGACGGGCCTCTGGAGCGGATCGTCCCGGATGAAGGTAACAAGAGGATCCGCGGATGAGGAAAACCGCGTAAAGGGTCCGGCCATCCAGGTGTCGGTCAGCGCGCCGGTCGTGGCACCGCCGCCGCCGACGGACGCCGGGGCAATCGATGTCCCCTTTGCCCGCAAGGCGCCGAAGATTGACGGTGTCATTGACGGGGATCCGGCCTGGGCCGATGGGCTGGAGCTGGAGCCGTTCACCGATACGCTGACGGGAGGGCCTGTTCCGCGGACGACCCGGGTGCGGCTGCTGTGGGACAACCGGTTTTTATACATCGCCATGAGCGCCCAGGATGTCTGGCTGCGCAGCCACTTCACGAAGCGCGACGAAGAGCTGTGGAAAGAAGATGCATTTGAGGTGTTTCTCGATCCCGGTGCGGACGGAAAAGACTACTTTGAATTTCAGGTGAGCCCTGCGGGCGTGCTGTTCGATGCCACCTTCCCGGAGTATCGCAAGGGAGAGGACGGCTGGAACAGCGACGTGGTGGCGGCGGTGAAGACCCAGGGTACATTGAATGATGAAACCCCCGATGAGGGCTGGACGGCGGAAATGGCGATTCCCCTGAAAAATCTGGAAAAGGGAGGCGTTGCGGCAGCGGTGGATACCATCATCGGTGCGAATTTCTTCCGGGTGGACATGGCGGAACGCAGTGCCATGTACAGCGGCTGGTCTCCGCCCATGCGCGGGGATTTCCATGCACTGGACCGGTTCGGCCACATCCGGCTGGTGAAGAACTGAGGCCCGCGCAAAGGAGCAGTCAATCGTGATGGGAAAACATCTTCGGAACTGGATGGCGTCCGTGTTTGCGGCAGTGCTCTGCCTTGCGGTGGCGGAATCCCTCTGCGCTGGCAATCCGGGACCCGCCGAAACCGAAAAGGCCCGCATCCACTTCGAAAAAGGGCAGCGGCGGTTTACCAGCGGTGACTATCTGCAGGCCATCGAACACTTCCGGATTTCCTACGAGATCACCGGTTCGCCGGAGCTGATGTACAACATCGCGCGGTGTTACGAGGAAGCGGGGGATCGGGAACAGGCGGTGGCCCATTATCAGCTCTATCTGCGCGTCAGCGATGGCGGAGACCGCACGGAAGTGGAGGCCCGCATCGAATGGTTGGAAGGAAGGGTGGATGAACCCGGTGACGACGGTGGCCTGAAGCAGGATGAGGACGCGCCGGATGACGCCGACGACGAAGATGATGACGATGACGACGATGACGACAGACTGGGCGATCCGCGGGAAAAGAAAAAAGAAGGCCGGCTGAAGGGGTTTGCCTTTGACCTGCGGCTGGGTCCTGGATTTGTGATCATCATGCCCAAATCCAATGTGGCCATTGATCGCCACCACTTTTTTGCGGTGGACCTGATGGGCCATTTTTTTCTGAACGACTGGTTTGCGGTAGCGGCCGGGTTGACCTTCGCCGGCTACATGCAGGCCGGTGTGCCCATTGACGGACGGGATGCAAAAGGACACTTCGGCGCCGGCATCGGCATTTCCATGTTCAAGAAGGTGTCGCCGTACGTGTCCCTTGCCACGAAGATCCTGGCGGTGCCAACGGCCATCAAGCGGGCGGATGTATCGCGGCGTGCTACGTGGATCGACTTTCAGTTTTCCTTCGGCCTCCTCTTCCACCTGCCGAAGAACTGGTCCATCGTGGCGGATGCGGTGGCGGATGTGGGCCCTGCCTTTGTCATCCGACCGGACCTGAATGACTGGGTGCCGTCCCTGTGCCTGGCGGCGGGTGCCCGGGTCGGTGTGTCTTACCGGTTCTGATGACAGGGGTATCTCCGTCGAGAGGGGACGAGCCGGTCCTCGTCAGCATCGGCAGCAACCTGGGCGATCGGTGGGCCAACATGGATGCAGCGGTGCGCTTCCTGGCAACCCATCCGCAGATGAATCTGGAGAAAGTGACGGACGTCATTGAGACCGAACCCTGGGGAGGCGTACCCCAGCCGTCCTTTTTGAACGCGGCCGCCCGGCTGACCACCACGCTGTCGCCCAGAGCGCTCCTTCTGGAATTCAAGTGTTTTGAGCAGCGGATGGGACGCGATCCGGACGGTCTGCGATGGGGGCCCCGTGTCATTGATGTGGACATCCTGAAGTTCGGAGATCGGACGATTTTTGAGGAAAACCTGATAATCCCTCATCCCCATATCAAAGATCGGGTGTTCATTCAGGAGTTGCTGCGGGTTCTATTTCAAAAGTGAAATTGAAATTCTGCTATTTATAAAATCAGAAAAAAAACCTGTGCAAGATACTATTGGTTTTTGAATCATGGGTTTCCGTGTTATATGGCATCCGTTCCGGTATGAAAATCTTATCGGGACAACAATCGCATGGACATTCATTAACAGAGGGGCATGAAAATGGATCACGGCAACGACAACAACAATACCATTGAACAGGTCGAGGAAATGGCGCAGGAGCTCATGCGGAGGCTGGATCTGCTGAGCGGCAGCAAAGTGCAGGACGACATCTCCTACGGCCAGTACAAGGTGATTTCGGTCATCCACAATCACGGACCGATTTCCGTCGGCAATCTGGGGCGGCTCGTGGGTTCTGCCCAGAGCACCACGTCCGAGATGATTGCCCGCCTGACCAAGGCCGGCCTGGTGACGAAAGTCCGCGGCCCGTACGACGGACGCGTGGTGGTCGTGGAGCTCACCGATCAGGGGCGCCAGCTGATGCGCCGCCGCCGGACCCACGTGCGGGAAAGCTATCAGGGACTCTTCAGCCGCCTCAGCAAGGCAGAGCAGGAAGGGTTTGTGAATTCCCTGAAAAATCTCGACGAAATCCTCAGCAAACTGACGCACTGAGCCCCGCTTTTACCACGCGCGTTCTGCTGCTCAGTGAGTAGCAGGTGATTCGTCACATGTCCGCTTGACACCATGCGGGTGCGCGGCTAGATCCGGTGTTTTCCCGCGCCCGGCGTCCGGGCCATTCAGGAGGTATCCCTTGTCATCCACTGTCAGGAAAGTGAGTCCCGTTGTCGCGGAACTCGATGTCACTATTCCGGCCGCCGAGATCGCAGAAGCGGCCGCCAGAATGTTTGCGCAGATTTCAAAAGAAGCCAGGGTCAGGGGATTCCGGCGGGGAAAGGTTCCGCTGGGGGTGGTGAAGCGGATGTTCCACAAGTCCGTGTACGCGGAGCTGACCGGCGATCTGACCTACCGGGCGTTCCTGTCCGCACTGAAGGAACACGATCTGTCGCCCATCGGCGAGCCGGAATTTACAAAGATGGAAGGAATCCTGACCGAAGGAGCGGACTACGGTTTCAGCGCGCGGGTCGAAATCGCACCGCAGCTGGAAACTGTTGTGACGGACGGCATTGAGCTGAAACGCTCGAAGCTCTCGGTGAAACCGGAAGTGGTGGACAGCGAAATCCACCGCCTGCAGGTGTCCATGGCGACCACAAAGGATCTGGAGAAACCCCGCCCCGTGAAGAAAGGGGACATGGTGGTGGTGGAAATGACGCGCCGCCTCCCGGATGGCACCTTTTCCGATACGCCCATGCCCGATCAGGAATTTGCCCTGGATGAAGACAACTGTCCGCCGGTGCTGCTGGACCAGCTTCCCGGCAAGAACGTGGGAGACACCCTGGAGGTCACCTTCGGCGCGGATGAAAAGCATCCGTCGACCTTCCGCTGTGTGTTGAAGGGCGTCAAGGAGCGCATCCTGCCGGCGGCGGACGATGAGCTGGCCCGGGATCTGGGCGACTTCGACACCATGGCGGATCTGCGCGCCGACATCGAAAAACGGTATCTCGCGTCCCTGGAGCATCGTCAGCGGGAAGGCCTGCGGCGGGAGCTGTTCGATGCGCTGCGACAGAAGAATCCCATGGCGCTGCCCCCGGCCATCGTGGCGAAACAGGCCGAATCCATGCGCGGTCACTATGACAGCATCATGAAGCAGATCGGTGCGCCGGACAAGGAACCGGCGGAAGGGGACAGTGGGGACGGCAATGCGGACGAGCTGAGCCGGCAGGCTGCCGTGGAAATCGTGCACACCCACTTTCTGGTGGAAGAAGTGGCGCGCCACGGGGAGTTGAAAGTGACGGACGCCGATCTGGACGCACATTTTGAAAAGATGGCACAGACCACGGGCCTGCCGCTGGAGCGCATCCGCGCGGAATACAGCAAGCCGCAGTATGTCCGGGAGCTGGAGGGCCGCCTGCTCGAAGACAAGGTTTTTGATTTTGTCGTGGCAAAGGTTAAAATTGTCGACGTCGATGCGCCGTCGCCCGCATGATGGCGGACGTCCGGAAAGGAAACAGATGAAAGACGACGACAGAGGGTTCGGGAGCACCGTGGCGTCCTACATTCCCTACCCGCAGATTGTGGAATACACCCACCGGGGCGAGCGGAGCTGGGACATCTTTTCGCGGCTGCTCAAGGACCGCATCGTATTTCTGGGAACCGCCATCGGGGATGAGGTGGCGAATATCGTCGTGGCCCAGCTGCTGTATCTCTATTCCGACGATCCCGAAAAAGAGATCATGATTTACATCAATTCTCCCGGCGGGACCGTGTCCGCCGGACTCGCCATCTACGACACCATGCAGTATGTGGGATGTCCCATCTCCACCATCTGCCTGGGTCAGGCGGCATCCATGGCGGCCGTGCTGCTCTCGGCGGGAACAAAGGGAAAGCGGCATGCGCTGCCCAATTCCCGTGTGCTGATCCACCAGCCCCTCGGCGGGGTGCAGGGCCAGGCCTCGGATATCGAAATTCACGCAAAGGAAATTCTGCGGTTGCGCGAGACGTTGAATGACATACTCGTGTCCACCACGGGGCAGAGCGTGGATCGGATCCGCAACGACACGGACAGGGATTTCATCATGACCGCCGAGAATGCGCTGGAATACGGCATCATCGACGAAATCATGAAGCCCCATCAGGACAAGCGGGGAAAGTGAACGGGTAATCGATCTTGCCACCGGGCCTTCGGGGCTTATATTTGCGGCAGGACAGGGTTCTTTGATTGAGGTGAATTGTGACGACCCGGGGACGTGGAAATGACAGGCCGACGCTGAGCTGCTCCTTCTGTGGAAAAAGCCAGAAGGAAGTGCGCAAGCTGATTGCCGGACCGACGGTGTACATCTGTGACGAATGCGTCAGCCTGTGCAACGACATCATCGCCGAAGAGCTGGACAGCCGGGAGGATCGTTCCGATCCCGCGAAAATGCCCAAACCTTCGGAAATCAACGACGTCCTCAACGAGCACGTCATCGGACAGACGAATGCCAAGCGGGTCCTCTCCGTCGCGGTGTACAACCACTATAAACGCATTGAGGCGAAGCGCCGCCGCAAGCGGACGGACAACGAGGTGGAGCTGCAGAAGTCGAATATCCTGCTGCTGGGGCCCACGGGCTGCGGAAAGACCGAGCTGGCCAAAACCCTTGCCCGCACTTTGAACGTTCCTTTTGCCATCGCGGACGCCACAGCCCTGACGGAGGCGGGTTACGTGGGGGAAGATGTCGAAAACATCATTGTGCAGCTCCTGCAGAATGCCGACCACGATATCGAACGCGCGCAGAAAGGGATCATCTACATCGATGAGGTGGACAAGCTGTCCCGCAAGAGCGACAACCCCTCCATCACCCGCGACGTGTCCGGCGAGGGCGTTCAGCAGGCACTGCTCAAGATTATCGAAGGCA
>JAKQNG010000302.1 GCA_029565915.1 Deltaproteobacteria bacterium
CCTTCCGGCGAGAACAGCAGCACGCTGAAGGCCTGCTGACTCTCCTCGAGGGAAAAGTGTCCCACACAGAGCGCGGCAAAGCTCTCCGGGGAATACTGTGCGAACAAGGCCAGCCGGGCGGCGATGCGGCGGGTTCTTTCCCGGTAGAGGGTCTCCTGGGTCTGGCGCTTCTCGTCTATGATGCGGATGACATTGCTGACATTGTCCTTGAGAAAATCCTTCTTGATCGCGAGGATGCTGTCTCGGGTGTACGACTCGTATACCTGCCTTTCGGCCGTCAGATTCTGCAGGTAGACAACACCATAGACCAGCGCGACAACCAGCACCAGGCAGAACAGCAGCAGCCGGTATTGGCGCTGAAGCCGCCGGACATGGGACATGGCGCGTGCGCGCGGTTTCTTTTGGGCAGCGCCCTTTTCCGCCATTGGCTATGTCTCCTTCTCCCGGACAGCCTGCAACACGTGGTTTTTGCCGCCAATGCCGGGAACTTTGGATACCGTGAAGCCGGCCGCCTCCAGCCCGCGCCGCACGGCGCCGGCAACCGTAAAGGTGGCACAGGTGCCGCCGGGAACCGTTTTGGCTCCGATGGCGGACAGAAGCTCCGGCCGCCACATCGCCGGATTTTTCTTGGGTCCGTGCCCGTCGAGAAACCACGCGTCGCAAGGGGTTTCCAGCGCATGAAGCATTTCCAGGGCTTCGCCAAGAAACAGGCGCAGATCGAGGATTCCCTTGTCGTGGGGAAGCGTCAGGACATGCCACCCGGAGATGGAGGAATCCACGGCCTCATAGGCCCGGATGAGTGCGTCGATATCAGCGGACGCACGGGTTCTGAATCCTTCCAGGATGGCGGCCAGCCGCTCCGGTGTCAGCGGGTGGAGTTCCACCGAATGGTAGCGGATGGTTCCGGGAACCCGTGGCAGCCGGGCCAGATATTCCAGCAGCGCGATGACATTGCGGCCCGCGCCAAACCCCGTTTCCCCGATGGAAAATGGAAGATCGGAAGGCCAGTTGGACAACCGTTCCGCCAGCCGGCTGTTGTCGAAGAAGATGTGCTGCGATTCATCAAGCGCGCTGACGATGTCGAAATATCGGTCGTCATAATGCTCATTGAGCAGGTGCGCCGGGATTTCGCGATGGTTTGGGCCGAGCGGCGCGGCACCGGGCGGAACCGCCTGATGTGGGTGCATCTTGTTTGGATCCGTCGTGGCGTCGGCGCGAGGTTGCGACGGTTGCTGGGTGTCACCCCGTGGTTCAGAGCGCATCGGCAATCTCCAGGATGAGTGCCTCGGTGTCTTCCCACCCAAGGCAGGCATCGGTGATGGACTGGCCGAAGGTGCAGCCGCCCACGGGCTGGGACCCTTCCACCAGATAGCTCTCTATCATCAGGCCCTTGATGAGGCCGCGGATGGCGTCGGAATAGCGCATGCTGCGGAGGACATCCAGGGCGATGCGGGGCTGTTCCTTGAACTGCTTGATGGAGTTGGCGTGGTTGCAGTCCACGATGACGGCCGGATTGGCAAGCCCGCGTTCGGCATATTTCTTGGCCACGAACCGCAGATCCTCGTAGTGATAGTTGGGGATGTTGCGCCCATACTGGTTCACCGCGCCCCGCAGGATGGCATGCGCGACGGGGTTTCCGGAGGTCTGCACCTCCTTGCCCTCGTGCATGCAGACATGGGAGAGCTGGGCGGCCTTGATGGAGTTGAGCATCACCCCGATATCGCCGCTGGTGGGATTCTTCATGCCCACCGGCACGTCGATGCCGCTGGCGATGAGCCGATGCTTCTGATTCTCCACGGATCGCGCGCCGACCGCGTGATAACTGAGCAGATCGTCCATGTACCCCATGTTGTCGGGGTACAGCATCTCATCGGCCGAGGAGAGGTGGGTCTGCTCGATGACCC
>JAKQNG010000318.1 GCA_029565915.1 Deltaproteobacteria bacterium
GGTGATGAAGCGTTTCAGGAACTTGATGGCCAGCGGCTCATCCATATTGCCGCGGCGGCACTTGGACTGGCACTTGTGATCGCAGACGCGGCCGCAGACCGACGGGAAGGGATTGGTCTGGAGCAGGATCTTGTAGGCGTCTTCAAACCGGCCTTCGCGCACCAGCGCAATGTAGGACGGAATGTCCATTTCCACAGGACAGGTGTGCTGGCAGGGGGATTTGAACATGGCCGAGCAGACGGTGGCCGGGCAGCGATGCTGAAAAATATGCTCTTCGTATTCCTTGCGGAAGTAGCGGATGGTGCTCAGCACGGGGTTGGGCGCCGTCTGTCCCAGGCCGCACAGCGCCGCGTTTTTAATGACGCCGGCCATTTCTTCGAGCAGTTCGATGTCGCCGGGTTTGCCTTTGCCCTGTGTGATGTTGGTCAGGATTTCCAGCATGCGTTTGGTGCCCTCGCGGCAGGGGGTGCATTTGCCGCAGGATTCATCCTGGCAGAAATCCATGAAGAACCGCGCCATGTCCACGGCGCACTTGTCTTCGTTCATGACGATCAGACCGCCGGAACCCATAATGGCGCCGAGCTCCGCGACTTTTTCGTAGTCGACGGAGGCGTTGAGATGCTGCACCGGAATGCAGCCGCCGGACGGGCCGCCGAGCTGCGCGGCTTTGAACTTCTTGCCTTTGGGAATGCCGCCGCCGATGTCATAGACGATGGTGCCCAGTTTGGTGCCCATCGGGACTTCCACCAGGCCCACGTTGTTGACGTCGCCGGTAAGGGCGAACACTTTCGTGCCCTTGCTCTTTTCGGTGCCGACCGACGCGTGCCACTTGGCGCCGCGCAGAATGATCTGCCCGACGTTGGCGAGCGTCTCCACGTTGTTTAAAATGCTGGGCTTCTGCCACAACCCTGCCACGGCGGGGAAGGGAGGACGGGGTCGGGGCATTCCGCGCTTGCCTTCAATGGAGGTCATGAGGGCTGTTTCCTCGCCGCAGACAAACGCGCCCGCGCCCTGGTAGATTTCCAGATCGAAGTCGAAGCCGGTGCCGAGGATGTCTTTGCCCAGAAGGCCGGCATCCTTGGCCTGCGCAATGGCGACGTTCAAACGGTGGATGGCCAGCGGATATTCCGCTCGGCAGTAAATGTATCCATGCTGGGAGCCGATGGCTTTGGCGGCGATGACCATGCCTTCCAGAACCGCGTGCGGATCCGCTTCCAGAACGCTGCGGTCCATGAATGCTCCGGGATCGCCTTCATCGGCGTTGCATAAAACATATTTTACGTCGCTTTTGGAACCGGCGGCAAATTTCCATTTCAGACCGGTGGGGAATCCCGCGCCGCCTCGGCCGCGCAGCCCCGAATCCAGCATTTCCTGCACAATCTGTTCGGGCGTCATTTCGGTGAGCGCCTTGGCCATTCCCGCATAGCCGTCGCGGGCGATGTATTCTTCGATTTTTTCGGGATCGATCAGTCCGCGGTTTCTCAGCACCCGCAGTTCCTGGTGGGCGAAGAAGGGGATGTCCTGCATCGTGGGAATGGTTTTGTCCGTGCCGGGTTCGCGGTAAAGCAGTTTA
>JAKQNG010000334.1 GCA_029565915.1 Deltaproteobacteria bacterium
GAAGCCGGTGTGATCCGCATCGATGGTGCCGTCCGCCGAACAGAAACCCGCGGCTTCTTCTTCTATCGTCAGAGTGACTGCCACAGCTGAGTCGCTGTCGGCATCGGTGTCGCTGTCGGTATCGGTGTCGCTGTCGGTATCCCCGTCGGTGTCCGCATCGCTGTCGCTGTCGGCATCGGTATCGGTGTCGCTGTCGGCATCGGTGTCGCTGTCACTGTCCGCGTCGGCATCACTGTCCGCGTCACTGTCGGTGTCGGTGTCCGGGGCTTCTTCTCCGGACGCGCCGTTGTCGTGGCAGGAAATCAGCGTCGCACAGATCAGCAGGATGAAAGGAGTGGTTGATGCCATGGTCTGCTCCCTATTGCGCCAGTGCGTTGACGTATTCTTCCAGGTTCGTCCAGCCGTCGCCATTGCGATCCCCGTTTCCGTCAGATGCGTCCTGCGGGTCGAGGCCCCGGGCGGATTCCCACGCATCGCTCATGCCGTCCCCGTCTGAATCGGTGGGCGGCGTGCCATTGGCAACGGTGCCCACGTTGCCGGCAATCCCGTTGTCATCTTCGGTGTTGAGGATGGCGCCTGCTGTTCCATACGACAGCAGCTGATCGATCAGCAGTTCATCCACGGCGTCGCGGACGATGGAGGCGCCGACGTGGTCGATGACGTGGTCGAGGGCGTCCTGTGCAGAGAGCAGGTGCGTGACCCCCGGATGGGCAAAGGGTGCGTCCATGACCGTGGCGGTCTTGTAGTCAGTCATCAGGGTGCCGTCGAGGACGCCGTTCTTGTTCGAGTCGACCCAGTTGTCCGCACCGTACACATAGAATGTCGGGGTCGTGTTGGTGATATGCGAATTGGAACTGCTGGACGGTCCGTAGATGAAGTAGCTGCCCATGAGGTTGCACTCGGACACGCCGCTGGTGTCTCCCATGATGTACCCGTTGGTGCCCCAGTTGTAGAGCACGCTGTTAATAAATTCGTGGGTGCCCCGCGCCTTGGGATTACGGGTTTTATTGTCAATGTAAAGAGAGCGGATCATGGACCATTTTCCGCTCTGCATGAGCCCGCCGGTGGAATGGTTCGAGTTGTTGATGCCCTGGGAGATGATGCATTCTTGAAAGCTCAGGTTGTCGATGCCCGTCCCGTTCACGTCCAGCGTGCCGTCCCGGCCCCACGATATCGATACATGGTCGAACATGTAGTCCTGTCCCTCTGAGATGGCCACCGCGTCTTTGCCGCTGTCGCCGTTCTTGCCCATGCGCACCCGGATGTAGCGGATGATGTTGTTGCCGGAATCGCCGTTGAATGCGATGCCGTTGCCGTAAATCGTGATGCCGCCCCCCGGCGCCGTCTGCCCGGCCACGGTGACGCTGCTGTGCACGACAATCCGTTCGGCAATGTTGATGACGCCGCCCACATCGAAAACGACGATCCGGTTGGACTGGCTCACCGCGTCCCGGAACGACCCCGCACCGGAGTCATTCAGGTTGGTCACGTGATAAACATCGCCGCCGCGGCCACCGGTGGTGCAGCGGCCGAACCCCTCGGCGCCGGGAAACGCCAGCTGGCAGCCCGTAAGCGGATCCTTGCTCACCACCGTGTCCGAATCCACGTCGGTGTCTTCGTCACTCTCCGTATCCCCGTCGGTGTCGGTGTCAGTGTCACTGTCACTGTCACTGTCGGTGTCGGTGTCGGTGTCGGTATCGGTGTCGACGTCGGTATCGGTGTCGGTGTCGCTGTCGGTATCGACGTCGGTATCGACATCGGTGTCGCTGTCGGCATCGCTGTCGCCGTCCGCATCGCCATCGACATCGGTGTCGCTGTCGGCATCGCCGTCACTGTCGCTGTCGGCATCGCCGTCACTGTCGCTGTCGGCATCGCTGCCACCCTCCCCACAAGCGGACAGAATGGCGATGAAACAGATACTCCAGAACAATTTCGAATCGGACATCAATGCATACTCCTTGAATAGGCCGATGGCGGCGTTTCAGATGATATGTGCTCGATGGTCCGGGAACGGGTGCCAGAAGATCATTAATTCTGAACGGGGAATCCCGTGGTAACAGAATTGTCGTGCATCGGGTCCGACCCCTGTATAATGCCTTCCCATGCGGTTGTTGCCGGTGACAGTCATCCTTCTGGTCGCGCTTGTCGCGGGATGCCGGGACAGTACGATTATCGCCACCGGCCATTCCCCGGCGGACACGGATTCCATCGATTCGAATCCGGCCGGTTCGGATTCGGTGGATACGGACACCGCGCCCCTCCTGCCCCGCCTGCGGGTGGACCTCAACATGATCGGCCGGGCGGAAGACGAGACCAATGAACCGGACTACACCCCGTGGACCATCGAGAAAGCAGATACTGTGTCCCGGGATTTCGACGGCATTTCGGTGACCCTTGCGCGGACGGGCGATGCGGGCTCCTTCCTCACCACCGCCTGGTACAAGGCCGGCGTGCAACCGCCTGTACTGGCCCGTCTCGCCAATGATGGCGTCATCGTGGCGGACGGAGATGTCGGTGCGCAGATCGAAATGACCATTTCGGGGTTGCCGCAAGGAACCCACACCCTGCTCACCTGGCACAACACGGTGGACAATCCCGACGGGATCACCTTTGCCCCCATGAATATTTCCGTGAACGGCACCACCGAAGAAGAAGCGATGGCCTTGTCCAATCGCGCCCTCACCAATACCGATGCCGCCTCGGCGTACCTGACGTTTGCGGTCGCCGACGGGGAAGACGTGGTCATCCTCTTCGCCGCGGACACGACAGCGCAGGCCACCCGTCGCAATGTGGTGCTGAGCGGATTTGAGCTGAACACGCCCGATGTCCGCCATCAGGCGACAAATCCCTTCCCGCGGAACGCGGACGAACACGTGGACGGCGATGACGGCACCGTGGATTTGCAGTGGGAAGGCGCCGCCTCTGCCACCGTGCATCACGTGTTCTGGGGCCGGGACCGGGCCGCCGTCGAACAGGCGGACTTCGAGGCGCCGGAATACCTGGGACCCCGGACAGAAACCGCCATCGTCGCATCGGACCTGTACAGCATGGACACGTATTTCTGGCGCGTGGATGAGGAAGATGCGGAGGGTGTCATCACCCCCGGCAACATCTGGTCCTTCCGGATTCGCCAGACCGCCTTCCCCGGAGCCGAAGGCTGGGGACGATTTGCCAGGGGCGGACGGGAAGGCGCGGTCGTGCACGTGACCAGCCTGGCGGACAGCGGCGACGGCACCCTGCGGCAGGCCGTGGAAACCGACATCGGGCCGCGCACCATCGTGTTTGACGTGGCGGGCCCCATCCTTCTCGAATCCCCCCTGCTGGTGAATCAGCGCGCCATTACGATTGCCGGTCAGACGGCACCGGGAAAAGGAATCCTGCTGCGGGGCGCCACCTTCGGCCTTGTGGGTGCGACGGACGTCATTGTCCGCCACATGCGGGTGCGGGTCGGTGCCGGCGATACACAGGACGGCATGACCGCCGGGGTGAGCGACCACGTCATCTTCGACCAGTGTTCCGTCAGCTGGAGCGTCAATGAAGCATTCTCTTCCAGAGGTGCGCGCCATCTGACCGTCCAGCGAACCATTATTGCCGAAGCCCTTCACATCGCCGGGCACGAGGACTTTCCCGAAGGGACGGGACACGGCTACGGCGGGAACATCGGCGGCGACATCGGCAGCTACCATCACAACCTGCTGGCCCACAACCAGACCCGGAATTTCGGCCTTGACGGCGGCCTCGACGGCAACGGGGAGTTCGCCGGTCGGTTCGATATTTTCAACAACGTGGTCTACAACTGGAACACGGGCACCTGCGGCGGCGGCGGCCATGAGGTGCAGTTCGTGAACAATTATTACCGGCCCGGCCCGGCATCGTCGGTCTTCGTGGCCCTGTCGGCAGACTACGAAACGTTTCCAGGCACCCAGCGATACTACGTGGCCGGCAACGTGATTCCCGGCTATTTCGATGCGTCGGATCCGGATGCCGCCTGGATCGTCACAGGCACACCGGACGGTTACGAGGCCGCCGTCGATGAACCCTTCTTTGAATCCCTGGCAACCATCCAGTCCGCGGCGGATGCATTCCGGACGGTGCTGTCCGACGCGGGGGCCGGCAATCCATTGCTGGACGACCACGACCGGCGCATCGTCGATGAAACGCGAACGGGAACCGCTGCATTTACAGGCAGTGTGTCCGGGCTGCCGGGTATTCCCGACAACGAGGCGGATGTGGGCGGATTCGAAGATTTTCCGCAGGAGACCCGCGCCGCGGACTGGGACAGCGACCGGGACGGCCTGCCCGACTGGTGGGAACGCTGGAACGGAACCCATCCCGACTCAGTCACCGGCGACTGGAGCGACGCCCACCGGGACGACGACCGGGATGGCTTCACCGCCCTCGACGACTACCTCAACTGGATGGCGGCCCCTCACGGTTTCATTGACGTGAACGACACTCTCACCGTGGACGGCGCGGAGCTGTTCCGCGGATTCACGGATTCACCGGTGTACACAGTGGTTGCCGTCTCCGGCGGTTCTGCCGCAGTGAGCGGCGCGTCCATCACCTTCACACCGGCGGCCTGTGGCCTGGCCGCCCTCTCCATCCGCGTGACCGACGAGAACGACAGCACCATGACCCGCACGGTGGGCATCTTTGTCGATTCCTCTCCGGCGGGTACCTGCACGCTGAAGCAGGACGAAAATCCCCCCGGCCCCTGACGCATCCCCTCATGCAATCGCATGACAGAAGCCTTTCGTGAGTGCGGTAGTAGCGGTCGGTGCTGCCGAAGCCGCGGTCGGCGATCACGGTGCCCCTCGCACATCCTGTGGATCGCCTCCCTGCAGCAGCACCATCAGCTCGTGCGCGGCGAGAACCGACGTACCTTCCGAACCGCTCGGCCAGCAGGGAAATCGCCCCTTCGGAGCGTGACGGCAATCATTTTCGAAGACCCAGAAACACCGCCGTTATCTCCGCGGCTATCTGTGGCGTCGGGTGACTTACCTGCAGCCGACACCCGTCGAAACGGACGATCTCCAGCCGACTCTCGAACGCCCCTGTCCCTCGTCCTGCGGGCGACATCTCCACGTCGTCCTGCTGGCCCGACTGCATCCCTGAGAATCCATCCGGACCGGACCGTCCCTTGACAGACCGGTTGTTGTTACAGTCGGGTCTTGATCCAGGGCAGGCGGCCGCCGGCCTTGAGGATTTCCGCGTCCAGGGCCGAGAGGGTGTGCTTCAGCAGAGCCTTTGTTCCACGGGTGCGGTTGGACAGTGCCACGTCTTCGCGCAGGTCGCCGATGATCAGTTCCAGGTCGTCGCCCGGTGCGATGGCGTCATAGTCCGCCGGATTGTCAAAAGTGAGGGGCACGATGCCGAAGTTCACCAGATTGGCCAGGTGGATGCGCGCGAAGGATTTGACGATGACCGCCCTGACGCCCAGATACTTGGGGGCCAGGGCCGCGTGCTCCCGGCTGGAGCCCTGGCCGTAATTGTCGCCGCCGACGATGAAGCCGCCACCCGCTGCCAGCGCCCGCGCGGGAAATTCCGGATCCACCATTTCGAACACGTATTTTGAAATTTCGGGAATGTTGCTGCGCAGGGGCAGGATCTTTGCGCCCGCGGGCATGATGTGATCGGTGGTGATGTTGTCTTCCACCTTGAGGAGCACCGGTCCGTCCAGCGTGTTGCCGATGGGCGCAAAGCGGGGCAGGGGAGCGATGTTCGGCCCGCGGAGCACCTCCACCCGGGCGGCTTCGCTGTCGGCCACCGGAAAGATGAACAGGTTGTCGTTGACGTCGAACTGCGCCGGAATGGACACGCGGGGACAGGGCATGCCGAGGGTCCGCGGATCCGTGAACACGCCGGTGAGGGCCGTGGCGGCAGCGGTTTCGGGGCTGACCAGATACACCTGCGCATCCCTTGTGCCGCTGCGTCCTTCGAAGTTCCGGTTGTAGGTGCGGACGGACACCGCGCCCGTGGAGGGCGCCGCGCCCATGCCAATGCAGGCACCGCAGGCGTTTTCGAGGATGCGCACCCCCGCGTCCACCAGGGCGTTGAAGTGGCCGTCCTTCACCAGGTGGGACACCACCTGCCGGGAGCCCGGATTGAGGACCACGTGGAGGGTTGGCGCGATGGTTTTTCCCTTGAGGATTTCGGCGGCCGTCCGCAGGTCCCGCAGGGAGGAGTTGGTGCAGGAGCCGATGCCCACCTGCTGCACGGCCATGCCGGCCAGCTCGGACACGGGCCGGACGTTTCCCGGACTGTGGGGACACGCGGCCAGGGGCACCAGATCGGACAGGTGGATGGTCATCGTTCGATCATAGACGGCGCCCGGATCGGCGCTGAGGGGCACCCATTGATCCGCGCGGTTCTCGGCCTGCAGGAACCGGCGGGTCTGCTCGTCGGAAGGAAAGATGGAGGTTGTGCAGCCCGTCTCCGTGCCCATGTTGGTGATGGTTGCCCGGTCCGTCACGGACAGGGTGTCCACGCCCGGCCCGAAGTATTCCAGCACAAAGCCCACGCCGCCCTTCACGTCGATGCGGCGCAGCACTTCGAGAATGACATCCTTGGCGCTGACCCAGTCGGGCAGGGCGCCCGTCAGCTCGATGCCCATCACCGCCGGATACTTGATGCGGAAGGGCATGCCCGCCATGGCGGCTGCTACGTCCATGCCGCCGGCGCCCATGGCCAGGGAACCCATTCCCCCCGCGGTGGGCGTGTGGCTGTCCGAGCCGATGAGCGTGCGGCCGGGACGGGCAAAGCGCTCGATGTGCAGCTGGTGGCAGATGCCGTTGCCCGGGCGGGAAAACACGATGCCGAAGCGGTTGGCCACGGACTGCAGGTAGCGGTGGTCGTCCGCGTTGCGGAAGTCGCCCTGCAGGGTGTTGTGGTCCACGTAGCTGACGCTCAGCTCCGTGCGCACCCGGGGAACGCCGATGGCTTCGAACTGCAGGTACGCCATGGTTCCCGTGGCGTCCTGGGTGAGGGTCTGATCGATGCGCAGGGCAACTTCGTTGCCGACAACCGGGTCACCTTCCACCAGGTGGTTGCGGATGATTTTTGCGGTCAGTGTGTCTGCCATGGTGCTCCTCCCAGGGTGGCTGGCGGCGCCGTGCCGCACGGGCGCGGTTATCCCAGAGGCGGCCGGGGGCGACAAGGAAAAATCGGCGGTGTCAGTTCGTCATCGTCCGGCCGGCGGGCGGATGACATTTTGTCGAAAGAGGCACTGCCCTGGAATGTTTGTTGATGCGTAACTGTTCAGAATAAAAGAAGTATTCTGCGGCGGCGACAGGTGGCACGAAAATCGCTTCGCGGTAGTCCGCGGAGAAGAAAAATCATGGTCCTGTCTGCCATCAATGTTTTGTTTACGCCGGGAGGGTTGTGTTGTACCTGCCTCCCGGACATCGGGGTTTCCCGTTCTTTCCATGGATGTGTTCCGGGCGGAGGCGCCCGGCAATGTTGCGATCTGGAGTTTTCATGGCGCACAACCGGTATCTGAAAAATGCAACCCTGACGACGGTCGCGGCGACCTGCCTCTTTGCCTGCTGCGGCGTCCTGACACCCGGGTCGGCCGTCGCGTCGCCCCAGGTGGACAATCCCCCTTCCGCCGAGCGGAGACCCTCCCGGTTGCGCCGGGACAACACGGGTGCACCCGCAGCGGGCAAGACGGTCAACGAGGGAAACACGGTCACGCCGGGCCTCAATCCGCGTCCGGCAGCAACCCCGTCACCGGTGCCCGGTCAGCCGGCCGCCTTCAGAACGGCATCCCCGGCCGCTCCCGCATCCGCCGGGACGCCGACTTCCGGTGGCGCATCCGCGTGGGATCAGGTCAAGGAGCCGGCTGCCCTCGACACGAACATCGAATACCGCAAGCCGAAGCCCGGTGCGCGATTCGCCTTCAACCTGGTGGACGCGGACCTGATTGAGCTCATTAAAATCATCGGCAACATCACGGGAAAGAGTTTCATCCTCGGCGGCAACGTGCCGAAAATCAAGGCGACGATTTACGCGCCCACCCAGATTACGGCGGAGGAGGCCTATCACACCTTCCTCAGCGTGCTGCAGGTGAACGGGCTGACGGTCATGCCCTCGGGGCGCTACCTGAAAATCGTTCAGGTGGGCAACTCGACGGCGCAGAAGACCCCCATCATGGAAAACGTGCCCGACAACGACCAGATCATCACGCGACTGCAGCCCGTCCGCTACGTCTCCGCGGAGGATCTGTCCAACCTGCTGGGACGGTTCAAATCCAACGAGGGCGATATCACGGTGTATGTTCCCACGAACACCCTGATCATCACGGACTACGGCAGCTCCATCCGCCGGCTGATCAAGTTGATTGCGCTGCTGGATGTGGCGGGCACCCGTGATCAGATCTGGGTGGAGCCCATCAACTACGCCGCCGCGGAAGACCTGGCCGCCAAGATCGACGAAATCTTTGACGTGAAGAGCAGTGCCTCGCCTGCGAGCGGCGCCAAACCCAAAAAGAAAAAAAACGCTGCGGCGGATGCGAACAATCCACCGCCCCAGCCCGCCGCCGGCGGTAACGCCGAGATGGGGGATGCGGGCAGCGTGAACTACTCCAAGGTGGTGGCGGATGAGCGCACCAATTCGCTCATCATCGTGGCCTCCGAAGAAGGCTATCTGCGCATCCTCGAACTGGTCAAGGTGCTCGACGTGCCGGTGGAAGGGGAAGGGACCCTGCACGTGCGGCGGTTGCAGCACGCCAAGGCGGAGGAACTGGCCCAGACCCTGTCGGCCCTCACCAAGGGTGGACAGGCGTCCAACGCCCAGAAAGGGCAGGGCAACACGGAGCTGTTCGAAGGGGAGCTGAACATCTCCGCGGACAAGGCCACCAACTCGCTGGTCATCGTGTCGTCCCTGCGGGATTACATGAGCCTGAAGCCTGTCATCGACAAGCTCGATTCCATGCAGCGGCAGGTGTTTGTCGAAGCGGTCATCATGGAAGTGAGCCTCGATAAAAACCGGGAGGTGGGGCTCGGGCTCCACGGCGGCAACATGGTGGGCAGCGGCGATGAGCAGAGCCTCATCTACGGGATGAGCCAGCTTCCCGGCAGTCCCAACAGCCTGTTTCTCGATCCCTCTTCGCTGACGGGCCTGGCGGCCGGCGTCCGGGGACCGGATATCCCCGGCTCCGAGGACATGGTGGGCATATCCATTCCCGCTTTCGGCGTGGCCCTGCAGGCCCTGCAGCAGAATACGGACGTCAACGTGCTGTCCACGCCCCACAGCCCGGCCACCGAGAACGAGGAAGCGTCCATCACGGTGGGCGAAAACGTGCCCGTGCTGCAGGGGGTGAATTCGGGACTGGCGGCCCTGACCGGCCTGTCCGGACTCGGGTCGTCAACGGACACCGCGGCCCTGAGCGGTGCTCTCGGCGGCCGCAGCCTGTCGAGCATGATGAACTCCTACAGCCGGCAGGACGTGGGCATCACCCTGCAGATCACGCCCCACATCAACGACGACAACCAGGTACGTCTCGAAGTGGATCTGGAAATCAGCGAGGTGAAGTCCATCGACCCGAATTCGGGACCCACGATATCCAAGCAGAACGCCAAGACCACCTCCGTGGTGTCCGACCAGCAGACCTTTGTGCTGGGCGGCCTCATTACGGACAATCAGGTGGAGACCACTACCAAGGTGCCGGTGCTGGGCGACATTCCCCTCATCGGCATGCTGTTCCGGCACAAGGCCAGCCTGACCAAGAAGCGCAACCTGATTATCTTTTTAACGCCGTACATCATCCGCACGCCGGACGACTTCCGCGAAATTTTCCAGCGCAAGATGGCGGAGCGCCGCGAATTCATCGAGCGCTACACTGCATTCGAATACCACCGCTACGATCCGCACCTGGACTGGAAGCGCACCAAGGGCGCCATCTCCGTCATCAACGAGGTGGTCGGCAGCGCCCAGAAGGACTCGGACATGCGCCGCCAGGTGGAATCCATGACGGTCCACGACCACGCGCCCAAGCGACCCATCAATCTGTCTGCCGTAAAACCGGGGGACGATTCCGTCGTCGTCAACGAGCAGGGCGACATGGTGATCGAGCCCTCGAATCAATCCGGCGCTACCGGAGGAGACGGTGAGTAGTTCGAGGGACAGCTTCATTGCCCGGATCCTGACGGACGCCGCCCTGCTGTCCGTCGGGGAAGCTGAGGCACTGCTGCAGGAAGCGGACAAAAAGAAACTTCCCCTGCACGAACACCTCGTGGCGTCGGAAACCCTGAGCGCGGTGCAACTGTGGAAAGCGGTGGCCGAGCGCATGGGCCTGCCGTTTCTCGAAACCATCCGCGCCGACGAAGTGGCACCCCACCTCATTGCCGACCTGCCCATCGTGTTTGCCAAGAACAACCGGGTGCTGCCCATCTGCGAAACGCGGGACGGGGTCAGGGTGGCCTGCGCGGATCCGTTTGAGCTGGGTGCTCTGGACGCGGTGCAGGCCATCGTGGGACGTCCGGTGGAGCCCGTGGTGGTCGTGGGCGACGTCATCGTCGAAACCATCAACGCGGTGTACGAACGCTCGGGCCGGGACGAGGATCTCGAAGGGGAAGGGGCCAAAGAAGAAGAAGAACTGACGGACCTCATCGATGTGGAGGACGAGGCGCCCATCATCCGCTGGGTGAACAACCTGTTTTTCGAAGCGGTGCGACGGCGGGCCAGCGATATCCACATTGAGCCCCTCGAAAAAGAAGTGGGCGTCCGCTACCGCGTGGACGGCGTGCTGCAGAACGCGAAGACCGTGAAGAAGGCGTTTCTGCCGTCCATCATCTCGCGCGTGAAAATTCTGGCCCGGCTCAACATTGCCGAAAAGCGGCAGCCCCAGGACGGGCGCATCGGCCTCAAGATTGCCGGCAAGCCCATCGACGTGCGCGTGTCCACGGTGCCCACCAGCCAGGGAGAGCGCGTGGTGATGCGTCTGCTCGACAAGCAGTCCGTGCTTCACGACATCACCGATCTGGGGTTCTGGTCCGACCACTACACGTTGTTCCACAGCCTCATCCGCCGTCCCCACGGCATCATCCTGGTCACCGGGCCCACGGGTTCGGGCAAGACGACCACGCTGTACGCGGGATTGTCCCAGATCAACACGCCGGACAAGAACATCCTCACGGTGGAGGATCCAGTCGAATACGACATCGACGGCATCGGCCAGGTGCACGTGAACCCGAAAATCGATCTCACGTTTGCCAACGGCCTGCGGGCCTTCCTGCGCCAGGATCCCGACGTGATCATGGTGGGCGAGATCCGCGACCGGGAGACCGCCGAAATCGCGGTGCAGTCGTCCCTTACGGGCCATCTCGTGCTGTCCACCATTCACACCAACGACGCGGCGGGGGCCCTGACGCGGCTGGTGGAAATGGACATCGAGCCGTTCCTGGTGGCCTCGTCCATCATCGGCATTCAGGCCCAGCGACTGGTGCGCGTGCTCTGCCCCCACTGCCGGGAGCTGTACGAACCGACCCGGGCGCAGCTCGAAGAACTGGGCGTCCAACCGGACAATCCCTATGCGCCCAAGCCGCCCCCCGCCCATCACGTATACCGGGAAGCGGAAAAGAAGCTGTCGCCCCTGAAACCCCTGCGGGACGGCCATGTGTCCCTGTACCGGGCCGTCGGTTGCGACGAATGCCTGGGCCTGGGCTACCGGGGGCGCACGGGTATTTATGAGATGCTGATGATCACCGATGAGATCCGGGCCCACGTGCTGCGCAACGCGGATTCCAACACCATCAAGCGGACGGCCCTGTCCGAGGGAATGGTGAACCTGCGGGAGGACGGATCGCGCAAGGTGCTGGCCGGCGTGACAACCATTGAAGAAGTGCTGCGGGTAACGCAGGACGACATGGATTAGGGAGATCATCGTGCCGCTGTACCGATATGAAGGACTGCGCCGGAGCGACGGGAAGACCGTGCGGGGCGTGCTGGACGCGGAGAGCGAAAAGGCGCTGCTGGCGGCCCTGCGGCGGGACGGCATCCTGCCGGTTTCCACAGCGGTCAAGGGGCAGGACGTGCAGCGCGGCGAAGTGGATTTCGGGCGGTACTTCAACCGCGTCAAGAAGTTTGACATCGCCCTCACCACCCGGCAGCTGGCCACGCTGACCCGCAGCGGCGTCTCCCTGGTGGAATCCCTCACCGCGGTGATTGATCAGTGCGACAAGCCCGATTTGAAGGCCGCCATCACCGACGTGCGCGATCAGGTGAATCAGGGCAGCAGCCTGTCGGACGCGTTTGCGCGATATCCAAAGATGTTCGACAAGCTGTTCTGCAACATGGTCAACGCGGGAGAGCAGTCGGGCACGCTGGAGCAGGTACTGGAGCGGCTGGCGGATTTCATCGAGGCCCAGGACCGGCTGAAGAACAAGGTGGTGGGCGCCATGGCCTACCCGGCCTTCATGCTGGTGGTGGGGATCATCGTCATCAACATCCTCATGGTGGTGGTGGTGCCCAAGGTGACCACGATCTTCGAGAGCTTTGACAAACAGCTGCCGGTGTACACCCGTGCCCTGGTGGCGCTGAGCGATTTCATGGCTTCCTGGTGGTGGCTCCTGTTGATCATCGGCGTCGGTGCCGTTTATGGGTTCCGCCGCTGGAAGCACACGCCGAAGGGCGAGTTTGCCTGGCATCGATTTGTGCTCCGCTCTCCCCTGTTTGGAAAGCTGGCCATGATGGTGGCCATCTCCCGGTTTGCCAAAACCCTGTCCACGCTGCTGGCGTCCGGCGTGCCCCTGCTGACGGCCATGGACATCACCCGGGGCGTGCTGGGCAACGTGGTGCTCGAAAAAGTGGTGGTGGATGCCAGCGAGTCCATCCGGGAAGGGGAGAGCATCGCTGACCCCCTGAAGGCGTCCGGGTATTTTCCGCCGGTGGTAACCCACATGATCGCCGTTGGCGAGCGTACCGGCCAGCTGGAGAACATGCTCGAAAACGTGTCGTCCTCCTACGATGCGCAGGTGGATGCAAAGGTGCTGGCCCTTACTTCACTGCTGGAGCCCCTCATGATTGTCATCATGGGCATCGGCGCCGGCGGCATCGCGGCGGCCATCCTGCTGCCCCTGGTGCAGATCAACCAGTTCATATGAGGCACCGCGACGACATATTGCTGCAGGGCAGGGGACATCGACGACGGCGACTGACGCCGGGAGAGCGGCGGATGCGGGCTCTGGCGGTCATTGTGGCGCTGGGATTGTTTTCGATTTTTTCGGTCCGCTGGATGGATCACGAACAGCGGGTCCAGCAGGCCCGGCTCGACGTGTCCCGCATCGCCCACGCGGTGCGCCTGTTCCGGGCCGATTTCGGGCGCTGTCCCGCGGATGTGGGTGAGCTCGTGGCGCCGCCGGACGGCAGCCCCTACCTGCCGCCCCTGCGGGATCCCTGGGGCCGGGACTATCAGCTCCAGTGTCCCTCCCGCCACGATGGCGAGGACGCGGATGTGTTTTCCAGGGGGCCCGACGGGGCCGCCACGTCAAGGGATAATGTCAAGAACATGATCGTGGATCTGACGATCTGAACGAAAGGATTGGACGATGAAACAGAACGAGACAAAACGGTTGCTGCGGCGCGCCGCGGCGGAGCGGCAGACGGGCTTCACGCTCATCGAAATCATGATCGTGATTGTGATCATCGGCATGCTGGCCACGGGCGTGACCGTGGGCTACATGTCCCAGCTCAAGCGCTCCCGCATGGATACGGCCCGCAACGAGGCCTGCGCCATCCGCAACGCGGTGATGATGTACATCATGCAGAACCCCGGCAAGTGCCCCACCGTGGACGACCTGAAGGCCGGCGCCTATCTGGACACCAAGATGCGCACCACCGATCCGTGGGGCAACGCCTATTCCATCGAGTGCGATGACGAGTCTCCGGATGTGTTCTCCGGTGGTCCGGAAGGGAATGAGCGGATCGCCTGCGAAGCGAAGAGCGAGGAGTAGGCGGACGGTGCGATGAGACCCCGCGGATTCACCATCATCGAGCTGATGATCGTCATCGTGCTGATTGCGATCATCGTGACGGGTGCGGCCATGGGCATGGGCGCCCTGACGGGTGGAAAGCTCCAGTCGTCCGCCTGGATGATCGTGTCCGCGTCGCGGTATGCGTACTCCCGCGCCGTTTCCCGGGGCACCACCGTGCGCATGGTGCTGGATTTTGACGCGCGGACCGTGCAGTTGCAGGAAACCAGCGGCCGGGTGGTGCTGAACCGGGACGATGAGACCGGCGTGGGGTTGAACCGGGAAGAATTTGAAGACGAGTACAAGGCGGACGGGTCGGTGGAGGAGCACGGGATGGAAGATCGATTAAAGGATATCGGGCCTTCCATCACCGGGCAGTCCCTGAGCGACGGCACCAGCCCCACCACTTTTACAGACCCGTTTCTGGCGTCCATGCAGAGCGGTTTTGCGGGCAGCGGCAACACCCGCTACCGGGGCCCGCGGTTCGAGGTGATTGAGGGACGGAGGGGCGAAGCCCGCACCCTGCCCGGGGACGTGGGATTCAGCAGGGTGTACAGCGAGCATGCGCCCGCGCCCATCGAAGGCGGGGGAAAGAATGCCTTCGTGTACTATTTTCCGGGCGGCACATCGGAGCTGACCTACATCCAGCTGAGCGATTTTGATGACGACCGTCCGCAGATCGCCACCGTGGTCATCCATCCCCTCACCGGGGCGGCAACGGTGTTTCACGAAGAAAAGGAACCCGACGGCTTGATGAGCGAACTGCAGGAGGCGGAGCGATGAGGTCGTCGCAAAGCAGGCATCGCGGCTTCACGATTATCGAAATCCTGGTGGCGATTCTGCTTCTGTCGTCGGCGCTGGTGGCCATTTTCGGCGCCCAGTTCTCCGCCGTGTCGTCGACCAACTACGCCCGCAACATCACCCAGGCCACGCAGCTGGCGCGGTGCCGGATGAGCGAGCTGGAGCTGCTGTTCATTGAAGAGGGCTTTCAGGAAGGCGATATCGTGGAGTCGGGGGAATGCTGCGAAATCATGGAAGGAAATACCCAGACGGAGTTTTCGTGCGAATGGCACATTGAGACCGTGGAGTTTCCCGACATGTCCGCCCTGGCGGATGCCGAAGATGACGACGAGCTGGAAGACGATCCGGAGAGCCGCCTTTCGTCGATGATGGGCAGCACGGGACTGTCGACGGGCGCCGATGCCCTGGGTGGCGGCACGTCGGATCTGGCGGCCATGGGCATGGGCATGGTGACCGATCTGCTGCCCCTGGTGACGGACATGCTCGAACAGGCCATCCGGCGCGTCAGCGTAAAGGTGGTGTGGAAGGAAGGCGCCGCGGAGAAGAGTTTTGAAATTGTCCAGTACGTGACGAATCCGGCCCAGGGCGAGCTGGGGGACCTGCAGGAGGCGGGCGCGGCTCAACGGTGGATGGACGAAGTCACAGGTGGTGAGGATGCTTCAGGGGGCGGTAATGCTTCCGGGAGGGGTAATGCGGGCGGGGTCCGCAATCGGTTCGGCTTCGAGGGCATCCGGAGGAAAGCAGATCAATGAACCACCGCGGTTTTACCCTGATGGAAGTCATGATCTCCCTGGCCGTGGTGGGGGTCATCGCCCTGGCGATCTGGGCGGCGACCAGCCAGACCGCCAAGGCCCGCGATATCGTGGAAACCACCCAGGATATCCACCATCAGGTCCGCGTGGCCTTTGACATGATCAACCGCGATATCTCGTCAACATTCCTGTCGGATCACCGGGCGCCCCTGGAAGTGGCCCACGACACCATCTTTGTGGGCACGGACGGCGGCCGGGAAGACAGCCTGGATTTCGCGGCGTTTTCCCACAACCGGCGCTTCTTTGACGCAGACGAATCCGATCAGGCCGAGATTTCGTATTATCTGGCCAACGACCCCGAAGATCGCGACGTGGTGAACCTGGTGCGCCGTGCGTCCCCCGTGCTGGACGAGAAACCCACCGAAGGCGGCCAGACCCTCATTCTGGTGCGCAACGTGTCCGCCTTTGACCTGCAGTTTTACGACATTGAAAACAAGGAATGGAAGGACGAGTGGGACACGACCAATTTTACCGGAGAAGGTTCGAAGTTGCCCACGCAGGTGCGCATCCGGTTGTCCGTGAACGAGCGGGTGGGTCCCGGCCGGTTGAACCGACGGGATAATGAATACCGCGAAGTGGCCTACGGCACCCAGATGCCCGTGCCCATGCGGACGCCCCTGCTGCTGCCCTTCTGGATTCCGGGCATGCCCCTGGGGGTGAACGAATGAGGGCCCGCGCACAGTCCCAGCGGGGCGTGGCCCTGTTGATGGTGATGATCGCCCTCGCCATCCTCACGGTGATGACCGCCGACTTCATGGAGAGCAACGAAACCCGGCTCATGACCGCCGTCAACCACCGGGACGCGGTGCAGGCCGAATACCTGGCCAGAAGCGGCATCAACCTGTCGCGGCTGCTGCTCAGCGTGCAGTCCATGCCGGGTTTTGAAAAGGCGATGAACTTTCCCTTCTGGGAATATGCGGACATGATGCTGGAGCCCTTTGCCTCCAGCGAGGGCGCGGGCATGATGGAAGAGCTGCTGGGGGTCAGCATGGCCGACACCACCGGGCTGGGGCTTCCGGAGGGCCACGAATTCTCGGTCACCATCGTGGACGAGGAGAGCAAGATCAACATCAACATGGGGGCGGATGCCACCAGGGAAGAGCGGCGCCTGACGCTGGTGCAGAACCTCTCCACCCTCATGGAACCCGAGATGTACGACGACGTGTTCAAGGGAAAGGATTACCGGGACGAGGTGGAGCGGGAGGATGTGGTGAAGGAGATGGTCGATTTCATCGACGGCGATGCGGACCAGTTTCTGGAGGCCTCCGGCGAGGAGGACTACTACTCGTCGCTGGAACCGGAATACCGGCGGAAGAACGCGCCCTTTGACAGCCTGCAGGAACTGCATCTGGTCCACGGCGTGGGCGACGACTTCTGGAGCGCCTTTGTGGAACCCGACGCGGAAGACCCGAAGTCCCGGGTGCTGACCGTGTGGGGCAACGCGCGCATCAACGTGAATACAGCCCCCGCGGCGGTGCTTCTGTCGTCCCTGTGCATGCTGGCCATCGACGAGCAGGGCAACAATCCGTGCATGGACCTGAACACGAGGGAGAATCTAGCGAATATTCTGCAGGCCCACCTGGTGCTGCGCACCCTCTTGCCGGTGTCCAACGTCAAGGAATTCATGCAGCGGGTGAACGGCGGCGATCCCCTCATGCTGCTCATCGATCCGTCGATTGTGCCGTTTCCCGTGCAGGGAAACCGGGCATCGGAGCTGTTCATGACAAAGAGCCAGGTGTTTTCCATTTATGCAGAGGGCACCGTGGGCAATGTGACCCGTCGCATCCATGCGGTGGTGGACACGGAACCGAAAATTGCGGACATCATCGACCCGACCCAGTCGCTCACCGCTGCCGGGGGACGGATTCTTTACTGGAGGCAGGAATAGCATGACCCAGCATTTCATCGGGCTCGATCTGGGAAGCCATGCGGTCAAGGCCGTGGTGGTCAAACAGGGACTGCGCAGCGGCGAGGTGATCCGCTTCGACGCGGAGCCCACCGGCGGCGACGACAAAGGCAACAGCACCCCCGGCGACATCGTGGCCGCGGCCGGCCGGCTCATTTCGCGCATCAACATTCCCGACGCATCCATTTTCTGCTGCGTGTCCGGCGAACACGTGTCCGTGCACCGGATTTCACTGCCCCTGAGTGCCGCCAAGCGCGCGCGGGACGTGATGGCCTTCGAGCTCGACGATCGCCTGCCCTATGCGGTGGAAGACGCGATGTTCGATTTTGTGGAGCAGAAACGGGAGGCGGATGCGGTTGTGTACACCGTGGCCTGCGTGTCCGCGGAACGCCTCCGGAGCCTTGTGGAAGGGCTGCAGGGCGTGGGTATCGATCCGGCGGAAATCACCATGTCGCCCCTGTGTTACGGCCCGTATCTCGAAGAAATCGGCGCCGTCAGCGCACCGTCGGCCATTCTGGATCTGGGCCACAACCGCACCAACCTGGTCATTGCCGGTGATGCGGTGACAACCGCCCGTACCCTTCTGCGGGGCGGTCGGGAGCTGACCCTGGCCCTTTCGGAGGAGGGACATGTCGATTATGCCACGGCGCAGAAATACAAGGAGCAGGCCGGCCTGTCGGGAAAAGTGGGCGAGGTGCTGCGGGATCGGATGAACTCCCTGTGCCGCGAAATCGCCCAGACCTTCAACGGCCATCTCGCCAACGGCGGACAACCCGTGCAGCAGCTGCTGATCTGCGGCGGCGGCGCCCGGATGCCCGGACTGGATGCCCATCTGCAGGAGGTGCTCGGCATTCCCGTGTCCCTGTACCGGGCGCCCGTGTACCGGCACGGCGTGGAAACCTTCGATGCCATGCTGGCGCCGGAGCTGGCCGTGCTGGCCTCCTGTCTGGCGGGCACGGGGCTGGTGCCGAAGACCCGGCGGTTCAACCTGCGCCACGGGGCGTTTGCCTGGAAGGGCGATACGGAGGGCGTGCGCCGGCGGATGATCCTGCTGGCCGCGTGTTTTCTCGGCATCATCGGCGCGTGGATTTTTTCGAGCGTCACGCATTACATGGCCGTCTCCGCCCAGGCGGAGGTGGTGCGCCGGCAACTGGAGAAGGAAACCACCCGCGTGCTGAAAGAGCCCGTCACCAGCCGGACCGTTATCGAGGGCCGGATGATGCCCAAAGAAGAGACCCGCACGCCTATTCCGAAGCGGGACGCCTTTGAAGTGCTGGTGGAGCTGTCGAAGCGGATACCCGATTCGGTGGTGCACGACATCGAGCAGCTCGAAATCCGCCAGCGGCAGGTGGTGATCCGGGGCCTTGTGAATCCGGCCCCGCAGGAAGGGGATGCGGAATTCGACGATGAAGAAGAAGATCTGTCGCCGACGGACCTGATTAAAAAAGAGCTGGCCGGGTTTGAAGAGTGTTTTACGTCGTTCAAGATTCCCAAGGTGCAGACCGTGGAGGAACGCCAGCGGTATACAATGGAGATCGACAGCCGGTGTCCGTGACGCAGGCCCGGTGCAGGGATAGAGGAGTGCAGTTGCAATGTCATCGATTCTGAGAAATTTCATGGCCGGCCTGTCTCCAAGGGAGCGGCGGCTGGTTCTGGCCATGGCCGCGACGGCGGTTTTGCTGGCCTGTTTTCTGACGGGGTTTGTTCTGCACGGGGCCACCGCCGAACTGGAGGCGAAGTCCGCCGAGTGGACCGAACTGGTCAAGTTTGTGCGGATGATGGAGCCGAAGTACCTGGAATTGCAGGCCGCCGGTCCGGCGGTACAGAGCACCGGCAGGCCCACGCCCCTGCGCACGATGGTCGACAACATTGTCAAGCGGGTGGGCATTGACGAGCCCGATACCAAGGAACTGAATGACAAGAACCATGCGAGCGGCTGGATTGAGCGCAGCGTGGACGTGTCGTTCCGCTCCATCCCGTTGAAGCCGCTGGTGGATTTCATGGAACAGGTGGAGGCCAACCGGCGGCAGTTTCCCATTGCCATTTCGCGGCTGGATATCCGGGACCTGAAGCAGGAGGAAAGTCTGTACCGGGTGGAGATGACCATTGCCACCTACGAGAAGTCCACCGGGGTGCTCGACAAAAACGGCAAACCGGTGGATGCGCGGGAGAGTCGGCCGTGATGTCCCTGAAGTCGATATGGCAGTCGATATGGCAATGGGTGGAAGCCGTCCACATGAACCCCGGGTTCCGGCGGATTCTCAAAGGCGTTGGCTATCCGTTGTTCTTTTTTATCTGTTTCAGCTTTTTCCTGGGACTGACGTTTCCCGAGGAGCGGTTCATTCCCGCCGTGGAGAGCCAGTTGTCCGAGTTGCTCGGCCGGGACGTCACGGTGGGGGACATGTCCATCTCCCCGTTCGGTTCGATGATTCTGTCCGATGTGCAGGTGGAAATTCCCGTCGATGAGGAACAAACACCACGCGACGATGAATCCGGGGATGGTGGTGAGGAGGGCGACAGTGACGACGGCGCGCAGCAGAAGCCCGCGGTGGCGCCCCGCTACATGATTGATGAAGTGGACGTGGACGTGGGCATTTTTGCGCTGCTGCTGGGGCGACTCAGCGTGGACGTGGAAATGGATTTTCTGGGTGGGGTGGTGGAGATATCCTGGTCCGGTGCCATGCCCGGCGACGAGGAACCGGTTCCGGCCCCGACCCCGGATGCGGCTGAACCGGACGGAGAGCCGGCGCGCGTGTCCCTGATCGCGACGGACTTGAACCTGTCGCAGTTTTTCGAGCTGCGGGAGTTTCTGCCACTGCCCCTGCTGGGTACCATGAGCTTTGCGCTGGTGCTCGAAACGGAGACCGGCCGGTTCAAGGATGCGGCGGGCAGCTTTACGGTGGTCGGTCGGAACCTGTCCCTGGGACAGGGCCAGACCCCGGTGGAAGTGATTGATGGCATGGGGCCCATGACCGTGGATGCTCTGGCCATCTCCTCCCTCGACATGGCCATGGAGGCGAAGGGAGGGGTGTGCACGTTCCGGGAATTCAAGCTGGTCTCCAACGATGTCGCCGTCACCGCCGAAGGCGATATCCGGTTTGCCGATCCCCTGTCGCGCAGCCACATCAACCTGTATTTCGCGTTCCGGCTGCTCGAAGGGTACGAGGCCAGGAGCGACCGGGCGAAGACGCTGGTGTCCATGATGCCCACGGCCCTTGCGTCGGCGCGGCGGTCCGACGGATCGTACGGCTACGCGTACACGGGACTGTTCAAGGATGCGAAGTTCCGTCCCCGGCGCACGTTCGGTGCGCGGGACAGGCGGGGCGTGGCCGACGACGGGGACGGCCGCGGATCTTCCCGGCGACTGGGGATGCGTGCCATGCGCAATCGGGCGGAGGGTGGTCCGGTGCTGCCCGAGGTGCGTGACATGGATGCGGAAAAACAACGACTGCAGGCGGAAATGGATGCGGCCGCACGGGAGGCAGAGGCACGGGCGGAAGGGGACGACGCCGAACTCGACGAAGAAACCATCGACGAAGCGGATCTGAAGGAGGAGTTGAACCGTCCGCCCAGCATCGCGGACATCGAGCAGCAGAAAGCCGACGCATCCGCCCGGGCCGCCGCGGCCGCTGCTGAAGCGAAGACGGCCATGCAGCAGCCGGACACGGAGGGCGTCGAATCGACCCCGGATACCGCCGCCGCAACCCCGGACACGGCCCAGTAGTCCATAATATCTTTTTGTCCGCGCTTTTGACGGGACCGCTTTTTTGGGTACATTTGATTTGTTTTTGAAAAGAGGGTCGCGTGCAATTCAGACTTCAAACCAGAACACTCAGTTTTCGCGTATTCCTGATTGCCGCTGTGGCCGTGGCGGTTTTCAGCACGACGTTCACGATTGCATTTGCGTCGTATTTCGTGTCCGAGTCGGAAAAAAGCCTGGTGATGACCGCCGAGGCCATTGGCAATTTGCTGGCGGTCAACCTGACAGCCCCCATGGATTTTGCTGAAGTACTGGGGTCTACAGACATTTCCGAGGACGGCAATCTGCTGCTCAAGTCGGCGCTGGCGGACGACAACGTGGTGTATGCCCTGGTGGTGACACAGAGCGGAAGCGTGTTTGCAAAGGCTGGAAAGGTGCCCGAACACATTGTGCAGCGCTTCAAGAAGCAGGCGGACGGGAATTCCTATTTCATTGATCAGTTGGTGAATACGAAGACATCCATCCGGGGCGACAAGAAGGAGTACGGCAGTCTGTATCTGGGCCTGTCCCGGGAGCGGTTGAATGCGGCGGGCCAGGAGATTGTGGCCTACAGCATTCCCGTGGCACTGGGACTCTCCACCCTGTTCATTGCCGGATTTTTTCTGCTGGTGTCCCGCCTCGTGGTACGCCCCGTCCAGGTGATTACGGGTCTGGTGCGTCGCATCGGCGAAGGGGACGTGCGTCAGATTGACGATGTGGTCCTCGGCACCAACACGACCGAAATTGTGGCGATGTTCGATGCCCTGCGGCAGACCACGGACACCTTCCGGGAGAACCTGCGGGCCATCAGCACGGTGGTCACGGAGCTGAATGCCACCTCCGGGTTTCTGATGGAGGCCTCCGAAAAGCTGTCGGCAGCGGGCAACGAGCAGGCCACCGCTGTCAGCGAAACCACGGTCACCATTGAACAGGTCGAAAAGACCGGGCACGTGACGGCGCAGAACGCCAGGGACATCCAGATGGACGCAGACCGGACCCGTGCCCTGTCCCGGGACGGCCTCGATGCGGTGGGGGATACCCGACGCCAGTTGCAGGAAATCGAAAAGCAGGTGGCCAACATCGTGGAGAGTTCCATTCAGCTCAATCAGCGGTTGACGGAAGTCGACCGGATTGTTGCATCGGTGGCGTCGGTGACCCAGCAGTCCCACACCCTGTCCATCAACGCGTCCATTGAGGCCGTGAAGGCCGGGGAAAAAGGGCTGGGGTTCGGCGTGGTGGCCCGCCAGATGCGGGATCTGTCACTGCAGTCGCGGGAGGCGACGGAGCAGGTGCGCAAGACCCTCACCGGCATTCAGGCGGGGATCGCGGTCATGCTGGCCACCACGGAGCAGGGACTCGCGGCGGTGAAGCAGGGCGTGGGCAGCATGGAGCGGACCGGCCAGTTGATTTCCCGGGTGGGCGAATCCATCGAAAAATCCACCGGCGCGGCGAGCACAATTGCCCACAACACCATGCAGCAGGCCACGGGCCTCGCCCAGACGGCCCGCGCCATGAACGAGATCACCGACGCCGCACGGCGGAACGTGGAGAGCATCGACTTTCTGCGGCGCAGCGGAAACGACCTGAAGGAACACGGCATTGCCATGCAGGCACTGGTGGACCTCTTCCGCATTGAGTAATTGAAAAATCCGCTCAGATGACTTTTGCGAGCTTGAGGAATTGGGCCGAGAGGGCCAGACCCTGTTCGACGCTCTTTTTCAGGTTAACGATGATCTGGGGCTTTCCGGCGGCGATGGTGATGCCGATGGCCGCGCCTTTCCGGGCGATGGGCTCGCTGCCGGCCAGGACGGGAATCTTTCTGGTGGACCCGAGGGTGAGGGCCGCGTCGATGGTTCCCTGGGCGCTGTTTTCGGGCAGATAGATGACGTGGACGCCCGGTTTGGCAACCGCGCCGGCCAGCTCACCCGCAGTCAGGGTGTCGACGGTCACCTTTTTTCCGCCAACACTGGCCCCGGAAATTGTGGCAAATCCCGCGGTGATGTCGGCCTTCTGGCCCGACGTGGCCCCATCCAGGACGACGTGGATGACAAGGTTCTTGTCCGATCTGCCCGGAATGCCGCTGTCGTAGGAGAGGGCTTTCAGGAAGATGGCCGCCTGCAGCTTGACGTCCACGCCGGTCGCATAAACCGGCACAGCGAATGTCGCGAATACGATGAGAACGAGAAGACTTGTCTGGAAGGTGCGTTTCATTCTGCTCAACTGTAGCACCGAACATGGTGCGGTCAAAATGTTTCCAAGGGTTCGGACGGCGCAGAACGAACAGCTATTCAAAAATAATCAGCGCGTCCAGAGGGACGATGGTGCAATTGTCATCCGCTTGCCTCCGTGATAGGTTCACCCCATGCGATTCTTTCCATTTCTGTTGATGCTCCTGGTCGCCATGCCCGCCTGTCGAGATGAAGATCCCTTTTGCCATGATGGATATTGCGGATGTGGTGGTCGACCCGACTGCCCCATGGATTGCGGAGAGGTTGACGGCTGCGTCATGGATTGCGGGGATGCGGATATCTGCGACACCCGCTGTGAAGACGGGTGCTCCGTCGATTGCCGGAGCGCGTCCGAGTGCTTTCACGTCTGTGACGAGGCCTGCAGCCTCTACTGTGACTCCGTCGGGAGCTGCACCGGGTTCATCGGCGACGCAAGCGTGGCCACCTGTACCAGCTTCGGCGCCTGCGCGATCACCTGTTCGGGAAGCTGCAAGGTGAATTGTTACGGTTGCGACGTGATCTGTGCGGACGGAAATGCGCCTGCGGAATGCCCCGGTGGGGGCGCATACATCTGCGGGGACGGGGATTGTGCGTGGCAGTGACGAGGGAGGCATACGATTCAAGGGAAAAAATCACCGATTGGTGCGAACAGTGACCACCGGATGTTTCAGGAGGTTGAAATGAGAACAATCATGATTGCGACAGTATGGATGTGGCTGTTGAGTGCCTGCGGCGGAAATGATTCGTCCGGTTCTGATATCGACACGGACAGCGACTCCGATTCGGACAGTGATTCCGATTCGGACAGTGATTCCGATTCGGACAGTGATTCCGATTCGGACAGTGACAGCGATTCCGATTCGGACGGGGACAGCGATTCCGACACGGACAGCGATTCCGACACGGACAGCGATTCCGACACGGACAGCGATTCCGACACGGACACCGATAGCGACACGGACACGGACAGCGACACGGACACGGATACGGACACCGACACCGACACGGACACCGACACCGACACCGACACGGACACCGACACGCCGGGTGTTCTGAGCATCATCTGCAAGAAGGAGAGCGACCACGGTGCGCAGTACACCTCCGGACGGATCAACAGCGAGTTCGCGGTGCCCAATGATCCGGGGACCACGGCGGAAGCGCGGGTGAAAATGGCCGCGAAGCGCTGCAGCCATGCCGATCCCTTTGCCAACGGCACCTGGCCGGCGGTGTGGATGCTCGGCGGCGATTCCTCCGAGCAGGGATACGGCGGAGGGGTGGCGTGGCCCGGATGCGGCGAAATCGACATCAACGAGTGGCTGGGGTCCGATTCAAATCACTACCAGACCAATCAGTGGGGAACGCCCAATTTTACTGTGGATCACAATTCGCCCGCTGTGGTGAACTATCCGGCGGGCGGCGGTCCCGAGGAATGGCATGTGTACGGGGTACGGTTCAACGGCGACACGATTACCTACACGTTTGACGGCGCGGACCAGGCCACGAAGACCTATGACGACGCCGATTCCCACACTCACCGGATTATCCTCAATATGGCCATCGGCGGCGATATGGGCGGCACCATTGCCGGCGATTTCGACGAGGACATGATTCAGATCGACTGGGTGCGGGTGAAGGACAGCGGCGGCAACCTGTTGTGGTCCGACGAGATGGACAGTGAAACCTATACAAAGGCCAACTGGTTTACCTTTGTGGGCATGGCTTACAACAACGAAGCCCAGTACTACACCAACTGGGAAGCCGACAATTTTGAGTGGCACACCGACCTCACCCGCGGCGAGTGCAACTAGCGGACATCTGCCGTTTTTCTTCCTCCGTTCGTTTTTCTGGACCGCTTTTTCCTTCGCCGCATCTCTCCTTTGAAACGGCGGATTCCGCCTGTGACAATGGAGGACTCGATGTCTGGAAAATTAGATCTGTTGCTGACAGTAGTATTGGCCGCGCTGCTCATGGCGATGAACGCCGGATGCGACGAACCGGAATCCACGGATTCCGGCGACAGTGACGCGGACAGCGACAGCGACGCGGATTCCGACAGCGACGCGGATTCCGACAGTGATACGGATGCGGACGGCGACAGCGACACCGACGCCGACAGTGACACGGACAGCGACGCCGATACGGACAGCAATACGGATACCGACTATGACACTGACTTCGACACCGAAGGGTTCAGCGGCACCGCCCTGTTTGCATCTCCGGACGGCACCGGTACGGACTGTACGGACGAAGCGCCGTGTTCGATTGCCTCGGCTAAGGCAAAGGTTCAGGACTCTCTTGGGTCGGGCAGTGATGATCTGGCTGTATTTCTGGCCGGTGGGACGTATGTGCTCAATGAGCCGCTGGCCTTCGGCGCGGCGGATTCTTCGGACAGTCGCCGGGTTCACTGGATCGGCAACGGCTGCGACACCCGCGTGAGCGGTGGACTCCGGGTCACAGACTGGACCGTCCACACGGACGACATCTGGAAAGCCCCTGTTCCCGCGGAATTTGACAGTCGTCAGCTCTGGGTCAACGGCCATCGCGCCACGGTGGCGAAAACGCCCACCGACCAGAGCCGGACCGCAGTGGACTACAGTACATCATTCCCGGCCGAATTCTGGGGAATGACGCAGGACGGCGGAAGTGTTTCCACATCATACGACCTGTCGGGATGGAATCGCATCGATCGGGTGGAGGCCGTGATGCGCTTCAACTGGTGGCGCGTGGAGCGGTGCCGTCTGGCGGGCGGCGGTAACGGCAGTTTCAGTCTGGTGCTACCCTGCGGCAAGAACGCCTGGGTATCTGAACAGCGCAACGTGGTGTATCTGGAAAACGCCTATGAACTGCTGGACGAACCGGGCGAGTGGTACCTCGATGTGGACGCCGATGTCGTCTACTACAGGCCCCTGGCCGGCGAAGACATGAATGCCGTTGAATCGTGGCTCGGCAACCTCGAAGAGCTTGTGCGGCTCGACGGTGCCCGCAACATGCAGTTCGAGAAAATCGCGTTCCAGCACGCCACCTGGCACTATCCGAGCGAAGACCACGGCTACACCGGATGGCAGGGCGGCTTCACCTATCCGGGCGACTATGAAGCGACCGGCGACGGGCAGGAAACCGTGGGCAATGTGCAAGTGCGCGGGGCAAACAATATTTCATTTGAAAGTTGTCGTTTTGAGCACTTCGGCGCTTCGGGCATCAATATCCAGAGTGGCAGTCACGACATTTCTGTTGTCGGGTGCGTGGTCCGCGACGTTTCCGGACATGGCATTCAGGTGGGACACAAAGATGATTCAGACGGCAACCACACGGCGGATGTGGTCATCCGCAACAACTGGATAACCGATGTGGCCGTTGATTTTCAGGACAATCACGGTGTTCACATTCCGCGTTCAACCGGTGTGTGGGTGGAACACAACGAGATTTCGCATACGCCGTACTCCGCCATCGCCATCGGCTGGGGATGGAACAATGCGGACAGCTGGTATGGCGATATTCACGTGAACAGCAACCATATTCACAACGCCATGCGCTCCGGCTCCGATGGCGGGTCCATCTACGCCATGAGTTCTCATCCCGGATCGGAGATCCGCGATAACTGGTTTGATGAATATCTGGATCCGGGCCGGAAACATGTGGGAACGGGCTACATGCATGGCGGTCACATCTACATGGAAGATGGTGCAAGTCATTACACCGTGCAGGGCAACGTGGCGACAAACACGACGCGATGGCTGTTCACCTGGGCCACCAACAACCGGGAGAACGACATCCAGTACAACTGGTCCGACACCAGCGAGAGCCAGAACAGCATCGACGGCATCAACGGTTGTGTCATTGCCAATAACACCGTCGTCACGGACGGCAACTGGCCCGCAGAAGCGCAGGCGGTCATGAACGCGGCGGGCATGGAATCGCCGTTCGATGCCATCGTGGACGACATGGGTCTGTGCAGCCGATGAGACGCTTTGTGAAAACGGAGGATGCGATGACTGGCGGGGTGAACCTGATTTTGTCTGTTGCGATGGCTGTGCTGGTGATTGCGATACCCACCGGATGCGACAGCGCGGCATCCACTGATCCGGTTGACGTCGACAGCGACACGGATAGCGACAGCGATGCCGACAGTGACACCGACGCGGACACCGACACGGACGCGGACACGGACAGCGACACGGACGCGGACACGGACAGCGGTCCGGGCAGCGATACGGACAGTCAGATCGACACGGATGGGGACACGGACGGGCGGTTTCACGTCGTGGGCACAAAGATCATCGCACCTTCCGGCGAAGAGTTTGTTCCCGTCGGGGCCAACGCCTGCGGGTGGAACTATCCCAACTTCGGCTGTCCGGGCACACTCAATCCCGATGGTTCCGCCCATGCGTTCGAAGACGACTTGGATTCCTTTGTCAACTTGTGGAAGTTCAACACGGCCCGTCTCAACGTCTGGACCAAAGAGTTCTGGTGGGAAGGCGTTCAGCACAGCTGGCTGGAATGGCCGCGGGACGAAGCCGACATGCTCGCCGCACTGGATCGGATCGTGAATGCCTACTCGGCACTCGGGGTTGTGCTGATCATTGAAAACCATGATTACACCTGTTCCTATCCGAACACCGAGATCAGTCGCCTGAAAGACTTCTGGCGTTTGATTGCCGATCGCTACCGCGACAATACGTATGTGTGGTTGAATCTGTGGAACGAAGTGGGCTGGGAAGACGGCGCGGTACCGGTCGCCTGGCGCGATCAGCAGCAGGAAGTGATTCAGGTGATCCGCGATGAGGTGGGCGCGCAGAATATTATTGTAATCGATGGCTCCAAGTGCGGCCAGGAGGCGGCATCGTGGAACGACAACCCGATATGGGCCATTGCATCAGGCATTCTCACCTACGGAGATGATCTCAAACTATTTAACAGCACGAGCTACAGCGACATTCTGTTCAGCGTTCATATGTACGATCAATGGGCACTGGATTTCGCGTTCGAGAACAAGTTCCGCGATTATGTGGCGCGGGTTCACACAGCGGGGCACGCGCTGATGATCGGCGAAGTGGGTTCGACAGCACCTGACCGCTTTACCGGGGTAACGGAGCTGGCGGTGGAGGTGGGCCTGCGGGAGCTGGGGCTGGGAGTGCTGTTCTGGCACTGGTGGCCCGGTGACGGCTTTGCGCTGGTGGAAGGTCCGGGCTGGAACGGCACCGCGGTGAACAGCACCACGAACCCGACCAACCTGACGAGCTATCAGGGGCAGTTCTTCTGGAGAGCCACACACGAGTACGGATTCGGCCTCCATCCCTGAATGCCTCCCGCCTGCTTTATTGAACCGTTCTTTCCCCTGATCGCATCTCTTCCTTTCAAACAGCGGACTCCGCCTCAGAACATTCTGGAGGACTCGATGATTTTCAGAACGAATCTGTTGCTGACAGTTGCAGTGGCCGCCCTGGCAGCGGTGATGAATGTCGGATGCGACGGCACGGCGTCCGCAGTTTCAGGAGACAGCGACAGCGACTCCGACACGGACAGCGACTCCGACACGGACAGCGACAGCGACGGCGATGGGACAGACACGTCGGATGGTACAGACAGCGAAAGCACGGATCCGTCCGATCCGGACAGTGACAGCGATGGAGATACAGACAGTGACAGCGATGCGGATTCGGACACGGAATGCATCCCGGACACGGAACCGCAGCCTGATGAGTATCCTCTGACCGGTGTGGAATACCGGGTGCGGCCGTCGGATCCGCCGGGTACACTTCTTTCGGCCCTTCAACAGGCGGCGCCCGGCGACCACGTGATCGTGGAGGACGGTCTCTATGAAGAACCCTGGGAACTGAAGATTGAAAACAAGGCCGGAACCGATGCGAATCGCCTGGTGATTCGCGCCGAACATTCCGGCGGGGCGATCATCCGGAGTGCGAGCCAGTGGCATGTCATGTCTCTGTGGAACTCCACCGGCGTGGTCATCGACGGTTTCGACCTGTCCTACGATACCGCGCAGACGGAGGGCATCTGGGCCGGAATTTACGTGACCGACAGCGAATGGGTGACGGTTTCGAACAACCGCGTTCACGATTGCGGGCTCAGCGGCATCCAGATCGACAAGTCGGATAACATTGTGATCGAAGGCAATCGCACCATCGGCAATTCCATGCGCAACGAGCTGAATGGCAGCGGCATCTCCATCTACCACCCGGTGGTCAAGTCCGAAAGTCCGACGGGCTTCGGGTTCATCATCAGAGGCAACATCAGTGCCCACAACCGCTGTGAACTGCCGTTCCCCGGTTGGGGACAGCCAACAGACGGAAACGGCATTATTCTGGACGACTTCCGCAACACGCAGGGTGGCGGTCAGGAGGGCGGGTATTCGAAGCCGGTGCTTATCGAAAACAATGTCTGTTTCTCAAACGGCGGTCGCGGCATCCACGCCTTCCTGTCCGATCGTGCGGTCATTCGCCACAACACGGTCTGGCACAACAATCAACTGCTGTCCTCGTACTACGATTCCGTGGCGGATTTGAGCATCATGCAGGCGGACGGCGCTCTGGCGGTCAACAACATCTCCGTGAGGGATCCGGACATCGTTCAAGGGCATGCCCTGTGGGTGGAAGGGGTGGACAATATCTTCCTGAACAACATGGTTGTCGGAACCACCTGGTTTTCTGTCGCCGGAGAATCCCTTTTCACGGGAAGCGCTTCGGGCAACCTGACGGATGTTGCGGACAACTACCCCGGTTTCGTGAATCCAGCGACGGATACGGGGTCTGCCGATTTCCGGCTCACGGATTCCAGTCCGGCAATCGATGCGGGCACCACGGAACAGGCCGCAGCCTTCGATGCCGACGGAAAACCCCGGCCCATTGGCGGGCTTCCGGATATGGGCGCCTTTGAATACGGGTTGTCCACACTTCCCGTCTGTCCATGACCGTAAGCCGTGCAACTTTTTTTGAACCGATTTTATCCGTTGCTGCATCTCTCCCTGCAAACGGCGGATTCCGCCCCGGGACCATGGAGGACTCAATGGTTATCAGAATAAGTGGGTTATTGTCTGTAGTCATGGCCGCGCTGCTCACGGCACTGGCCACCGGATGCGACGGCACGGCGTCCGCAATTTCAGGAGACAGCGACACGGACAGCGACAGCGATTCAGACAGCGACAGTGATACGGATTCGGACAGCGACACGGACAGTGACACGGATTCGGACAGCGACACGGACAGTGACGCGGATTCGGACGGTGACTCGGATGCCGACAGCGATGCCGACAGCGACAGCGACGCCGACAATGACGCGGACAGCGACACCGACGCGGATGCGGACAGCGACACCGATAGTGACATCCTGCCCCTGCGCATCGAGGCCGAGTGCGCCTTCGGGGCGGACGCCGGGGATTGCAACGGCGCCTTTGACGGCACGAACATCGCCCTGCCGGGCAACGAGTGGACACCTTCTGTCCCCTGGCTCAAGGACACGAATGTGCTGGGCGCCATGGATGCGGGAGTGTGGCTGGCGTTCCCGGGCGTCGACCTGACCGGGTACGACACCATCGCGGCGTACTTCGCCAGTGACGGGAACCCGGGGGCGTTCGAGTTCCGGCTGGATGCGCCGGATGGCACATTGATCGGAACGCTGCAGGTTCCGTCCACCGGCGGCTGGACTGTCTTTGTGGAGCACACCACTTCGATGGTTCCGACATCTGGCGTGCACACCCTGTATGTGGTGGTGACGAGCTCCACGAATGCCACAGGCATCGGCGATGTGGACTGGTTTGAACTGCGGGCGTCGGGCGGTGCAGATACGGACCCGGTGGATACGGACACGGGCAGCGACGGGGACAGCGACTCGGATGTGGACACGGACCCGGTGGATACAGACCCTGTGGATACGGACCCGGTGGACACGGACCCGGTGGACACGGACGAGTTTGACTGCCTCCGTTACGTGAGCACCACGGGCAACAACAGCAACAACGGCTCATCGGGCAGCCCCTGGCGGACGATTGCCCACGCGCTCTCGCAGGTGGCCGCCAACTCGGGCTGTGCGATTCTGCTCTCGGCCGGTGAGTTCGTCGAGGCGAACATCCTGACGGTTCCCGACGGCGTGAGCCTCATTGGAGAAGGGCCATCGTCCACCACCGTCAAGATAAACCACTATTTCAGCCTGACCGATGCCGTGTCCAACGCGAATCCCCACGTGCACACGTTCCCCGAACACTTTGTCATTCAGCTCGGCGGTGAGGACCAGATCATCTCCGGCTTCCGGCTCGACGGTCAGAACAAGACCTGTCACGGGGGCGTCATCGCCGAGTACGCCAACCATCTGATTGTTGAAAACCTGCGTGTGGAGAACTTCCGCTTCTCGGGCATCTGGGTCATCGACGCGGACAACACGGAAATCCGGAATAACTATCTGAAGAACAACACCTACGGAAACCCCGCCGGTTCCGGGGACGGCGGCGGCGACAGCGGGTCGTTCATGTATCACCGCGGGTACGGGCTGCTCGTCCACGGCAACACCATCATTGAAGAGGGCAACCTGGAGTTTGACAAGGGCGGGTACCCCATCAAGGGGCAGAACCGCACCTATGGCGGTGATTCCAAACCCCTCGAAGAATCCCGGTTCTTCAACAACGTGCTGCAGGCCCCCCAGGGCGGGGCGTGGGAGAATGGCATGGCGCCGGCGATCACTCTGGAAGGCCTCACCGTAACCATGAAGAATGTGCGCATTCACAACAACTGGGTGAACAATCACATCTCGTTACCGACGGGGACACAGGGGTGGGGCGTCCGCATCGATCATAATGTCATCGATATGGGACGAGCCAGATACGCGTATGGCATCGAACACGCCCTGTCGAACGTGGAGATCGATCACAACTACTTCTACGGCGGCATCTATCCCATCGCCAACTGGGGCGGGGACCGCAGCAACCACAGCATCCACCACAACATCTTCCACGGGGCCTGCGCGGACTGGATGGACGGACGGGAGATGATCCTCTATTCGGGCCACATCACCAACCTGAAGTTCTACAACAACACCATCATCGACAACGAAGGCATCGGTGAGATCTTCGCCCTGAACGGCGGCTCCACCAACGCGGATGTGCGCAACAATGTGTTCTACCGGGTCAGTGGGTCCCGGGACAACTTCGGCGACACACCGAACGGAACGGTCTCGAACAACCACTTCCACAACATCTCCACCCGGGGCAGCAGCAACACCACGGGAGATCCGGGTATCACCCTGTCGGGCAGCGCGCCGCTTTCGCCTCCCTTCTACACCCTGAACGGTGGCTCACCGCTTATCGATGGGGGCGTGGTCATCGCCCCCTACACCGATGGCTACGCGGGCAGCGCCCCCGACAAAGGCGCCATCGAACAGGGCTCCCCATTCTTCGCCGGTGTGCCATAATCAGTGAAAGTTTCCGCCCATCCCGTTCCATGGCGGTGCGTGAAACCGCGTAAGGAGGTGAGGATTTTGAAACGTGAAATGCCAATCATACTGCTGCTGTTGTTGCTCTTGTCCGCGTGCGGTGAAGACGGCGGCAACGGGTCGGAAGGGGATACGGACAGTGATTCCGACAGCGATTCGGACAGTGATACCGACAGCGATACCGACAGTGATACGGACGGGGACTCCGACAGCGACACGGAGCAGGAATGGGACACGGATATCGTGACAGTGGTGTCCCCGGACACCCGGGTGTTCTATTCCCACGACGCAGGGGACGAGTGGTTTCACGACATCCACCGTCTGTCCGATGGAACGTGGCTGGTGGCCGGAGGCGCCTCCGGTACGGACTGGCTGCCGGCGGAGCCGGATCTGGTCACCCTGGACATGCCGGGACTGGATGCGGCGGCCACCGGTCGCGTCGCCCTGCTGCTGCACCTTTCCGCGGACTTTGACACGATTCTCCATGCCATGCGGCTTCCAGCAGACACCGCGTCGGACATCTTCCGCATCCGCGGCACCGAAAAGCCCGGCACGGTTACGGGCGACCTGTACATCTCGGGCACCCGGGAAAACGGCGCTGCCCACAGCGGCTATTTCATCGCACGGCTGAACGGAAATTTCATCGATGAGGTGCCCACCGGCGCGCAATGGGTCTTCAACGTGAAGGCCGGAGGGGATCATCAGGCCTGGCAGCCGTGGGACGTGAGCGCCGATGGTGAGGTCACCTATGCGATGGGGACGCCTTTTGATCCGAACTGGGCGGCCATCTACCGGCTGGATGCGGATGGTCAGCAGAGGGTCGTGCCGGGATGGAAGACGCACTGGATCGACAACGGCAGCGGCGGTGAGAGCGAAGTCAACGTGCCGTCCCTTGCGGACTACACCGGTGGCGCCACCGTGAAATACAGCGGCATCGTGCTCAAACCGAGCCGGCCGGGCCTGCGCTCCATGACTGCGGACGACTACAGTGCAGTCCTCGATGACGGGGTCGGCGAGCCCAAACAGGGCACCTGGCCCAACGACTACTACTACGGCGGCCCCATCGAATACAGCGCGGCCGACTGGTCCGTGTCGGAGGTGGACGGCCCGGGGTACACGGGGTACACCGCGCGGTCGTCGACCCACCGGTGTGTGGCCATCGTCGTCGATCGGCGCAACGGCGATCTCTATTTCGGCTACAGCGTGCAGAGCATCCTGCCCGGCGGCAATCCGGACTTCGAGCCCGCCGTGGTGGCCATGGATGCCGACGGCGGACTGAAGTGGTGGAGCCGCCTGTACACGGAAACCGACGACAACTCCACGCCGGATCAATATGTGGACGCCCTGGCCATCGACTACACCGACGCAGACGGCGGCGCGCTGGTGGTGGTGGCCCGTTCCCACGGCAACAACGTGATCAACCTGTGGAACGGCACGGATGCGTTTCAGAATCAGTTCACGGGCAACAACGGCAACATCCACGTTTCGTGGATCGGCCGCCTGTCGCTTGACCGGGAGACGCTTCGCCACGCCAGCTACCTGGCCGAGCTGAACGAAGGGTCCACCACCCCGGAAACCTACACGGACGACCTGCTCTCGCCCTGGTGGAATCTCAACTCCGGCTGGCCCGACCTGAACACCACCCGCACAACCCCGGGAAGTGTGAAAGTGGACGCGGAGGGAAATATCCATGTGATGGTTGCGGGACGCCAGACCATCACCACGTCGAACGCCTATATTGAGAACATCCTGCCCGGCGATCCGGAGGCGCGGACGTGGACAGATTTTGTCCGTATCTACCAGCGGGACCTGTCGCGGCCCATCTACTCGAGTCTGTTCTGTACAACCAACCGGCTGGGCGTCGACGCGGGTTCGGACAACGCGGAGTTGAGCGCCGTGTGGCCCGTCCCCGGCGGTCTGGTCATGGTGGGACAGCACACGCTGGTGAACGGCTATCAGGTGCCCGGTGCATTGCCGGCCCCCTGGGCCTCTGACACGGCCCTCGAGGGCGACGCCTTCATTGCCAAACTGATGTTCGAGTAGGTTATCTGGTGGTTGATATCTGAACCGTCCAGGACACCGTCTGTGGTCGTCCTATCCATCGAGCAGGAAATCGCGGACATTGCGGAATCGAATGCCCTCGAACTCGTCAACCATCAGCGGATCCATGGTCAGAACCAGCCGGGGATAATTGTCCCGGATGGTGCGAAGCGGGCGAAGCTCTCTGTCCCGTGTGGCGGCGGTTTCCAGCAGATAGACCACTTGAATGTACATCGTTTCGCCTGCGCGGCTGGCGACGAAATCGACTTCCAGATCACGGTTTTTTCCGACCCGGACGTCAAACCCGCGCCGCAGCAGTTCAAGATAAACGACGTTTTCAAGAAGCTGACCCACATCCGGACCCCGATCGGGCACCCCACCCGGGGAATACCTGTCCTGTTTCCGGGTTCTCATCTGCTGGCCGGGCGGGATTGGACGGGCATGACAGGACGAACATATATTCTGGTGTTGCTCATGGCCGGGTGCGCGGAGCCCGGGGCAACGGACCCGCAGCCCGAACCGTGGGACACGGCGGACACTGCCGACACGGCGGGACCGGCCTTCGAGGATGCAGACGGGGACGGGGCGAACGCGGGCTGGGATTGTGACGACTCGGACGCCGGCGTGTCTCCTCTGGAAGGAGACATGCCCGGCGACGGGATTGACCAGAACTGCGACGGCTTCGACGGCGTGGAAGGCGATGCGTGTGAAAACCCGGGGTTGTGGATCGACTGCGCGCCGGTGGAAGAGGCGGCCCTCACGCCAACCTGCAGTGGGGTGGATCTCGCCGTGGTGGATGCCCACGTGGTGAGGGGATGCGTCTACTACGGGGCCATGGTGGTTGCCAACCTGGGCGCGGAGGACTTCGTCGGCACGGTGCGGGTGGAGACCTGGTCCATCCGTTACGACGGGACGCAGGAGCCGTGCACATCCGATCATTATGACATTGAACTGGAGGCCGGTGGCCATCTGTCCGTGGGGGTTCCCGGAGAGGCGGACATGGTGGAATTTGCGGCAACTGCCGGTGGCGACTGCAATCTTTCCAACAACCGGTTCGAGGTTGTCCCGATCTACGCGGAATGCGAGTAGCCGTGTCGTTCCACGCCGGTCGGTTCAGGGCAGGGTGGCCCAGGCGTCGCCCACGGGGGTGAGGGCGCCGGCGGCATCGTAGAGGTGGTTGGTTTCGAAATCGGTACTGTCGGTGACTTCCCACATGCTGAACCAGGCGTAGCGCTCCACGGATGGATGGGCTTCCAGCATGGCAGCGGCGTCGATGGCAAAGGCCGCCTGTTCCTCCGCGGTGTGCACGGTGTTTCCGTCCCACAGGCTGAACATGGTGACCCAGATGGGCAGTCCATAGCGCGCGGCGACGTTGTCTATCACCTGCTGGAGTTCGACCACGCCGCTTTCGGTGAACCAGTGGATGCACACGAAATCGACTCGCAATCCATCCGTCTGCGCCCGGTCCATGAAATCCCCCAGCCAGCCGGCCGCCGGGTCGTACTGGGGCGCCGGGCTGCCGAGGCGCCGGCCCAGGGATTCGAGCTGCGGCCACAGGGCGATGGCCTCGTCGACGGTCATGGCCGCCTCTGACGGATTTTCCGGTTCGTGAAATCCCATGACGTCCGGGAAAGGGGAAGCGGCCAACGCCGTCAGGTTTTCTGCGGTGACCTCCCCGGCATCGTGGAACATCGGCACGAAGGATGCGGTGCCGCCGTAGCCGGGGGAGGGCGTCGGACCGAAGTTGAAATACCAGCCCACGTTGAGCGGGTCCATGAGCGATGCGCCGAGGGTGGCGGAGACGGGGGCGACAACGCCTTTTTTCGCGCCGGTGTAGGGCAGGACCACCGGGTCGGACGTTGTTTCCGAATCTTCTGCGGTGGCGGTTTCCGTGCCTGTGGCCGTGTCGCTTTCCGTGCCTGTGGCCGTGTCGCCGGTGGCCGTGTCCGTTGCCGGGTCCCCGGTGTCTGTGCCGTCGGTTCCCACGTATTCCACCGCCACGCCGTCACCGCACCCGGAGGACCACAGGGTGAAGCCCCACAGCAGGAGTATGGATCGCTCGATGGTTGTCATGGAAACATCAACTCCAGGGCCGCGAGTCCGCTCAGGAAGGGTCGGCCGAATCGACCCGCCACGCCGCCGTCCACCAGCAGCCGCTGTTCGGGCAGCAGGATGCCTGCCGTTCCGTCCAGGCGCAACCGGGCGTTTTTCTGCACGGCAATGGTGATTCCCGTTCGGGCGGCAACGAGAAACGACGCGAGCCGACCGTCGCGACCGGCAAAGGGATAATCCGCCCGTCCTTCATCCGGGGACCAGGCGGCGCCGATGACCCCGGCGACGGGAATGCGGACCGGGCTGTCTTTTTTCATGGGGTTGAATTCCAGCGCCACCGTTGCCAGATGGGGCTTCATCCGCGCGGTGCCGGCTTCGGTCCGGGTCTCCATCGGACGGGTGGGAAAGTCCACCCGGCCCCCCAGTTCAATCCGGTCGTGGACACGGATAAAGATCGTGGGCGTGATGGACAGGACGGGTTCAAATCCGCCCCGGCTCCAGACAATGGACGGCCCGAGGCCGAAGCCGAACACGCCGCGCCGTTTGCGGGCCACGGGTTCCTCGTCCTCGATGAAGGGCGCACCGGTGTTGTCCGGCGTCCGTGCGATCATTTCCTGTCGCAGAATCCGCAGTGCCTCCACGGTCCGCATGGCGGCGGCGAATTCCCCGTCGGTCGCCGTATCCCCCAGAGGAACGGTCTTTTCGAAAAGGCGACCGTTTTTATCGGTGGCGAACAGGAGAATCCGCCCCGTGGAGCGCGATACCTCAACGGTGATGACTCCGGGAGTCGGTTCTTGTGATGCCGCGGCACCGGGGGAGGTCACCGTTTCGCCGGCGGCCCGCAGTTCGTCTTCGATGCGCATCAACAGGCTGTCGTCCGCGTTGCCCGCAAGGATGACTTCACCGGCCGCGAGGGCGGCGGGAACTGACAGGATGCACAGTGCGATGGCGATGAAAACGGCCACGATGCGCCATTCTATGCCAACGGCGCAGAAGAGAAAACAGTTCTATCTGACCAGTTCGCGGGCCAGGTCGGCACCGGCGCCATCCGGGAAGCGCCGCAGGTATTCCCCGGCCGTGCTGCGGGCCATCTGCATGCGGCCCTGCTGGTGCTGGATTTCCATGACCCGCCCCAGGGCGGGCTCTGCCAGGGGGCCATCGGGGGTTTCCTTCAGGTAGATGAGATTCCATTTTTCGGCGTCCCGGAATTGTCTGCTGCGGAAGGCCGCATGGCCCAGCATGTAGGCCGCGGTGGCGCTGTGGGTGGAACCGGCGAAGCGGCGGCGGACGCACTGAAGCGCCCGGACCTCCCCCGGGCCGTTGCCTGCGAAGCGCGAGACATCGGCGAGGCGCAGCAGCAGGGCGCCATCGATCCGGTTGCACAGGTTGTCGAAGCCTTCCTTTTCGGCCGCGGCAAAGGATTCCCTGTACAGGCGCCGGGCCGCGAGGGAAATCCAGTCGTCCGCCGGGGGTGACTTTTCGGTCGCCGGGGAAGGAGGAACCCGGTGCCCGCGGCTTCCATCTCCCTGTCGATTCCCATTTCCGGGTGCATTTTCAACCGCTGCGGGCGGTGCCCCGGCTTCCTCTGCTGCGGCGGCGGCATCGGGTCCGGGATCGTCGAGGCGCACGGTCAGGCGCTGTCCTCCGCTGACAGAGCGGGCCGGCGACAGGGTAGGGCCGCTCACCATCACCCGTCCTTCATCCATCTGGATGTCGAACACCTGCCGGTCCCTGTTCCAGCTCAGCAGAAACGCCGTACCCGTGACGTTCACGGTAAACGGACCCGCGTCGATGCGCCAGCGGGTGGTCTCCTTGTGCCGCACCTTGACATAGGCGCTGCCGGTGTCCATTCGGACGGTCGCGCCCCGGTCGTCGACGGCGGTCACCGCGGCCACTGTCCCGCCGTTGATCCAGATCTGCGAGGCGTCGGTAAACTCCGCGAGGGCCGTCCGGCGCCCATCCACCCGGATGGTGCGGCCTACCTTTCCGTCCGCGCCGTCCAAGGAAAAACCGGGGGGTGACGGGCGGAAGAGGACGACGGCGGCAATCAGCAGAGCCGCCGCCGCGGGAATGGCGGCGAGCCGCAGGAAAACCCATCTGCCCGCGGGGGCCGGTTGCGCGGCCTGGGCGGCGTCCAGAAAGGCGGACAGGCGGGTTTCCTGCTCTTCGATGGAACGGTTCTGCCGCACCGCATCCTGCTCCTGCGCGATCTGCGCTGCCAGGGCATCGAGTCTGTCAAATGGCTGTTGCGTCATGGTTCCACCCCCTGCGCCAGATCGGCGAGCATGGGATCGTTTTTGGCCCTCCGCATGAAGCGGTCGCGGGCGTCCGAAAAGCGGCGTTTCGCCGTGGACAGGGACATATCGCAGAGTTCCGCCACGTCTTCCATTTTCATCCTGTCCAGTATCCGCAGGGTGAAGACGATCCGATCTTCGGCGTTCAGGGAATCGAGGATGGCGTAGGCGTGGCGCAGGCGGTGGAGGATTTCGGGGTTCGCCTGGGGGGATTCGGGTTCCGGCATCCGGTCGTCGCCGATGAACGTCAGCCAGGAGTGGATGCGCCGGCGTCGCAGTTTCTGGCGCACGTTGTTCACCGCGATGCGCAGCAGCCAGAACTTCAGGTTCGGAATGTCCCCTCGAAACCCTTCGATACCGCGGATGGCGCACAGGAATGTTTCCTGCACCAGATCGGGAATATCCTGATCGAATCCCATGGTGCGTTGGATGACGCGCTCCACCGCATCGCTGTAGCGCAGATACAGCTCCGCGTGGGCGGCCCGATGGCACTGTCTCAGGTCCTTCAGGAACACCTGATCGTCGTCATACCGACGATGGAAAGGAACAATCCGGTGTCCGTTCGTGCCTGTGTCCGCGCTTCCCATGTGTTCTGACCGGCTCCTGACCGTTGTGAATGCCGCCATCATACAGGGAAAGATGCAGCGGGTCAGCCGAACGGTTCAATATTCCGTCGGATCTGGACGCGGTCCGGAGGATGTGCTCTACTCGGCGCCGCTCCGCACGGCAGGCGGCAATCATCCGGGAGGAACCACATGGCAGATACAGCATCCGGCAGACTGGGAATCATCGAGAAGGTGGGCTACGCCCTGGGTGACGGGGCGGCCAACATCGCCTGGCGCGGCGTCGCCACCTTTCTGTTTGTATTTTATGTAGACGTATATGGGTTGGACCCGGCCGCGGTGGGCCTTCTGCTGCTCATCGCCCGGACCGGCGACGGCGTGAGCGACGTGCTGATGGGCATCATCGGCGATCGGACGAACACCCGCTACGGCAAGTTCCGCCCCTGGGTCCTCTGGTCCGCGATTCCCCTGGCGGTCAACCTGTCGCTTCTGTTCACGACGCCGGATCTCAGCACCACCGGAAAGCTGATTTACGCCTACACCACGTATATTGTTTTCACGCTGGTCTACACGGCCAACAACATTCCCTACGGGGCCCTGATGGCGGTCATGACCGGCGACGACAAAGAGCGCACGAGCCTCGGTTCCTACCGACTGGCAGGCGCCTTTGCCGGCGGGCTTATCGTCCAGAGCGCGCTGCTTTATCTGGTGGCCCATTTCGGCAATATCAATCCCACCGTTCAGGTGACGCCTCTCGACGACGCCCGTTTTGAGGTGGTCGTCTCGTCCCCGTCGGACGTGCAGAACGTGAGCATCGGCACGACGGATGACATCGCCCTGTTCGCGCCGGGCGAAGCAGATATTCCCGGCCTGCGCAAAGGGGAGCCGGCCAAGTCCAGAAGCTTTTCAATGGAGGCGGGTCGCCCGTACACCTTCATCGCCAGCGGCGTTCCCGCATTGCAGAATTCTGATATCCGCATCGTGGATCAGAAGCGCGGCTACAGCTATTCCATCTATGTGATGTCGGCGATCATGGCACTCCTCATGCTGGTGACCTTCTTCACCACGAAGGAGCGCGTGTCGCCGCCGCCCAGCCAGCAGACCCGCCTGCTGAGCGACCTGAAGGATCTGGTGCGCAACCGGCCGTGGCTCATTCTGCTCATCATGGGGCTGGTGTTCTGCGTGTACGGGGCCATCAAGCTCTCCATCATGGTCATCTACTTCAAGCACTACCTGCACAACGAACTGCTGTGCGCCACCTACATGGGCGCCCTCATGGCCATTTCCATCGCCGGGGCCCTGGCCACGGCGCCCCTCGGCAAGTGGCTGGGCAAGCGCAATCTGTTCATCTATGCGCTCATCTTCACCGGCGTCATGAATGCGCTGCTGTACTTCTGCGGCCCCGATGACACATCCGTCATCTTCGCGCTGGGCATTGCCTCCGAATTCGCAGCGGCAATCCTGCCCACTCTGTTCTTCGTCATGCTGGGCGATGCGGCGGACTATTCCGAATTCGTTAACGGGCGCCGGGCCACGGGTCTCGTGTATTCGGCCGGGTCATTCTCCACCAAGTTCGGCGGCGGCGTGGGCGGCGCCATCGCGGGATGGGTCCTCGCCTCCTTTGCCTACGACGGACAGAATCCGGCAGCCATCGAAGGGGCCATTCCGGGCATCATCTGGCTCATGAGCTGGATTCCCGCCCTCGTTGCGCTGCTGGGCGTCGGCCTCATGGTGATGTATCCGCTGGATCAGAAACGGATGGATGAGATCACCACCGAGCTGGGCCGTCGCCGGGCAGTCGGTTCCGATGCCTGATCAACCTGCAGGCTTCCAGACGGCGGATTCCCGGCTTACCGAGGCCTTCTACCGACTCACGCCAGAAGCCGTCCTCGACTCTCTTGCGGAACTCGGGCACGCGCCCAGCGGGCGGTTCATCATTCTCAACAGCTACGAAAACCGGGTGTACCAGATGGAGCTGGAGGATGGCGGCTGGGTGGTGGGCAAATTCTACCGTCCCGGACGGTGGTCCGATGACACCATTCTCGACGAACACCGCTTTCTTTCCGAGCTGTCCGCGGCCGAAATTCCCGTCGCTGCGCCTCTGCTCCTTTCCAGCGGAAGCACACTGTCCCGTGTGGCGGGCATCCGGTTCGCCCTGTTTCCACGAATTGGCGGGCGATCGCCCCAGGAGCTGAACGACGACGAGCTGCGCATGGTGGGACGGCTCATCGCCCGCATCCATAACGTGGGCGCCGCCGGGGACGCGCCCCATCGGATGCGCCTGTCGCCGCTGACCTATGGCGAAAACAACCTGCGCTACCTTCTTGAAAACGGAATCATTCCGGACGAAGCGCGGGCGAATTACGAAGCCACGGTAGAGGCACTGCTCGCGCGGATTGTGCCGATGTTCGAAGGAGTGCCCTGCCACCGCATCCACGGGGACTGCCATCTGGCCAATCTCATCCACACACCGAAGGGGACGACGTTCCTCGATTTCGACGACATGCTGGTGGGGCCCGCCGTGCAGGACATCTGGATGCCGGTGGCGAGCGCGGACGAATACGGTCAGCGCCAGCGGGACGTGCTGATCGAGGGATACGAGGAGTTCCGGTCCTTCGAACCGTACTGGCTGCGGCTGGTGGAACCTCTGCGTGCCCTGCGATTCATCCACTATTCCACGTGGATTGCCCGTCGCTTTTCCGATCCGGCCTTTGCCCGAACCTTCACCTATTTTGGCACGGTGCAGTACTGGCAGAACGAAACGAACGACCTGCGCGAGCAGATCGCCCGCATCGACACGGCGGTTCCGTATTAAGACGCCCGGTCGAGAATGCGTCGCAGGGTCACCTGGATTTCGTGAAGGTCGAAGGGCTTTTTCAGGAAATCGAAGGTCGTTTCGCCGTTGGCGGGAATGTTGACGCCACTCATGTAGACAATGGGCAACTTCGGTTGGATGCGGTCCAGGGCGCGGCCCAGATCGTGGCCGGACAGCCCGTTCATGGAGTAGTCGACGAAGGCCGCGTTGAACATTTCGCGACGGCAGAGTTCCAGCGCCTGTTCGCCACTGGTCGCGCTGACCACATGGGCGCCGCGCAGGGACAGGGCCGTGCGGATCATTTCGCAGATGTCCGGTTCGTCGTCCACCACCAGCACCGCGACCCCCGGCGGGAAGGTGGATGGAGATCGGGCGATGGCGGCGCTGTCCGAATGGGGCGCGGCAAAGGGCAGGGTCACGGTGACCACGGTGCCGCCCTGTTCCCGGTTGCGGACGTCGATGGTGCCGCCGAATTCCTCGATGGTCTTTCGCGAAACCGACAGGCCCAGTCCGCTGCCGCCGTGGACGCCTTCACCGCGCACCTTGGTTGTGAAGAAGGGCTTGAAGATATTGCCGATGGCCTCTTCGGGAATGCCGGTGCCCGAGTCCGCGAAGGAGGCCGTTACCCCGTCCGGCTGCTGGGCGACGATGACTTCCAGGGAGCCGAAGGACGGCGTGGCATCGATGGCGTTGCGGATGATGTTCACGAAGACCTGCACGAGGCGCGTCATGCTGCCCCGGCAGGGGCGGGTCGGCTCGATGGAGGTGTAGGTGCGGACGTGGGCGTTGCTCAGATCCCAGGTGAGCAGCTTCAGCGCTTCCTGGGCTGCGGTGTCCACCGACACCGAGGGATTTTTCCGCGTGTCGTCGGGGCGGGCGATTTCCAGCAGGTCGCCGGCAATCTTGCGGGCCCGCCGCATGTTGTTTTCGATGGTTTCCAGCGCGTCGAGGGCCGGACGGTTCCCTTCGCTTGATCGGATGGCGAGCTGGGTCCAGCCCATCATCGCCGTGAGGATATTGTTGAACTCGTGGGCGATGCCCGCCGCCATCTGTCCGGCGGAAGCCACCCGTTCGAGCTTTTCGATTTCGCGAAAGAGCATCTGCTCGGCGGTGATGTCCCTTATCTGGACCGCGACGGCGGGGTTGTCCGCGAAGAGGATGGGCACGGCCGTCAGTTGCAGATGTCGCTTTTCTTTTTCAGTGTCTTTCTGAAAGACCGTCGCGTAGCGGTTGTCCCCGTCAGCCGTGTGTAGGAATTCCATCATTTCGGTTTGGACCGCCGGTGACAGCGTCAGTGTCTCCATCAGGGCGTCGATGTCCGCGGGGGGCGCTGCTCCATCGGCATCGGCTTGTGCCGGCAGGCTGGAAAACGCAATTGTCCCGTCCCGGACAACAATGAACAGGGCGATATCCAGCTTTCCGGTGACATCGCGCAGCAGTTCAATTGCGTCATATTTTTTCATCATGACAGGATACACATAGTACAACGAAATTAAATGGACAAGGAAAAGTTACCGGCTGGCGGTACAGCCGACACTGGCCGGAAATGAGGAATTATCGGTTCCGCCGTGGGGCTGTGCGTTGTATGAACAACGCGGCATCCGACCAGGATGCAGGGGAGTGACATGACCGTTTTGACACAGCATTTCAGGACTGTTTTCTGGGAGGACGATGCGGCGGTCCTGCTGGATCAGCGACTGCTTCCCGTCCGGGAAGTTTACAACCGCTACCGGGACGTGGACGGGATGGCCGATGCCATCCGGGACATGGTGGTCCGCGGAGCACCCGCCATCGGTATTGCCGCCGCTTTCGGCGTCGTGCTGGCGGCCCGGCAGGCAAGCGGCGACAGGGAGGCGATCCGCCGGAGTTGCGCACAACTGGCGGCCACCCGCCCCACGGCGGTGAATCTCTTCTGGGCCATTGAGCGGATGAAGCGGCGGATGGACCGGGACGGGCCATCGGTTTCAGCGCTGCTCGACGAAGCGCAGCGCATTCTCTCCGAAGACATTGCCGCCTGCCGCACCCTGGGCGATCTGGGTGCCGCCTTCATCCCCGACGGCGCCACCGTGCTCACCCACTGCAATGCGGGGGCCCTCGCCACCGGCGGATGGGGTACGGCGCTGGGCGTCATCCGTTCGGCCGTGGCTGCCGGAAAGAACATCCGCGTGATCGCCGATGAAACCCGGCCCCGATTGCAGGGTGCCCGTCTCACCGCCTGGGAGCTGTCGCGGGACGGCATCGACGTGACGGTCATCGCCGACAATGCGGCGGCGTCGCTGATGGCTCGGGGTCAGATCTCTGCGGTGGTGGTGGGCGCAGATCGGATCGCGGCGAACGGCGATGTGTGCAACAAGGTCGGCACGTACAGCGTGGCCCTTGGCGCCCGGGCCGCGGGTGTGCCGTTTTATGTGGCCGCCCCCGTGTCCACCATCGATCGGGCCTGTGCCCACGGTGGGCTCATCCCCATTGAGGAGCGCGCAGCGGAAGAGGTGACCTTGATCGATGGCGTTCGGGTGGTGGCAGAGGGCGTGCCGGCGTTGAATCCGGCCTTCGACGTGACCCCCGCCCACCTGGTGTCCGCCATTTTCACCGAGGCCGGCGTGTTTGAAGGCGACTACGGGAAATCCTTTTCCCGGATGGATGCGCAATCTGCTGCGGAAAGATAGCCAACCGGCCCGTCCGGTATTACACAGAGAAGCCATGAAGTTCTACAGTACCAATCGACAAGTCCCGCACGTGGATCTCGCCGACGCGCTGCTCGAAGGGCAGGCGGCGGATCGCGGTCTTTACATGCCTTTGCAGGTGCCTTCCATCGCGGACATCATTTCCCGCGCAAAGGACCTGTCCTATCCGGAGCTCGCCGCGCAGGTGCTTTCCCTTTACGCGGACGGAGTGTTTTCCCGCGCGGAAATGGAAGACATCTGCGCGGACGCCTACAACTTCGAGGTGCCGGTGGAGCCCGTGATCGGTCGGCGTCACATCCTGCGCCTCGACTGTGGTCCTTCCGCCTCCTTCAAGGATTTTGCGGCCCGGTTCATGGGACGCGCCCTCGGCCGGCTGGTGACGGCCCGGGGAAGGGAATTGCTCATCCTCACCGCCACGTCCGGCGATACGGGCTCGGCCGTGGCCCATGCGTTTCTCGGCGTTCCGGGCATCCGCGTGCTGGTGCTGTTTCCGACTGACGAGGTGTCCGACCGCCAGCGGCGCCAGATGACGACCCTTGGCGGCAACATCGCCACGATTTCCGTGAGCGGCAAGTTCGACGATTGCCAGGCGCTGGTCAAACGCGCGTTCTCCGATCCGGATCTGTCCGGGCTCCAGTTGTCGTCGGCCAATTCCATCAACATCGGGCGGTTGCTGCCTCAGTCCGTCTACTACATCTACGCGGCCTCCCGGATCGCGGATATCGCCGGCGGCGAAAAGGTGATCATTTCGGTTCCGTCAGGCAATTTCGGCAATCTGATGGGCGGCGTGCTCGCCTTCCGCGGCGGACTTCCCGTGCAGAAATTTGTCGTCGCCACCAACGCCAACGACGAGGTGCCCGTTTTCTTTCAGACAGAGCAATATCGAAAAATCGAGCCCTCCATTGTTTGCCTGTCCAATGCGATGAACGTGGGTCATCCATCCAACCTCGCCAGACTCGTGGATCTTTACGGAGGCCACCTCGACGAAAAGGGCGTGCTCCACCGGGTGCCGGACATGGCCGCGATCCGGCGGGATTTTTACGGGGTCAGCATCAGCGACGACGCCACCCGCGACACCATCGGACGCGTGTTCAGGGAAACCGGCGTGATGCTCGAACCCCACGGCGCAGTGGGCTGGGCCGGACTCGAGCGGTTTTTCGAGAGTCATCCGGAACTGGCGGACTGCCCCGCCCTGTCGCTGGAAACGGCCCATCCGGCAAAGTTTCCCGACGAAGTCATCCGCCTAACGGGGACAGCACCGACGCTGCCCGATGCGCTGAAGGGACTGGACGCGCTGGCGGAGCGCTACGATCACATGGCAGTGGACTACGCGGCCTTCAAACAGATCCTGCTGGAGAAATATCGATGAAGACCATCATCATTCTGGGCGACGGCATGAGTGATCATCCGGTGGCGGCACTGGGTGGCCGGACGCCCCTCATGGTGGCCGACAAGCCCCACATCGATCGCATCGCAAAAGAAGGGCGATGCGGCCTGTTTGCCACCATTCCCGAGGGAATGGACAACGGCTCGGCGGTGGCGAACCTGTCTGTGCTGGGCTACGATCCGAGGGTCTGCTACAAGGGGCGGGGCGTGCTGGAAGCGGCGAGCATGAAGGTGGCGATGCTTGGCAACGACGTGGCCATGCGGTGCAATCTCATCTGCGTGAATCCCGATGGAACGATTAAGAATCATTCGTCGGGACACATCAGCAACGAGGAGGCCGCGGCCATCATCGCGGATCTGGACAGGGCCCTGGGCGACGGGAAAGGCGAGCTGCCGGTCCGTTTCTTTGCCGGGGTCAGTTACCGGCACCTGCTGCGGCTGGATGGCAGCTGGGCCTCATCCGAACTGACCTGTGCACCGCCCCACGACCATGTGGGCGAGCCCTTACAGACGCTCTATCCGCAGGCGAAAAGTGCGGCGGCCCGGCGGACAGCAGAACGACTGATCGAACTGCACCGGGCGGCGGAACCCATTCTGGCCGCGCATCCCGTCAATCTCGCGCGGCGGGCGAAGGGGCTCGACGAGGCAAATTCCATCTGGACGTGGTCTCCGGGGACGAGGCCGGAAATGGAAACCTTGAAGGACCTGTACGGACGCACGGGAGCGGTCGTTTCGGCGGTGGACCTGGTGCAGGGCATCGGCGTGCTGGCGGGAATGGAAAAAATTGTCGTCGAAGGGGCTACCGGTCTGTACGACACGAATTATGAGGGAAAGGCAGCTGCCGCGCTGGATGCCATCCGCCGTTGCGATCTGGTGTACGTCCACGTGGAAGCCACCGACGAGGCGGGGCATGCAAAGGACCTGCCGCTCAAGATCCGCTGCATCGAATATCTGGATCATCGGCTGGTCCGCCCCATCCTGGAAGGGCTGGAGAAGGATGGACTCGATTGCGCCGTGGCGGTGCTTCCCGACCATCCCACTCCGGTGGAGAGCGGCGCCCATGCGAGCGATCCGGTTCCCGTGGCCATCCGCATCCCCGGCGTCGCACCGGATGCATGCCAACGATACGACGAAGAGTCGGTCAAGGCGGGCGCTCTCGGCCTTCTCTCCGGCAATGAATTTCTGCGGACCGCCCTCGGCCTCCGGTCCTGACCCGCCATCGCTGGGAGTGATGTTTTTTCAGGGTCGGATCATTTTTTTGGCACAGTTTCCGCCAAACGGCCGAAATACACATCGAGGAGGTGTCCCATGGGTATGCGTCCACGATGGAT
>JAKQNG010000339.1 GCA_029565915.1 Deltaproteobacteria bacterium
TACACTTGCTCATGGCGATTCTCCTTGTTGTTTTGCGACCCTGATCATGCTGATCAGGTAAGGAAATGGCCACTTTCATTTTCAACAACCTACGGGGCTATGCCTTCAAAAGACGAGACTACTTTGAGGGCGTCGGAAGCAGATTCAGATACTGAGTGAATTCGTCCAGCTTCGACTGAAGCAGACCAGCTTTAGAAGCGGTCCCAAGCATCTTGATCAGGCCTTTCAAGGTCTTTCCCGTTGGATCGCAGGATGCAGTATCACAACAACTTCGCACCGATGCCTCAATCCATTTGTTAATAAGTTTTTCATCATTCTTCCGAAGATTCTCTAGGGAGGTAGAAAAGTCGCTAGCGGACGAAAATCCGCGCTGGAGTTTCAAATTTGCGAGTGCCTGATGCATTAAAATGACAGCTTTTCCGGTAGATTCTTCTGCAAGGTCAAAAAATTTTTCTGTTTGAAAGCCTTCTTGAACTGAATCCGGCGCGTCATCCCAGTCACGAATTAGCCGTTGAGCTATTTCGAGCAACTTTTTCGAAGTTTGTTGGTGCTGAGCCATACCCTTCAACCTCAAAGAGGTTCGCGTTGGCGCTTCGTGATGTACCTTGATTAGAAGTTCCGGTTCGTCGACATCTTCTGGGTCGACAAAAATTTCAAACAGTCCCACTTCCGACGAGCGTGCGAGTGATAAAATATCTTCCTCAACTGGTTCGCCCTTGTTCTCGTCTCGCGCGAAGATAAGCCATGTTTCATTTGCCCATCGTGAATTTGCAGCGCACTCTGCGATCGCCTGAAAAAAATCGGACCGACGGGCTGATAGGTACTTAATCTCGGCAGACGCCAGAATCAATTCAGGCGTATCGTCAACTCGCTTAAAAATCTCCAAGTCCAAGTCTTTGTCATGTTCGAACAAATTTCTGCTCGGCGTTGAACGAATGAAAAGTATATCAGGATTGCCCCAGAGAGTTTTTCCAGTGGTCGTAGGCAGAGAACACACCAGACAATCAAGCTCCTTTGCCAGTGCTATGGAAATAGGCAGATGCAATAAGGATTCCCAAGGTTCCTCAGTCTTCTGACTTTTTGCTTTTGAGGGTTTGTTCTTCTTTTTTTTGTCCGACTGGGTTTCGTCTTTCGGGAATATCTCATCAATGTCTTTGCTCAATCTGTATCCGCGTTTTTTACCAGCTGAGACAATAATTCCCTCTCGTTCGGCTTTCCGTAGCTGGTTGTGTAGATTGTTGCTGAGAAAAGCGAGTTCGCTTTCATTCATATTGAGGTTGCCGGCATTGTCATTCGCAAGCGTTAAGATTTTGGGTGACAACATCGGTTCGTCAACTTGAAGATATTCACGAAGTAGTCTTTCGAATTTTTGTCGAAGCTCCGGATATTGAAGTCTGGGCATTGTTGGCCTCCGCGTAGTTCTGCACATCAAGCTTGATGATAAATGATACGTCGATGAACACCGGAAAGCAATCAGGTCAAATATGGGTCAAATATGGGCTGATAACAGCCTTTTACCGGAACTCACAATTGAATGAACTCAAACCCTGCGGATTGTTCTGTATGAACAACCTCTTCCGCTGATTGTCCGGCAATAACAGCGGCAGGACGTAAAGAATCAAAGCGTCAAATCACGACCCATCACGCACACAACGGGCATACCACGTATACGTTTTGTCGAAGTTAGAGGCGGAGTTGCTGAAGTGCACGTACCACGCATGCGGCGAATAGTATGCATAGGACGACGACGACCAGAAACCAGCCGACGGCGTGGCCGGGAAGGCGTCCACGTCGATGGCGGGGTTGTAACGACTATTGTCTATCAGCCAATAGAGTTCTTTCTTATTCGGGAGCCGCCAGTCGGAAACTCCTCCCCAAGTGAGGGCCTCACAGTAGGCCAATGCCTCCGTCCAGGTATATGCAGCTGCCGTTCCCGTGGCGCAGGCATCTCCCGTCAGGCCTGCCGTGCATCCTTGCCACACAAGATTGGTTACCGCATCGGTGACCACCGGCTGATTCGCGGTGGCGATGCTACGGGTGAAGCGTGCAATACCTGCCTGTTCACCACGTACACACCGTACATAGTAGTCGGTTTCTTCCTTGTCAGAGCTGGTCGCGCGGCCGGATTCAAAGTAAACGTGCCACGCGAAGATTTCAATGTTGGCGAGGGACGACGACGACCAGAAATAGCTCGATGGAGTAACCGGGAAGACGGTTACATCAATGGCAGGATGATACCGTCCCTCGTCCACGATGGAGTCCAGTTCGTACGAATCGGGCAGATGCCAATCGGTATATCCACCCCAAGAGAGGCTGTCGCAGTATGCCAGGGCCTGTTCCCAGGTGTGCGTGGAAGCGGTGCCCGTAGTGCATGCATCACCGGTCAATCCCGCTGCACATCCCTGCCACATCAACGTCGTCACGTTGTCCGTGACCACGGGGTAGTTCGCAACGGACGTGTTGCGGGTGAAGCGCAGATCTGCGGAGTGGGTCACGTCCCATCCGTACTGGGCGTCCTGGCCGAAGTACGGCTCTCCTGAGGCGGGACAGACAATTTCACCCAGGGTGCCGTCGTCGTAGCATAACCGTTGATTAGTGTCGGGAATAGGGAAGTGGGGACCCGGCGCGTTGCACGCCACTGTGCCGCAACCCGGGGACTGACATGTGCCGTTGATGCAGATGTCGTAGGACCGATCCGGCACCGTCACCACGGTACAGGGTGTGAAATTATTGACTTTGAGACACCGGGCGGTGGTACCGCTCGTGTTCTCGCAACCGGTATTGCACTGCGCATTGCTGCAATCGTCTGCAATATCTCTCTGTGTATCGCAGGAATCAAACCAGTGGACATTCCCGTCATCTCCGCACTGCTGGTAAAATTGAACCGTGACCTGGCACACGGCCGTGGTTTCGCTTGTATTTTGACAACCAGTTTCACATTGCGCATCGCAATTGTTTGCAACATTTCCCTGCGTACCACAGGAGTCGAACCAGTAGACATTCCAATCGGCACCGCACTGTTTGTACGAATGCGTCGTCGTGGCGCGGCATACGGCCGTGGTGCCGCTGGTGTTCACACAGATTTCGCAGGCTTCACATTCATCGAGGCGTACATCAATGCCGCTGCAGGAGTTGTATTGCCATACGTCCCCGGCGTAGCACTGGCTCGTCAGGACCGGTGTGCAGACGCACGTGGCCGGAGATCCGGATTCGCAGTGTTCCGCCGCCAGGCAGTCCTGCACCAGCGACTGGGGATTGAGATCGATGTCCGCGCACCACACATCTCCTCCGTAGCAGATGGTCCACTGGTCGTCCGGACATCCCGGGTCGTCGAAGGAGGTATCGATGGACGTGTCCGTATCCTCCGTGTCGCTCGATGTATCCGTTCCGGAATCGCTGGACGTATCCTGCGTGTCGGAATCCGTGTCCGAATCGGTATCCGTGTCGGTATCGGTATCTGTATCGGTGTCTGTATCCGTGTCTGTGTCAGTGTCAGTGTCTGTATCCGTGTCTGTATCGATATCGGTGTCCGCGCTGCCGCAATCGCAGGTGCTCCAGGCAGAGCCGTCCGTATTGCAGGACTGTCCCCCGCTCGCGCCACCGGCGCAAACGCAGGTCTGGGTCGCCCCCGGATCGCAGATCGGATCTACGGTACTGCTGCCTCCGCCGTCATCGCCGCAGCCCGCCAGTATCAACAGCGCCAGACACCACTTCGCTTTGTTCATCGCGTCATCCTCTCTTTTAGCAAGTTGAGGACAATTCTACCCCCTTCCGATTCATCTGCAAATCGAAAGACGGCGGTAACAGATGTCTTGGATTGCAAAATCGGTCCTGAAAGCCATTCCGGGGGCTGCTTTTCCCATTCCGTGCCGGTGATGACGGGTGAGGCTGGCCCGGGCAGTTCAGTGTTCGGGCAGAAATTCTGTGCCGTCGAAATCAGGCAAAAAATGATCGCAATTTTTTGACAGTCCCGGTGCTGGTCGGTATCTCCGGCCGCAAGTTTTATCGCGTTGTTTTCATCATCATCCGGGGGTGCAAGTGCGCCTCCGTTGCACCCTGCAGGAGGGGGATTTTCATGACCACACCGCAAGAAAACATTATGAAGAACTGCTGCCCGTCATTTCCACGATTCCGGCCGCCCGGTGTCAGTCGCCCACCATTCCGCCCGGCGTCCATGCCCAGGAAGCCCTGGACCTTTCCGCCTGGGCCAACCGCGACAAGGACGCCCTGCAGAAGGCCGGCCTCACCCTCGACCAGATCGGAAGA
>JAKQNG010000020.1 GCA_029565915.1 Deltaproteobacteria bacterium
CTCTCCACCTCCGGCGACTTCCTCTGCGCCGTGGCCACGGACCACTCGGTGCGCTGTTTCGATCTGACTCCGGCATCCTCTTCCCCCACCGACCCGACCCTCCACATTCCCGACGGCGCCTTCGCCTCCGTCTCCGTGAACCACAACCAGGCCTGCGGCGTCCGCATGGACGGCACCCTCGCCTGCTGGGGCGGCCGCCTCCGCTGACAGCTCCTCCCCGCCGTTTTCCCGAAGACCCGTGCATGAACCAGGCCTGCGGCACCCGGTCGGGGCACCGGTCGTGACCGCCTGTCGTGGATGAAAGTTCCGCTTGCGGAGATCAAGTCGCGGACCGTACTATCCATCCATGACAGCCATCCGGGCCATCCACACGACACTTGTCGCGCTGTTTCTTCTCTTCGGAACCGCCGGGTGCTGGAGATCGGCAAACACGGCCGATGACACGGACACGCCGTCCGATATCACGGTTCCGACGGACTCATCGGACACGGCGGACACCACCGATTCAACCGATTCAGAAACCACCTACACGGACACCGCCGATCTGCCGACCACCGACGACAGCGAGACAGAAACAACCACCGACACGGAAACGGCAGATTCAGAAACGACCGACACGGAAACCGTCGACACCGACACGGAACCGACCGCCATGGAGGTGCCCTGCACGCCCGGCGCGCCCCTCCACGCAACAGACCGGGACGTGATGGTCAACGTGGTCTGGACCGACAGCGAAGGCTGGTCGCAAGCGGCGCGCTGTCCGTTCCTGTGCGATCCCGGCTGGTACATGACCGACGATCTCGCCGCCTGTACCCATGAATTCACCGCCCGCAGGCTGGCAATGGCAACAGCAGCAACCTGCATCCCCAACTTCGACTGCCACTACTGTGTCTGCGGTCTGGGATTCGACGGCCAGATCCGCTGCTGGGGTTCCCCCTCCTGCGCACCACCGGATGGCTTGTTCATCGACATCGCCGGCGGACTCGACGGGCTCTGCGCCATCCGGGAAGACGGCACCCTGGTCGGCTGGGGAGAAAACTACAGCACCGGGGCGCCGCCGCCCGACCAATTGTTCCAGTCCCTGAGCAGTGCTTACTGCGGCACGGACGTGGCGGGCGAACACTGGTGCTGGGAAGCGGATTTCGAAAATCTGAAAATCACAGACCCGCCCACGGTGGACACGGAAACCGACTCGGACACCACGGAGATGTCCTGCCATCTCACCGACCACCACCAGGTGGCATGCACACCGGAGATGTTCGACAATCCCTTCGATTCGCTGTTCCATCCGCCCGGCGGCCTGTATCTCGAAGACGGGGTCAGCGCGGGCACTTCCATTGCGGCAGTGGAGCAGGATGGAACGTTCCACGGGTGGGGAGATCCGATGGAGTCGTTTGCGCCCGGGCCCTATGGTGGTGGATACATGAATCCCTTTCTGGGAAGTTTTTCTGCCGCTGCCATCGACAGCAAACTCTGGAGCAGTTGCTCTCGATTATGTGGCGTGCGGGACGACAATGCGGTCATCTGCGCAGGCAACGCACTCGATTGTGATGGTGGGGAGGAGGACCTGCTGATCCATGTCCCGGACTTGCGACAGTTGTCCCTGTGCGATGCTGAGATTCATTTGATGACCAATGAAAGCGTTCACATCCTCCTGCGCGACGCAAACTGGGAAGATGTCCCGGATGATCGCCAGGGCTTGACCTACGAACCAGCCGGCACATTCCAGACGGTCGGGATCGGATTCGAGAATGCCTGTGGGCTCACAACTGATGGCGAAGCCTTCTGCTGGGGCAACAATCGTGCATTTCTGAACATCACCCCGGAGGGATCGTTCATTCAACTTGCGTCAACCTATGCGTTTGCCTGCGGTCTCCGGGCAAACGCATAGGTTGACGAGATCGGAAGA
>JAKQNG010000035.1 GCA_029565915.1 Deltaproteobacteria bacterium
CCGACACCGACACCGATACGGATACCGATACCGATACCGATACGGATACCGATACCGATACGGATACCGATACCGACACCGATTCCGACGGCGATGCGGTTCTGGACGACCTGCGGGAAATTTCCCTCGAAGCCGCCAGCACTCTGCGCCTCACCGTGCGGGCCAGCAATGCCTCCGATGCGGAAGAACACGCCTCCATCGGAGCGACCTTCGGCGTGAACCACACGCCCAACGACGTCATTGGCGAAAGCTATATGCAAATCGTCGCCAAGGCGACCAACCAGAGCGGCGTGGTTTCGGTCCCACTGCCCGCCGGCAACTATCTGACAAGCCTGACGGGTTTCAACACCCGCATGAATCCCAACGACGACATCGGCTTGGACAACTGCGCCAACGCCTCGCTGGGCATCGAGTGCAACGGCTTCGACGGAGAAAACGTCCCCACCCTGCCCACGGAATTCCTCATCGAAAAGCCCGAAGGCGTTCACAATGCCACGCAGCAGGCATCCCGGGTCAACCTGAACGTCAACATCGCCACCAGCGTGAAACTGCAGAATGTGATCATTGAACTCTACCGGGTGGACGCGGACGGCATCCCGTCGGCGCAGCTTGTGGGCACCCTTCTGAAGACCCTCACCTTTGCCTACGACCCCACCTGGCAGGCCCTGGGCAGCGAATTTTCCGCCGCCGTGGAAGCCTTTGAAGGCACCTACCGGGCCGTGGTCCGGGTGCCCGCCGCCGTCGACAATTACACCGACCTCAACCCGGTGGAAGTCCATCCCTACATCTCCGACGTCATCACCGTGGATGCGGACGGCGGCACTGTCGCCGTGGATCTACCCCTCAACGTGACCAAGAATGTAGTGGCCCTCACCGTCCAGGATCGGGATGGTCTGGCCATGAACAGTCGCAGCGTCAACGTGGTGGACTGCGCTACGGGCATCCCGGTCGGCAGCGGCCTCACCGCCGGCACAGGCGTCACGGACATCAACGCGGGCAACTTCGCCAGCGTCGCGGCCGTCGTGGACGGACAGGGTGGATGGCAGTTCCCCAACCTGGCCAGTTCCGGCATCGCCACGGTGCGGGAGCGGTGGATCGACGGCAACGTGAACCCCACGGCGCCGGTCATCGTCGGCACCACGGCCATCTTCACCCAGATGTTCGACAGCTGTCTGGCTGTTGCCGGAACCACTGCCCCGGTGGATGACACCACGGGCGAGTTCACGGACGTCGTCATCCTGGGCGCCACCGGTGGACTGGACTACAGCGTGGGCGTCATGGGTCTGGACGACTACTACCTGACCACGGCAGCGACCACCTCCGTAACGGCCACCACGGATCCGGCCGCTGTCAACCTCACCGTTTCCGAAGGCGGCGTCATCGCTGGCACCGTGTACCGCGCGGCGGGCGGCGCAGGCCTGCCCAACATCCCCGTCTCCGCAGGCGGCGGCGCTGTCCTCACGGACGTGGACGGCACCTACGAAATCCACCTTCCCGCCGGCACCTACGACATGCTCGTGGGCGGCGGAGCCCTCACCGAAGGCGTAACCGTCACGGCCGGTGAAACCACCACCATGGACTTCGCCCGTGGACCGTACAGCGGTTTTGTCTACCGCGCAGAAGACAACCAGGGCATCGAATGGGCCACCTTCGCCGGAACAGCGGCCGGAACCACCGACGACGACGGTTTCTTCACCCTCGAATTCTACGAGGGCATCAACTGGGTGTGCGTGAACCCCAATTCGGCCATACAGGCCTACAACGTGGAATACCGCTGCTTCTACGACATCCCCGTCACGGCCGCTGACCTCGACGACTGATCGAACCCGCTGCGCTTCGCCCTTCCCTTATTCCCAGCAGAAATCGTTAACGACTGCAGAACGCAGAGTAAAATCCTGCGATTCGAGTTCCAGCGTCGTGAACTCCGCGTCCGCCGCATGCCAGTGGATCCCGCTGCACAGATTCCAATATGTGGAATCCACCACCGCGATGGATGCGTCTTCGCCGGCCACCCACCCCTGTCCTCCGGAGGACGGTTCTCCCCTGCCCTGATCCGTACAGATGTTATCCCGGCAGCGGGTGCGTTCGAACGTGACCCCATACGCCGGATATCCGAAGAAGCACCCGTTGCCCGTCCGCACGGCGTCCACGTCCGCAATGAGGCCGTTGTCTCCCGTATGGTCGAACTCCACCATTACGCCAACCCCGTGGGGCGCGTTGTTGCCATCGATGAGACCCCGTCGGATGATGCAGTTGTCCGAATCGTAGACGGACACATTGTCCTCCGGCCATGATGAATCCTGCGGATTCACCACGCTGAAGTCTTCGAGGATGCAGTCGGGGCTGTTGTTGAACTGCACGAGCTGGCCCCGCGGCATGGGACCGCGGAAGTCATAGCCCTCGATGAACTGCAGGTGAGGACTGGCACAACCCACCAGATAGACGCCGGAGGATCCGCGGGACAGGCGTACGCGGGTGATCTGCACGTTGTCGGAGCTGTTGCCCTGAATATTGTTCTGGCCGGAATCCGAGTTGGCTCCCTGCGCCGGCGCTCCCGCATTTTCGATGGAAACGTCTTCGATGACGAGACCGTCCGCATTGTTGAACTCGATCCCCTTCGATTGGTTGTGAAGGATTTCCACGTTGCGGATGACCACGTCGGAATAGCCGCTGACCGTGATGCCCGGCGTTCCCGAAGCGATAATCCGCAGGTTCTCGATGACCTGGCCGTTCGCCGCGGCGATCACGGGCCCCGATGCCGTCAGCGGGCAGGCCGGGGTCGCGGTATCGCTGTCTTCGGTCCCGCTGTCACTGTCCACATCGCTGTCGGCATCGGCATCGCTGTCGGCATCGGCATCGCTGTCATTGTCTGCGCCGCTGTCGGACCCGTTTTCGATTCCGGACTCGGAATCTGCAAAGGTATCCTCCGGCATCGTGTCATCAACAGCATCGGACGAATCCGACGGGTCTGACGTGTCCTGCGTTGCGCCGGAATCGGCGTCCTGCAAACCTTCACCCGTTCTTCCCGACAGTTCCTCCGTGCATCCCATCAGACTCATGAAACACAATACAATCAACATCATGCGCATGGCATTTCCTCCTGAAGCGGCGACGGACGCATGCCGCTGACCACAGGTATCGCGGGCGGGGATTCACAGCTCATAAATCGTCAGGTGGTCATGGCCTCAGGGCGCGACCGTAAAGGAAATCCACGAATAGTTGATGTACCGTTCCTCAAAAATGAGGCGCAACACACCGGAAGACAGGGCCGGAACGGGTACTTCGGTCAGCATCGCGCTGCCGAATGCCGAAAATGCGCCGGTGTCGGGAAAAGTAAATGTTCCCAGCACCTGTTCATCGAGGCGGAGTTCCACGCTGCCTTCGGCCACGCCGGCCATCTCACTGGAATAGCGCAGTTCGATATCGTACACGCCCGCCTGCGTGTTCACCGTGTATTCCACCCATTCCCCCGCGTAGGTAAATCCAACCACGTAATCCCCCGGGGTTTCCACCTGCTGCCCGTGCGCGTCCACCCCTTCTTCCACCCGGAAGGGATCCGTATCGCCGCGGTTTTCGCTGTCCTGATCCATGTAGGCCACGCAGGGCCCGCCCTCGTCGTAGAATTCCAGCTCAATCACCCCGGGAATTTCATGCGTGACGCCCTCATACGGCGCCTGCGCGGCATCGCTCACCTCCGGACAGGGATCCACGTCATCGCACAGGCCGTCGGCATCGCTGTCGTTGTCGGTGCAGAGGTCCACCGTGGTGTCCGTTCCGTCGACTACAGGTTCCGTCTCCGGATCGGTGTCGCCGTCCATGGGAATTGACGTCAGCAGCAGCATCTGTCCATCCGTACAGGCCGCGCACGAAAGGAAAATGAGCGCCCCAACACCGGCAATGAACTTTTTGAGCTGTCCCACAACGCCGAGTATACTGGTTGCCAGATGAAGAGAACAACACCCATATCGGACAGCCGCGGAAATCCCGAAACTGCGGACAACGTGGTGCCGCTCTTCTTCGACGGTGACGATACCGCGCTGGTGGCCGCTATCTGTTCGGGGAATCGGCGGGCCATGAGGGCGCTCGTCGATCGATACGGAAGGTACATTGAACGACTGGTGGCCCACCTCATGGGTCTGGACCCTCACCTTTACGATTTCGTCCAGGAGGTCTTCGTCAGGGCCATCCGGGACATGGGTCGATTGAAACAGCCCGACCGCCTGAAACCGTGGCTGCGGAGTATCGCCGTGTTCACCGTCCGCACAGAGTTGCGACGGCGGCAGCGCTGGTCGTTCTTCGGATTCCGCGACCCGGACGAACTCCCGGACGTGGCGGGACCATCCGCGGATCTGGAAGGCCAGGAAGCCCTGCGGCGGGTGGATGGCCTGCTGGCGCGCATGCCCGCCGAAGAACGCCTCATCCTGTGCCTTCGGCTTTTCGAAAACATGGAACAGCTTCAAATCGCGACAGAGCTGGCGATATCTCTGGCCACCGTCAAACGGCGACTGACAAAGGCCACGTCCCGTTTCATGACCCTCGCCGCAGAGGATCCGTTGCTGCGCGATCGCGTGGTTTCCGGTGGGAGGAACGAACAATGAACGACATGAAACAATTTGCCGGAGAATACAGAGCCGCAATGGACCGGCACCTCGCCACCCATTCAAGGCTTGCGGACGTGCGCGCCGCGCTGGTGAACGAACCGGTTCGACGCCGTGTACCTTTCCGGACGATGGCCCTCGTTGCTGCGCCTTCCCTGGCTGCGGCGGCACTGCTTCTGTGGATGTTCCTGCCCGGTAGTCTGTCCTTCACGATGGGCGCAAAGGACGTCCCGGGCAAGGAAGGTGCCTGGCTCAGTGCGCAGCGGGCCGACTTGCCGCTTCACTTCACGGACGGAACGACGGTGATCCTGCGCACAGGTGCGGACGGTCGGATTGACGCCATCAACGAGGATGGCGTTCGGATGTCCCTCAATCGGGGCGATGCCCGTTTTCATGTCATTCACCGCGATAACATCGCCTGGTTTGTGAATGCGGGCCCTTACCGGGTTCGCGTGGTGGGTACGCAGTTCGAACTTGCCTGGACCCCCGAAAACCGCATGTTCAGCCTCCGGTTGCACGAAGGAGAAGTGACCGTGGATGGACCCGGCATGAGACAGCAGCGCGTAACGCCGGGTTTCGTCCTGCAGGGACAGGCAGATTCCGGTCGCGTGGTGCTGACACCCGCTGCTGCTGTGACTGCAATTCCTTCACCGGCACCCCTCGCCCCGGCAGTCGCCATCGATCCGGATACGGCGGCGACAACTCCTCCCGGACAGACAGTCGCACGCGGCAAGATTCAGGCTGTATCCCGCCCCTCCGAATGGCAGCAACTGGCCCGGGAGGCCCGCTACGAAGACGCCCTGACAGCGGCCCGGCGCGCCGGGTGGGATCGACTGCTCTCCCGTCTCGACGAAAGGGACCTGTTCGCCCTCGGGGAAACCGCCCGGCTGGCCGGAGCGGTGAACGATGCACTGGTGGTCTATCGTCAGGTGCGCGCGCGATTTGAAGGGACGGCCACAGCGGCGGATGCGGCGTTTATGATCGGCCGCCTGAAGCAGGCGGGAGGCGATGTCGCCGGTTCCCTTTCCTGGTATGAAATCTGTCTGCGGGAATCTCCCGCGGGGCGTTCGGCCCCCGATGCCGCCGGTCGTCGGATGGAAGCGCTTCACAAGACAGGTGACCTGGATGACGCGGCACGAGCGGCTGCCGACTATCTCCAGAAATGGCCGAAGGGCAGCTACGCCGCGCTCGCCCAGCAGCTGGTGCAGACGAACCGATGATGCGCCGTGCGCCATTCCTGTTGCTGTGTCTGCTGGTGTCACTGTCCGCCGCCACTGCATCAGCGCAAACCACCGTGGTCATCCTTCTCTCCGACGACACAGATGCCCAGCAGCGGTTTGAGCGCCGCATGGCCGCCGAACTGCGCTCCATGGGGTTTTCGCCCATTACCATTTCCCTTTCAACTCAATCATTCGTCCCGGAGCAGCTCGACCGCATCGCGCGGGAACACGGCGCCGTGGCAGCCGTTGCGCTGCGCAGCGACGCGGGCATTCCATCCATCTGGATTGCCGATCGAAGCACCGCCAAACTGCTGCGGCGGGAACTTCCCGTTCAGGGAGACGACCTGTCCGGTCTCCATGCGGTACGAGCGGTGGAGTTGCTGCGTGCAAGCCTCATCGAACTCGAATCTGCCACGCCACCCCGGGAACAGGTGGTGGTCAGCCCGGCACTCCGGGAAATCGCCCGCTCCTCCTTGCAGAGTCACAGGTCCGCCGCTCGTGTGCGGGTAGCCCTTTCCGGTGGTGGTGCCGTATCATTCGGCGGCATGGCACCTTCCGGTGTCGGACTGCTGGAACTCGCTGTCATCCCGTCCCGCTGGTTGGGCATCTGTGGGCTTTTTACCTTTCCCCTCACGCCGTCCCGCTTTTCGGGTGGAGGAGGGGATGTCGTCCTGTGGTCCGGTCTTGCGGCACTGGCCCTGAAGATTGCATTCCTGCCGCCGGACATCCTATGGACGCTGGATCTGGACGCGGGCATCGGAGGCCAGCTCACCCTGGCGGACGGCATGCCCGATGAAGGTTACTCGGGTCGCAGTGAAACGGAACGTTCCATCGTGCCGCTGTTTCGCATCGGCGCATCAAGGCATCTCTACCGGGCCCTGTCCATGCGCATTGACATCCTCACCGCCTTCGCATTGCCGCCCATTAGAATCCGGACACCCGAAAAAACTGCCACCTTCGGTCTTCCATGGACCGCCATTACACTCGGGTTTGACCTGACCTTCTGAACGCAACGCATGGTCCCCGGTTGACACAATCGGGAGAGAAAATTCGCAATTGTCTTCCGCCGTCGCGCACCCCGTCCGCGGTGAGCGGAATCATTCAGAAATTTGAAAAAGTGAAGCGCCGGAAATTTTTTTGGCACAATCCGACCCGAAGCGGCCGAAAGAGAGGGTGAAACTTTTTTTAACAAAGGAGCACCCTTTGAGCACCCTGCGCATCCATGAACAGGACGCCATCCACTTTGTCACCAACCGCACCGAGCACCAGTTGTTTCTGCTGCTGCCCACAAAGGCCATCAACGAACTCGTGCTTCAGTGGCTCGCCCGCGCAAAAGAAGAAAAGGGCCGCGGCATCGAGATCTTCGCGTTCGTCGTTCTATCGAATCACTTTCACCTGCTGCTGCGCGACACCAAAGGCGAGCTCGCCGCGTTCATGGATTACTTTCAGGGGTGCCTCGCCACGGCGGTCAACAGACACTGGGGCCGCGAGGGAACCTTCTGGCAGCGCCGCTACGACGACGAGGTGGTCAAAGGCAACGACGAATTCTGGAACCGCTACGCGTACCTGCTGGCCAATCCCGTAAAATCCGGGCTCGTGGGCGTGCCGTCCCATTGGCGGGGCGTGTCGTCCCTGTCGTACCTGCTCGACCACAAGCCCGTGGAAGTGAAGGGCCTGCGCTGGGGCGACTACAACGAGGCCCGTCGCTGGAACAAGAAGGTGAAGAAAGAAGACTTCGAATGCACGTGGTCGTTTGCGCTGACGCCGCCGCCGGAATTCGAGAAAAAGCCCCACGCAAAGCTGGTGGCATTTGTGACGGAGCTGCTGCTGTCCGCGTGTGCAAAGTATCGCGCGGACCGGATGTGGAAGGCGCCCCTGGGCATGCAACGCGTGCTGCAGCAGAGCCCGTTTTCGTCGCCGAAAAAAGTGGAGAGGAAACCGCGGCAGCGATTTTTCTGTTTCGACAAAGGCCGCCTCGACGCGTTGGAAGAAGCCTACCGCGCATTTGCCGACAGCTACCGGGGCTGCATGGACGCATGGCGCAAGTGCCGACGTCATCCGGGCCGGGCCGCGCAGATCGAGTGGCCGCAGTGGAGCTATCCGCCCGGGTATCTCGTGCCCGTGGGATTCTGATCGCATCGATTCAACCGTTTGTGTCCGCGTTTGAAGCAACGCAACGGCACTGCTGCATTCGCAGTTCGACAAAACGCCCCCGCCATCGATTGCTGCCGCGAAAAACGTCCGCCCCGCCGATCCGGACACCGCCGGACAACGCGCGAAACCCGCCGCCGATATAAGAATCACCTTCGATCCTCCGCCTGCTGCCCCAGCGACGCCCGCGCATGGACTTCGCCTCCACCGATTCGCGAATGATTTCAACTTTCACGGACGGGGTGCGCGACGGCGGAAAGCACGACGGCCGAGGGGACGAGGTACGCGGCGGCGAATATGGGAATGCCGTGCGAGAAATGCGGAACCTTTCGCGCACGCTGCTGTCCAATTCTTCAGACGCCGGCAGTCACGCCCGGCGCATTGAAGCGGAACACACCTGCCGTGGAATCCGTCCTTCCCGAAGGAAGGCGCCGGTACCGGTGTGTCCGCAGAACAGGAGATCGCCATGCATCCGCGACCACAGGACAAACAGCACCCTTTCCGCGCCGTTCACCGGATCATCGCGCTCATCGCCGGCGGCGCCATTGCCGTTGCGTCGGCCCATCTGCTGCTGCTGGAAACGGATCCGCCGCCCACCGTGACCCTCGACGACTCCCGGATCGTCCACTACATGAGCCCACCCGACAGGGGCGGCGGCGCCAGTCCGGATGACGGCGAAGGCACCATCGGCCTCGGATCCCTGACCACCATCGGCCACGGGGGCGGTGGCGGGAGCATCTCCGGCACCGGCCGGGGCGGCGGCGGGGTCGGCTACGGCAGCATCGGCATCGGCGGCACCGGCGCCGGGTACGGTATGGCCGCGGGCATGTCCGGCACCTACCATGGCGGACTGACGGGCAGATTTGCACCCTATGCCAATACGGAATCCTATGCGTCCACCACCCACAACCCGTTCCACCTGGTTCAGGATACCCCACTCAGCACCTTCTCCATCGACGTGGACACGGCGTCCTTCGCCAATATCCGCCGCTTCATCGATGCATCCACGCTGCCGCCGCAGGACGCGGTCCGCATCGAGGAAATGGTGAACTATTTCACCTGGTCCGATCCCGCGCCCGAAAGCGACGAGGTGTTCGCAGTCCGCACGGAGACCTCCACCTGCCCGTGGAACAACAAACACCTGCTGACCAGGGTGGGCCTCCGCGCCAGAGGAATTTCTGACGCTGATCGACCGCCCGCTAATCTGGTGTTCCTCGTGGACGTGTCGGGCTCCATGATGCCCGACGAAAAACTGCCTCTGCTGCGACAGGCTCTGAAGCGCATGGTGCACCGTCTGAACAGCAGGGACCGCATCGCGCTGGTGGTGTATGCGGGCGCCTCCGGGCTGGTGCTGGACAGCACCTCCTGCCGCCACAGGGATCGGATCACTGCCGCCATCGATCAACTCTGTTCGGGAGGCAGCACCAACGGCGCGGAGGGCATCGAACTCGCCTACGAGGTGGCCCGGCGGCACTTCATCAAGGGCGGCATCAACCGGGTCATCCTGGCCACGGACGGCGACTTCAACGTGGGGGTCACCAGCCACGGCGACCTCATCCGCCTGATGCAGGAAAAGAAAGAGCTGGGCATCTTCATCACCGTGCTGGGCGTGGGCATGGGCAACTACAAGGACGACACCCTCGAATACCTGGCTGATCGCGGGAATGGCAACTACGCTTACATCGACGGCATGCACGAGGCGCAGAAGGTGCTCATCGACAATCTCACCGGCACCCTTCTCGCCGTGGCGAAGGACGTGAAAATCCAGGTGGAGTTCAATCCGGCGGAGGTGTCGTCCTACCGGCTCCTCGGCTACGAAAACCGCCTGCTGGAGGCAAAGGATTTCAAGGATGATAAGAAGGACGCCGGCGAAGCCGGGGCCGGCCACGGGGTCACCGCCCTGTACGAGCTCGTACCCACCCGCGGCGAGGCGACGGATGCCGGCATCGATCCGCTGCGCTACCAGACCGGGCGGATGTTCTCACCGGACGCCGCCGGCGGGGAACTGTTCACCCTGAAGCTGCGCTACAAACCCGTCGATTCCGACACCAGCGTGCTGCGGGAATTCCGGGTTCCCGCCACGGTGACGCCCCCGGAGCAGACGTCCGCGGATTTCCGCTTCGCCGCATCCGTGGCCGGCTTCGGCATGCTGCTGCGCAAGGACGCCCACACGGGTCGCCTGACTCTGGAGGATGTCCTCGCCCTGGGCACCGCCGGAAAAGGAGCGGACAAGGAAGGCTATCGCAGTGGCTTCCTGCGCCTTGTGGAATCGGTGCGCCACATCACGGCAGATGATCCCCACCTCTCCAGCCGATGATCGTTTTCACCTGCGCCGACTGCCTGCGGTACTGACGGATATCAATTGGTTTTGGTAATGAGGCCCAGCTTGTAGGGAATGGCGCCGTAGTCGCCGTTGAACGGCGGCGTATAGCCCTGATAGAGGAACTGCATGTTGCACGAGTCGATTTCCATCTTCTCGTCGTAGCCACTGCGAATCATCTCCCCGTGGCTGATGTCGTCGGACCACTTGCCATCCGGGAACGTGACGTTTGCGGAACCGGCGAAGGGGTTGCTCTTGGTGTCGGCCAGCGGCGTCCATTCCCCGTCCAGCCGATCCGCTGTCCAGGAGCGGAAATACCTGGGCCCGTAGCACTCCACCATCAGCAGGTACTTGTTCTGGCCTTTGATCTTGTACACGTTGCTGGCTTCGAACAGATCGCCCGCGTTGTCTTCGTGCATGATGATCTCGGCGCTGGTGAAGTTGGGGAAATTTTCAATCGCCACCTTCGAACGGTACAGATCGCCGTAGTCGTTGGAGAAGAACAGGTAACAGTTGTCGTCGTCGCAGATGGCCCAGATGTCGATGGTGTTGGCCGGTTCGTTGGGCAGCAGCGTCTTCGGCGTGCTCCATCCCGACGGATTATTGATGTCGTCGTTGGTGGAGTACCGGGCACCCCACTGGTAGATCAGGTACCACTTGTTGTGGGGGCGGAAGAAGAAGACCTGGGGTGCCACCGTATTGCCGCATCCCCAGCCGCCCATCTCCGTCTGGGTGGCGGTGCCCGCCTGCGAAAAATCGGTGAAGTTCAGGTACACGGAGCGCCAGGCGCCGTCGTTCACGGTGGCGAACACATGATACTTGTTGTCGTAAAACACAATGGTGGGGTCCTTGATGGACAGGTCCCCGGCATTCCGGGGGGCAATCAGGGGACCGGTGGAGGTCCATGCCAGGGGCGCCGTCAGCTCGCATCCCGTATCGCTGTCGGCATCGGTGTCACTGTCGGCATCGGTGTCACTGTCCGCATCGCTGCCCGTGTCCGTGTCCTCCGGCGCGTCCTGCGCAAAAAACTCAAGCCAGTCCACGTCGCCGTTGTAGGAGGCGTTGTTCGCACTGACCAGATACACCGTGTGCACGCCGGAGACCGCGCTGATGGCCGCCTCCGCCCGGGCGAAGCTGTCCCAGGCCCCCGTATCCGGCACCGCGATGGTCGCGATCAGCGTGCCGTCCGCCGCATCCAGCCGCACCTCGAAGGCGCCGTCCGACTTTGCCGCCGCTACCATGATCGCCACGTGGGTATAGCCGGAAAGGTCGATGCCCGGAAACGCCAGCCACGAACCCGCGTAGAAATAGCCGACAATCTGTTCGCCTTCTTTCAGCAGGGGAATGCTGTCCGCCCCGTCCTGTCCGGGCAGGGCCGCATTGGAACCGCCCTCGACTGCGCCGTTGCAGTCCCCCATGTCGGCGCCCCACGCGCATTCTGCTTCGATGTGCAGAGGAGGCAGATCGGCGTCGCTGTCCGAATCGGCATCGCTGTCCGAATCGGCATCGCTGTCCGAATCGGCATCGCTGTCCGAATCGGCGTCGCTGTCCGAATCGGCATCGCTGTCCGAATCGGCATCACTGTCCGAATCGCCGTCGCTGTCCGCGTCGCTGTCCGCGTCGCTGTCCGCCCCGTCCACCGCGTTTGTCCCGGTACAGCCCTGCACCGCCAGAAGGAACAGCACCACCAGACAGCCACTCATTGCGCGCAAAAACACTTTCTCCATGTCGCATACCTCCGGCACCCGCAGGTGCAAACGTCCATCATCGATCAAGGTAATCCATGAGCCAGGTCATGGCTGGTCTATGGTTGCCGTTCTGCTGGATGAGGCCGCTGAAATCCACCCATGTCAGACCCATTACGTAGCCCCACAGGGTGATTCCCTTGATGGACGGCCGCTCGTAGAACAGCGGAAACTGGGCCTTCAGGATGTTGAGCTGGGTGGTGTCATCCTCCCGATTGACATCGTATTCGCTGATGTAGATCGGAACGCCCAGGGCTTCGAGCTGTGTGAGCTTGTTCGACAGGGTGGTGACGTCCCAGTCTTCCAGACCGTGGGCCTGCAGGCCGATGGCGTCCACGACGCCGGCGTTGATGGCGGGCGTGGCCATGGTGATGAACTCGTTGGTGTTCCAGCTCAGCACGTTGTAGTCGTTGAGGATGAGGATCGAATTCGGGCAGTGCTCCTGGGCCAGCTCGAACACGTTGGTAATCCAGTCGTCGCCGAAGGCACTCAGAGCGTAGTCGGCAGGCTGGTGCCCGGGGGTTGCCTCGTTCACGACATCGATCAGTTCCGTATTCGGATATCTGGTGCAGAAATCACTGATCCACTCCTCGATTTCTGCGGCCTGATCTGTAGCGCCCAGGGTCCTGATCCAGTTGGGGGCCTGGGCGTTCCAGACGAAGGTGTGCTGTTTGAAGGGAATGTTGTGGTCCCTTGAATAGGCATACATGGCGTCAATGGCGGACCAGTTATACTGATCCCGCGAGCCTTCCACCGAGCCCCACTTGCCCGCGTTTTCGGGAGATATCTGATCCCAGTAGTTCATGAAATCGGACCGGATCTGGCCGTAGGTGTCGATGTTCCCCACAAATTTGTGGCCGTCCCATCCCCCTGTGTCCGTATCGGCATCCGTGTCGCTGTCCGCGTCGCTGTCGCTGTCCGCATCACTGTCCGCATCGCTGCCCGTGTCCGTGTCCTCCGGAGAATCGTCCACAAAGAATTCGATCCAGTCCACGTCGCCGTTGTAGGAGGCGTTGTTCGCACTGACCAGATACACCGTGTGCACGCCGGAGACCGGGCTGATGGCCGCCTCCGCCCTGGCGAAGCTGTCCCAGGCCCCCGTATCCGGCACCGCGATGGTCGCGATCAGCGTGCCGTCCGCCGCGTCCAGGCGCACCTCGAAGGCGCCGTCTGCCTTGGCCGCCGCCACCATGGCCGCCACGTGGGTATAGCCCGTCAGATCGATGCCCGGAAACGCCAGCCACGAACCCGCGTAGAAATAGCCGACAATCTGTTCGCCTTCCTTGAGCAGGGGAATGCTGTCCGCCCCGTCCTGTCCGGGCAGGGCTGCATTGGAACCGCCCTCGACTGCGCCGTTGCAGTCCCCCATGTCGGCGCCCCACGCGCACTCCGCTTCGATGTGCAGAGGAGGCAGATCGGCGTCGCTGTCCGAATCGGCATCGCTGTCTGCCCGGGGCGCCGCACTGTCGCATCCCCACGCCACCATTGCCCAGATCGTCACGATAAACAGCCA